>JBGCDE010000284.1:0-22314 GCA_045105115.1 Pseudomonadales bacterium | reverse complement strand
AGCTGGACGATATATCGGCCGTAAGTGCTACGAAGATAACCACCGCTATGTCTTGAATGATTCAAATACCTATCGCAATCTGGCCATGGCGAGCGCGCATCTCGCCACGGTCTCCCAATAACTTCACTGCACATACAGTACTGCTGAAACTCACTGCAAAACCAATCAGCGCTGCCGCTTGCCAATCAAGATCAGTGAAATAGTTAAAACCAAGAAATGCGAGCAGCAAACTGTTGGCAACCGTAAGCGCCACAATCACACCCATTTGCGCGACCGCACTTCCCCAAATCTCGGTTCTGAAAAGGCTGCGAACGTCTAACTTGAGTCCAACAGTGTAAAGAAGCAAGGCCACGCCAAGATCAGCAAGCACTTGTAGCGACTCTGCAGGCTCAACGCCAAGAGCATGCAAACCAAACCCCGCCGCGAGATAACCAATCAGTGGTGGTAAGTTGAGTCGCTTAACCAGAAATCCGCAAACGAATGCGACGGCTATCCAGAGAAAATCCATAGCTTAGTAAATTTGGAGTGTGTGAATAAATTTGTTGAACAGTCTACTTCAAGAAGAGCACAAGTATTTGATCTCAATCAAAATGAACAGTAGCTCTGTCGTTTAATGCGCAGCCGAAAAACAGCTAAAACTTATCCAGCATCGAATAATAGAGCATCCCGGCAACCAAACCAGGCCAACGTAGCAAGGTACCGCCAGGAAACGCCTGATGCTTTAGCCCCGCAAACAGTTCAAAGCCGTCAGATTGATGATGTACAGCTTCCGCAACCAGTTTGCCGCCCATATTCGCCATAGCAATACCATGCCCTGAATAGCCTTGTGCCCAATACACGCGCTCACCCTTACGCCCAAAGTGTGGCATGCGCTTCAAGGTAATCGCCAAGGTACCGCCCCAGGCATAATCAATCTTTACGTCATGCAAATCCGGATACACCTCAAGCATTTTTCCACGCACAAAATCCTTAAGGTCTTTTGGAAATCTGGATGAATAGTTTTCCCCACCGCCAAAGACAAGGCGATGATCTGGCGAATTATGAAAATAGTTGACCACAAAGCGCGTATCAACAACCGCAACATTGTCTCGGTTAAGCAGCCGACCACGCTCTTCACCCAAAGGCTCTGTGGCCAGAATGAAGTTGTTGATTGGCATTTGATAGACCGCGGCGGCTTTTTCAAAATGCCCCAAATAGCCATTACAGGCAAGAATCAAATACTGACAACGAACACGACCTTTACCAGTTTCAACGACTATGCCATCGCCGTTTTCCTCATAACCGAGAGCGGCGCTGCCTTCAAATAATCTGGCACCTTGCTTATCAGCAACCCTGGCCACCCCGAGCGCGAGTTTCAGAGGGTGTATATGCGCCGCATTGCTATCAACATAACCGCCGAAGTAACTGTCAACGCCCAGCATTGCGCGCACTTCGTCTCGATCCACTTTGCGCTTGTCGGTGTAGTCGTAGTTTGCCTCTAAATGATCTACGTAATCCCATAGTTCACTTTCATAGCGCTGCCTATGGGCAACCGCCAAGGATCCATCACTCAGGTCACAATCGATGTTGTGCGTCTTAACACGATCACGAACCAGTTGATTTGCGTCGCAGGCGATCTGCCAAAACTGTTTGGCCTTTTCTTTGCCAACCCAAGCTTCAAGTTCAAATTGATCTTTTCGCTGGCCCATTCCGAGCACACCACCATTACGACCAGACGCACCAGCACCAACTTTGTGCGCTTCAAGCACTGCCACTGAATGGCCTTTGTCAGTCAATTCGATCGCGGCTGACAAGCCAGTGTATCCAGCGCCAATGATGCATACATCAACATCTATATCAGCGTTCAATACTGGGTAATTGTCTACGGATCCTGCGCTCGCGTAGTACCAGGATTCATCGTACCCCAGTGAAGAATTTCCGCCTTGCTGCCCCGCTGCTGACATGCCTATAACTGATTCCCTAAATAGCTGACTTCCCAAGGTGAGACATGCTTGCCGAAGTGGCTAAGTTCCGATCGTTTAGCTGAAAGAAACGCTTCTACAAAGTCTTCGCCCAACAAACCTATCAATGGAGCGCAATTCTCAAGTGCAGTAAGCGCAGGGTAAAGGTGCTCTGGCAGATCCGCCGCATCATCATAGGCATCGCCTTCATGCGCCGCAGTGGGTTCTATGCTTTCTTGTATCCCCAATAACCCGCAGGCCAAATTAGCGGCCATTAACAGATAAGGATTGGCGTCTGCGCCGGCTACCCGATTTTCAACCCGACCGGCTGCATCAGGACCAAAGGGCACCCTAAAGCCGGTTGTACGGTTGTCGTAGCCCCAACCAAGATTGATTGGCGCAGACAAACCGGGTACAAACCGACGGTAACTGTTTATGTTTGGCGCTATCAACGCAAACGCTTCGGGAAGGTAGGTTTGCAAGCCACCAATAAAGTGCTTCAGAAGCGGTGGGGCTTCACCATTCTCTAGAGCGAAAACGTTTTGCCCGTTGGAATTAGCCATACTGCAATGGGTATGTAAGCCATTGCCAGCGTAATCAGCCATCGGTTTAGCCATAAAGCTCGCCAGCTTCCCATGCCTGACAGCACATGCCTTCACAAGCCTTTTTAGCAAAAACAGTTGATCTATACGATCCATGACATCGCCGTGATCTACGTTTAACTCAATTTGCGCAGGCCCCATTTCGTGTACGAGAGCACTTGTGGCAAGCCCTGCCTGATCACACAGCGTATTCAGATCTTCAATAATCGCGCTGTATTTATCAAGCGAGTCCGGACTGAAAGCCTCACCGCCGGCTTCGGTAGAGCCGTCTTCAGCTATCGCCGGAGTTAGTTCTAAAGAGCCTTTTTTATTTGGCTCAAGAAAATAAAACTCAAGCTCGGGTGCCACAATCGGGTACAGATCACGTTCGTTAAACTGCTGCACCAATTGCTTAAGCACATTGCGAGAATCAAAGCCTATCGGCTTGCCCGTGTCTTTGTTAATCGACTCGCAAATCAGTTGCCCGGTTTGTTTTTTCCACGGTGTGGATCGGTATGTGCCCCAATCTGGCTTTAGCAGCAAATCATCATCTTTGGCATTCAGCGTTTCCATGGCACTGCAATATTTGCCGTTAATGGTTTGCAGTAAAATCGCTTTTGGGAAATGCGGCAGTTCCTCAGCATCTATTGCACTGCTTTCAATCGCTTTACCGCGAGGTACGCCATTGATATCGCTGATCAGCAGTTCAAGCGTTGCTGGCAACTCACTCGGTCTGCCTGCGTTATCACTCATGCGCTTTTTACACCATAAGCCGCTGCAGTTTTGTCCAGTGCCTGATGCAGCCGTTCAACCAAGAGATCAATTTCTTCTTCGCTACAAACGAACGGAGGCGCACTAATCATTGAGTCACCAACGGCTCGCACCATAAGCCCGCTGGCCACAGCGGCGTCGCGACAGGTAATTGCGGCCGCACTCTCTGGTGCCAGCCGTTCATGGCTGTCTTTATCGCGCACCAATTCCAGGGCCGCGAACATGCCTTGCGATCGGACCTGCCCAACAATGGCGTGATCTGCCAGCTCATTCCAGCGTTTTCGAAAATATGGCCCTATAGACTCAGAGACATGCTGCACCATATTTTGTTGCTGCAGAATATCGAGAGTGGCAAGACCCGCCGCGCATGCTGCCGGGTGGCCCGAGTAAGTAAAGCCATGCGCAAATTCACCGCCACTAGCGGTGAGTACACTGGCTACTTTATCGCTGATGGCCACGCCACCTAATGGTTGATAACCGTTAGTAACCGCTTTAGCGAACGTCATCAAATCCGGTTCAAAACCGTAGGTCTCACAGCCAAACCAGGAACCGGTTCGGCCAAAGCCACAGATTACTTCATCACTAATGAGCAATATGTCACGGCGCTCACAAATTTCCTTAATGGCTGGCCAATAGGTCTCTGGCGGTACAATCACACCACCTGCGCCTTGAACCGGCTCAGCAATAAACGCGGCCACTTTATCTTCACCCAACTCATCAATCGCTTGCTCTAACTGACGAGCAGCTGCTCGGCCGAACTCATCAGAAGTTAGCTCAGCGCCCTCATCAAACCAGTGTGGTTGTTGTATGTGGTGAACATAGGGCAAGCGGATAAATTGCTCATGCATTCCTTTCATGCCGCCCAAACTGGCTGCCGCAATAGTACTGCCGTGATAGGCATTTTTACGGCTGATAATGCTCTTCTTTTCAGGCTTTTCCAATAAATCGAAGTAGCGATGTACCAGGCGAATATTAGTGTCGTTTGCTTCGGAGCCGGAATTGGTGAAAAATATTTTTTTGAAGTGATCGGGCATCACTTTCAACAAGGCCGCCGATAATTCAATGGCTTTGTCATTGGAGCAATTAAAGAAACTGTTGTAATACGGCAGGGTTTGTAGCTGTTCATACACGGCATCAACAATGCCTTTTTGCGAGTAACCAAGGTTGCAACACCACAAACCAGACATACCGTCAAGAATACGGTTACCTGCAGCGTCGCTGATGTATACATGCTCAGCCTGATTAACCACTCGCCCGCCTGTAGAGGCATATTCAGAAAGATCAGTAAACGGGTGAAAGTGGCTGCTTTTATCCAGCTCTTGCCAATTTTCTCTTGCGCTTGTTGAACTCATTTCTACGGGCTCCTTTTAACCTGATTTTGATGCGGTGATGCTATCACAGGCGGCGAGATTGAACGTAGCTAATAATGAGTACTCTGGAGTGATTGCGGGGCGTTCAATAATATTCCAGACCGGCGATAAAGCATGGTCATGTAGAGGGTTCTTGCGCCCGCAATTCCGCAACTCTTTCCTGCTCCCAATCAGCAAGATTCAGCTCAATAGCCCAAAACCCGGCAATCCAGACAATAGCGTCAAAGCCATACAAGCGATAGCCGAAGTACAACCACGCAAACGCGCATCCCCAGAGAATCACATAAAAGAACGTTTTTGATTGTTGAACGCCTTGCAGCCAACGGGTGCCGTATTGATCGTTCCATTGCAGCCGCACCTCTGCTTCTATAAGCAATACTACTATCACCCAGACAAACGCGTTAACTACGTTAATCCACTCCATTTTCTGAACACGCTGCAGCGTAGGTGCATCGATCAAGGATACTTTTTTGTCGATCTTGTAAAAAGGCGCGCCTACCGACAAATCATTGCAATTACTTGGCTCAATAGTTGTGTAATCAATGCTATCGGTTTGCAAATATATTCCCTGCCCCGCTACATCACACAGGTGCTTAACATCTTCACGCACCATCACTTTGTAGTTGTCTTGTGCTTCGGCCACGTAACCATAGGCCGCATACGCAATAGACACATAACAAAGCACACGCAGACTAAATAGCAGTTTCCCGATCCAGCTTTCAAGAACCTCATCAGACAACAACCAGGTTTCCAGCTCTAACAGAAAGATAAGCCCTATCCAGGCAGCGGTGTCGATACTGGTCGCAAAGGTTTCAAGAACGTCCGCAAAGCTTGCGTCTGCACCGATTGAGCTTTGGTATGCGCCAATATCATCAAGCACGTAGATAACGCCGTTGAAGACTAAAATGCCGTACACAGACCATTTGATAATGGCAGCTATTGTGGGATGTTGCAGCAAGGGCAACAGTAAAGTTTTTAGCGACACATCCTTGTTCACCTTAGTCATCGTGTAACAAAACTCCGTTGGCAACTTAACGCTATGCGATAGTCTCGCATATCAGTTTTCCAGCCTTTATCGTATTATTGCAGCCGTGGGCTACAACTTACCTGTTTTCAATTAGCAGCGGAAGACTTAACTGCACCAGGCCACTTACATCACTTACTATTGTTTTAGGTAGATCATCTAAATGACTGATAATGAACATTTTTCCAGCCACTCAATGTTTGCGAATACCTTCGGTTACTTATCGACAACACTCAGTCGCAACATAGCAAACGCAGATGTTGTTGTGATGGGTATTCCATACGACCTTGGTACCACCGGCCGTGCCGGTACCCGTCAGGGTCCGCAAGGCATTCGCCGAGCATCCGCCAATCTCCGCTGGGAGGAAAAACGCTGGCCATGGCGATTTAATGCATTTGATCGCATTTCGGTCGTTGACTATGGTGATCTTGAATTTCCGCCAGGGGAAAGCGAATCGATGCTGACTACGGTAACCGAAACCGCAACCAGTATTTTGGAACAGGGCAAAAAATTGTTGTCATTCGGTGGGGACCATTTTGTGACGCTGCCGCTACTGAGAGCCGTGAGCAAAATTCATGGACCGGTCGCGATGATCCATTTCGATGCGCATACGGATACCTATGAAGAATCTGATCGCTATGATCACGGCTGTATGTTTTACCACGCACCGCGGGAAGGGTTGATATCGGCTGAGCACACTATCCAACTGGGTATTCGCACCGAATACAATGCTGAAAATCACGAGTTTACCGTGTTGGATGCTGCCACTGTGAACGATATGGCGGCCGACGCAATTATCGAAAAAATTCGTGAAACGGTGGGCGATATGCCAGTTTACCTAACATTTGATATCGACGGTCTTGACCCTGCCTTCGCACCAGGAACAGGAACTCCGGTTGTTGGTGGAATGAGTACCGACAAAGCACTGAAAATCATTCGTGGTTTAAGCGGCCTAAACCTGGTGGCCATGGACATTGTGGAAGTAGCCCCGTGCTACGACCATGCTGATATCACCGCATTGGCGGCCGCTACTTTAGGTCTTGAGATGTTGTATGTGACAGCAAGCACTGTCTGACCCACTGCTGGAAACGATGCACGTCGTATTCTTCCGCCATTAAGCTGCCTTGAGTGTGCGCGAGGTTGGCTAAACCCTGCTGATTTAGCTCAGCCGCGCCGCCATCTTCATCAATCACCTGTTTTGCAAATGATGTGAAATGCGCGATGTCTAGAGTGGCGTCATCCAAGGCAGCCTGCGGAAAATACCAGTCTGCTCGCAAGCGCGTCTTGTCAGCTGACAACGGCAATAGTTGCACAGTTCGCACGTGATCAACATGCGCGACAATAAACATCGACGGCAACAATACAGCATAGTTATGCCCTACTTTGCGTTCTTGCTCGCTTAGCTCACTGAAGTGGTGCCCTGTAGAGCGCCCATTCCAAGCCCAGGTATCGGCGTGTTGAGCAATACCGCCCGCAAGTGATGGTTCTGCACTGCTGCCAGCTTTCCATGCTGGGTCGTCGAACGCTTCCATAATTCCGCGCTTATATATTGGGACCACTTCACACAAATCAGGATGTAAGTTTGGGCAATGTAGGCATTCGTTAAAATTCTCCCAAAACAATTTCCAGTTGCAATTGAGTACGGTTTCGAACGTATCACCACGCCGCATGTCATTGAGTGGCCAGTTGTCCAAAGACACCGAGTATTCATCAAAAGCGTCACCTAAAGCGAGCGTATTTTCAGAATCCAAATTGATAAAAACAAAACCGCCCCATTCCTCGACAGCCACGGAATACAAACCGTGCTCAGAGGCGTCAAATCCTGCAGGTGGCGTGCCAGAACCGGTGGCTAGCAAATCACCCTGCGACGAATAAGCCCAGCGATGGTATGGACACAGTATTCGGGTGGCTTTACCTAGTGTGCCTGATGGCTCTGTTAGAAGTACTGACCCCCTATGCCGGCAAGTATTGAAATAAGCTTGCAAGCCACCTTTCTCATCACGCAGTACAATCACATTCTGCGTGCCAACAACTATCGTTTGATATTCACCTTGCGCGGCAACATCTTCTGCCCTGCATACATATTGCCATTGACGGTACCAAATAGCGTCCAGCTCGCGCTGGAATTGTTCTGCATCAAGATACCAGCTAGCAGGAAGCGTGGCCGTCTGTGATCGCAGGCCAGGATAGTCAGGATTGCTTGGCATAGTATTCTTTTCGCTTCGCCACGTACGTCACTAAAGCCTCATCTATCGCTTCATCCAATGGTGGCTGTTCATACTCGTGCAAAAGTTGTTTCCAAATCTGATTGGCGCGCGTGGTTGAGTCCACTGAGCCCGACTCTTGCCAGTTTTCGAAATTTTGTCGATCTGACATCAGCGGCGTGTAAAACGCTGTGTCATAGCGTTCCATGGTGTGAGCGGTACCGAAGTGATGACCGCCGGGCTCCACCTCCATAATCGACTGTATGGCCATTTGATCGTCATTGGTTTCTATCGGTTGCATCGCGGCCAACATCATTTGCAACATCTCGGCATCAAGTATCAGCTTTTCAAAAGACGCAGTAAGGCCTCCTTCCAGCCAGCCTGCGGCATGGTTCACCAAATGAGCGTGGCCCATAATCGCCCCCCATAGTGACATTTGGCTTTCGTACGCCGATTGTGCATCTACGCAATTTGACACAGTGGTATTGCTTGAGCGAAACGGCAAACCCAATCGGCGGGCTATCTGCCCACTGGCTAGCGTTGCTTTTGTGTACTCAGGCGTTCCCAGCGCCGGCGCACCACTTTTCATATCAACATTGGATGCAAAAGCGCCATACATGATAGGTGCACCTGGGCTGTGTATTTGAGCCAGAGTCGCGGCTGCTAACACTTCTGCAGTTTGTTGCACCAAGGTGCCTGCCAGCGTTGCCGGACTCATAGAGCCCGCCAGGGTAAATGGCGTAATACAACTCACTTGTCCCGCAGCCGATAACTCCATTATCGCCTCGGTCATTGGCATATCAAGTTGCATTGGTGAGTTAGTATTGATAATGCCAAGAATCGCTGGCGTGTCTCGCATCTGTTCGCGACTCAATCCTAGAGCGATGCAGGCCATTTCAATACCGTCTACGGTACGATCATGCCCGAGTGGGTAAGCCTGGGCATTCTTATCAAGTAGCCGATATTGCGCCAAGTGCGTGTCGAGGTGGCGTGTTTGGGCGGGCAAATCCATTGGCTCAAACGCCATACCGCCTTCTTGATGCAAGATATTCAGGCTTTGAATCACGCGGAAGTAATTGCACAGATCTTCATAGCTTCCGGTGCGTCGACCTTTATCAAGATCGCTGCAAAACGCTGGGCCACCAACCGCTGCAAAAATCATATGCTGATCACCTAAACACAGGTTGTGTTCCGGGTTACGTGCTCTGAGCGTAAAGGAAGATGGCGCCAAAGCAACGCTCTCGCGAACCAGCTGGACCGGGAAGCGCACCATCTGCGAAGACTCATCAACGTCGGCACCGTGTTCGCGCAACAGTTCTCTGCTGCCCGAGTGTAAAAAGCGCATTCCTTTTTGTTCAAGCACCTTCAAGGCTGCATTGATAATGCTCTCAACCTGGTCAGCAGAGATAACCTCTAACGGAGTAAAGGTGTTGACTGGCTGCTGCCAGGGAAGCTGTTCCAGAGCGCCCCGTGTACGACTTGGCCTACGCTTGCGACGACTCATGTGCTGGTTTACCTAAGATTCTAAGAATGAGCATTAATGAAATTGCGCACAGCGTCATTGCGAGCCACCAGGGAACGCCATGCGCGGTAGGTATGATTCCGCCAAACAGGGCCACTGCACCCACGGTCATTGCGTAAGGAATTTGCGTTCTTACATGCTCTATGTGGTCACAACCTGATGCCATGGAAGACAACACTGTGGTGTCTGAAATCGGTGAGCAGTGATCACCCCAAACCGAACCCGCAAGAACACAAGCAACCGTAGAATATATAATGTGCATGCTGTCAGCGGCCACGGCGCCATCGGCTCCTAGAACTGCCCAGGCAACCGGTAAGATCAGGGGAAGTACGATTGCCATTACCCCCCAACTAGAGCCTGTCGCAAATGCTGCGGCCGCGGATAACACAAAAGTCCACGCTGGAATGCTAGCGGGTGTGAGACTATCTCCACCCAGTCGCACGAGATAATCAGCGGTGTGTAAAATACTTGTCACATCAGATAGCGCCCACGCCAGGATCAGAATGATCATAGGTGCCACCATAATCAAGGCACCCTGCGTCCAAGCCTCTACCACCTCTTCCAGTGATAAGAGGCGTTGGCTAATAGTGAGAAACATTGCCGTCGCCACGGCTGCGAAGGAACTCCACATAAGAGATTTATAGGCATCCGCGGTGCTCATGATGTCTCGGATACTTTCTCCTTCCCCTGTGACATACAAACCCGCCATGCAACTGAACACCAGAACCAGAATGGGGATCACTGCGTTTAGAGCACGAGTAGGTAACTCGGCACCTACCATAGGATTCAGGGCGTCATGAGCACTACTTTTATTTGCCGCCGCAAGTGGCGGGCCGTCATTAAGAAAACTCTGTTGCTCTGCTTTCAACATCGGTCCAAAATCACGTCCGCTGGACGCCACCAAATAAACAAAGAATATGGCTAGAAAGGGATAGAAGCTGTATGCAAGCGAACTTAGAAACACCGTGTAAGCGGATTCAGTAAAACCTTCCAATTCAGCACTGGCGGCGTCAATCAAACTCACTTCGTAACCTATCCAAGTCGTCATCACCGCCACACACGCTACTGGCGCCGCGGTTGAATCCACGAGATAGGCCAGTTTCTGGCGAGATATTTTTAGTTTGTCGGTAACAGATCTTACTGAGTTGCCGACCACCATGGTATTGGTGTAATCGTCAAAGAAAATACACAGCCCCAGAAACCAAACCGACAGTTGGCCACGCCGTGCCGTGTTGGCCCATTGGATCACGACATTAATCACCCCCAGCATGCCACCATTGCGCGAGATAATGCTGACCAAGCCGCCAATCATGCAGCTGAACAAAATAATTGAGACATGATCAGGGTCGGTCATCACACCGTGAATGCGAACCGAAAACGATTCCAATGCCGAACTGAAAAAAGAAGACACCGTAAAGCCATTCTGGATCATTACACCCGCCCACAGGCCAAGGAATAATGAGGGAATAACTGTCTTCAGCCATAAGGCCAAACCGATCGCGATCAGTGGCGGCACCAGCGATAACCAACCCGGAATTGCCCTGACCTCTGCGGATACGGCCGCACCTCCCGGAAGCTCGGCAATCAATACCGCGCTACCGCCACTGTCCACCACATAAGTGGCATCAGTTGCATCCCCTGCCGATAATCGTATGACCTTAGTGGGGCCAGACGCCACGCCGTGTCGCAAGCTGACACTAGCGCCACGTGCTTGCGCCGGCGTAATTTTCTCGGGCTTGATTGACACCGTGAACTCTTCGCCACTGTGTACGATTTCTGGTGCCTCCAACTCGAATCGAATTGCGCTTGCATCCGCTTGTAGGTAGCTTGGCAGCAGTAGCAGTAACAGCAGCCATTTATAATTATTCTTTCGCATTGTGTGTCGCACGTTATGGGACAAGCTCGGAGTATACCAGCCGCCGATTAATTCACGCTGGCGGGCGCTGGTGGTCGTTCGGTGATCGGCAAATCGCGTATGTACAAGGCTTGCTCTGGTTCACCCAACTCTCTAGCGTATTCATGACCTCCATATACTGCATGCGCGATAGCCCCAGGTGCCTTCGCATCACCAATACGCTGCAAACTTTTAGTACCGGACGCAGCGCAATCAGTTTCGCGCTTCAGCAACTCTTGATACAAAGTATCTTGGGGCAATCGGATGCCCACTATTACGACAGCTTGAGCATCACAAACCCGCGTCTCTGACGAGAACAAATCACTGAGCACGGCTTGTTGCCCGTCAAAGGAATCCAGCAAAGTCAGAGTACTTAAGCCAATGCCATTACTGGCAAGCGCCTGATGTACGTAGGGCTGCTCATTGGTCATAATCGTCCAGGCAGATGCGTGCCCTGCCGGTGTTGCGTAATGCACTTGCAAGCCCCGTTTGCTAAGCGCTTCAGCGCATACGCCTCCCAAATAGTAATTATCGAAGTCAAACACCAATACAGGACCTAATTGCGGCCAATTCCCCGCCGCCAAATCGTCTGGTGTATACACTTCAGGACCAGAAAGTTCATTCACTGGCAACTCAAGCGACGAGTACAAATGTCGGGTCCATAACGAGCCAGTGGCAATAGCCACATTAGTGGCGGCAATCTCAATCACATCGTCGGCTTCTAAGCGATTCGCGGGGAACAGTTGCACGTTGGGCATTTGCTTCAAGGCATTCATACGATAGTCGGTCACCCGCCCCCAGCTGGCCAAACCCGGTAACTGAGACTCAAAGTTCACCCGGCCACCAAACTCAGTAGCCGATTCTGCAAGCATTACCTCATAGCCACGTCGCGCCGCAATCAGCGCCGCCTCCAGTCCTGCTGGACCACCACCCACAACCAACAGCGATTCATTACTAGAGCTCTTGTTGAATCGCTCCGGATGCCAGCCCTTGCGCCACTCTTCGCCTATGGTCGCGTTCTGAGTGCAACGGATTGGTACCCCGTCATGCCACGAGGCGATGCATATATTGCAGCCGATGCATTCACGGATATCATCTTCTCGACCTTCGGCGATTTTATTGGGCAGGAAGGGATCAGCAATCGAAGGACGCGCAGCGCCCACCAAATCCAGCACGCCGCGGTTTAATTGTGACACCATGGAATCAGGCGATGTAAACCGCCCAACGCCTACTACGGGCACGTCTGTGCATTTCTTGACGAAGTCAATAATAGGCTCATGCGCTCCCTCTGGCCGAAACCGTGACGCGCCGCAATCGGTTGGGCTGGAGTCCATTTTCACATCCCACAGGTCAGGAACATCGCTAAGCAAACTTACCACCTCGTGGGCTTGCGATTCGTAATTGTCACTTGGTCGACCACGTAACTCTTCCAGACTGATGCGTAATGCAATACCGCAAGTATCGCCAACCGCTTCTTTCGTGGCTTCGATCAGCTCACGAACGAAGCGCGTTCGATTGGCAACGCTACCGCCGTACTCATCGGTGCGCTGATTGGTTTCCGGCATCAAAAATTGGTAACCAAGGTAACCCATACCCGCGTATATATACGCGATATCAAAGCCTGCCGAACGCGCACGCAAAGCCGCGGCCACCTGCCATTTGATGACATCTCGAATATCATTCTTGTCCATTACTCGTGGCTTTTGCAGGCCCATAAAACCCACGTGAGTTGCTGCCCAGGGAATACCCGAAGGCGAATACGGGCTGATTCTGGAGGTTCGATTCATGACAGCTGCACCGCCATGCCACAGCTCAATGCCAGCCAATGCGCCGTGTTCGTGCACGGCCTCGGTGGTCAGTGCATGCGATCGCACATCGTTTTCATCCCATAACCGCGCAAAGGGCAAGGGACTGTCGTCTGACGACGGATGCGTTGATACCGCGCCTGTACATATCACGCCCCAGCCTCCTTCCGCCTTGGTAGCGCGAAAAGCCGCTCTCACTCGCGGATTGGATTCGGTCATACCGCTGGCATGTGGCACCTGGTAAAAGCGATTGGGCGCTGTCACAGGGCCAATTTTTATAGGTTCGAATAGCGGTTTGTACCTGGGGTTCATACGATTCTGTCTCTCAAATTCGGGGTAACAATAACGCATAACAAGGTCGCTGGGAACGTGTCTCTGCTGCAAGTCTTTTCAGATCAGCCACGCTGCTGTAGGCTAACGAGTGTCTACGAATAAAAGCCCTTATCCAGCGCCCACGGAGGTCAATATGCGTTACGTATGGATGTGTATTATCCTTTGCTTAAGCGCTACTGTCGTGACCGCCACCCCTCCTACAGAACATACATTCCGTTTGGCGGAAGGCGAGCAGCAACCACCCGCGCTGCTATGGGTATATCGTGATGCGCAACGGCGACAAGCTGAGCGAGCATCACCTTGATTACACACGCCTACTTCCCAAGCACTTCCCAAGCGATCCCAACACTCACTAACCTCTATGCCTGACTCTTCATTGACAAACCAATTGCGCCAACGAGCATGCTCGCAGAAGCGACGAATTATTTTTACTGAACAAGCAGACCCGCGAGTGTATGACGCAATACAAGAAATGCAGTTGCAAGGAATGTGCGAACCGGTTCTGACCACGCCTATCAAGGGCCTTCAGCTTGAGTCGTTTAGCGAGCATAGCGATGCAAGCCGTCTAATGGAGCAGGCCGTAGCCAGTTTCACTGAACGTCAAAGCCATAAAGGCATAAGCGAAGACGAAGCGCGAGCTCAATTAGCAGACCCGCTGTTACTGGCCGCCGTACTTGTGAAGATTGGTTACGCTGATGCCGGCGTTGCTGGTGCCGTTGAATCAAGCGCTAATGTGCTCAGGGCGTGCTTGCGTGGCATAGGTCTTGATGTAAATTCCTCACTGGTTTCCAGCGTTTTCCTCATTGATCACAGCTTCCGGAAAATGACATTTGGCGACTGTGCTGTCAATCCACAACCCAACGCAGAACAACTGGCGCAAATTGCAATAGACAGTGCAGCAAGCCACATGGCTTTAACTGGTCACACGCCAAAAGTTGCGATGCTTTCCTTTTCCACTCTCGGCTCGGCGCGGCATAAAGTGATTGAACCAGCTCTTGACGCTCTTGCAATAGTTCGCCAACGCCGGCCAGACCTGATCATTGATGGTGAATTGCAACTTGACGCCGCTATCATTGCGGACGTAGCCGCGATGAAAGCCTCAGACTCCAGCGTTGCCGGTGAAGCCAACGTACTCATTTTTCCAGATCTTAATTCTGCAAACATCGGCTATAAGTTGGCAGAACGACTTGGCGGCGCAACCGCAACCGGACCAATCCTGCAGGGTCTGGATAGACCGTGGCTGGATTTATCACGCGGCTGCAGTACCGACGATATTATCAACGCAGCGGCTATCGCGAGCGTACTCGCGCAATAGTGACTACAGAGGGTAGATGATGACTAATAACAATCGGCGTGCACTCCTAAAAACAGGACTTCTGGGAACGGCGGCATTAGCCATGAACGGCCAGGCTTCAATCCAAGCCAATACTGAATCTGGCGGCTATTCATTGGATACCTGGCCTGCCATTCGAGCACTGTTTCCACTGCAAAAAGACGTCAAGCACATGGCTGGCTTCTTACTGGCGTCTCACCCCACACCGGTCAGTGACGCGATTGACCGATACCGCAAACAATTGGACCATAATCCCGCGCAGTTTTTGATGGAACAAGATCACGCATTGGAACTAGCAAGCCTCAAAGCGGCAGCCAGTTACATCAAGGATAACGCTGAAAATATTGCGCTGATCCGCAGCACCACCGAAGGACTTGCCACGCTCTATCAAGGGATAAATATTGCCAAGGGCCAGGAAGTACTGACCAGCTCTCACGATCATTACGCAACCTACAAGTCCCTGGAGTTCAGCACAGCCCAAAACGGCGCCAGTATCAAACGAATTGATTTATACGATCAGGAAAATCCGCAGGAAGTTTCAGAGCAACAAATACTCAAACGCATTGAATCCAGCATCACTTCTTCAACACGCGTGTTGGCGCTCACCTGGGTTCACTCCTCCAGTGGTGTGAAATTACCGATCGCCAAAATTTCTGCGTTGGTGGCCACAGCGAACATAGGACGTAGCGAGCAAAATCGCCTGTTGTTTTGCGTAGATGGCGTACATGGCTTTGGCATTGAAAACATAGATGTACGGGAACTGGGTTGCGACTTCTTTATCGCGGGCACCCATAAATGGATGCTTGGCCCAAGAGGTACAGGTATTTTGTGGGGTAAAGCTGAGTGCTGGCAACATGTAAGCCCGACGGTGCCTACCTTCGACCTGAATGCATTTTTACAATGGATGAAGTTCTTACCTGAATCCCCCATACCTGGGCCAATACGAATGACCCCTGGCGGCACACATGCCTATGAACACCGTTGGGCAATGACGGAGGCATTTCAGCTGCATGAGCAGATTGGCAAGCAGCGCATTCAAGATCGAATACACGAATTGAATGCAATACTGAAAAAAGGGCTGAGTAAGATAAAGGGGGTTAGCCTTAAAACACCGCAGGAATCAGCATTATCCTCTGGTATTACCGCTTTCGAAATAAGAGGCTTGTCGCCGCGAGACAGTGTGAGCACAATGCGAAAGTACAATATTATTGCTTCGCAAGCGCCGTATAGTCGCTCGTACTTACGGCTCTCGCCTGGCTTGCTAAATGATGAAAGTGAAGTGGACTACTGTATTGAAACCGTCAGTAAACTAGTGGTTTAAAGTGTGTAGAAAGGGCACGGAAAGCGTCCCACCTGGATGCATGGTCCGCCATCCATGGCGGACCAGATTGTCAGGCTTTCTTAACTAGCCCAACTATGAACAGCAGTATCGCTGCACCGATAGTGGCCGTGATGATCTGGCCAATAATACTGGCCCCAGCTGAGAAGCCTAGTGCGCCAAGCACGAAGCCACCTACTACGGCACCGATGATGCCAACAACAATGTTGCCCAGTACGCCGAAGCCGCCACCTTTCATCAAGTTTCCAGCAAGCCAACCGGCCGCTGCACCTATCGCTAAAAATATAACAATACCTACAGGATCCATACGTTTCTCCTATGATGTGTTGTTTTGAGTCCGCTCTGAACAGTCAAAGCTGGACTACGCCACCATATTAACGTGAATATTGCCACTTGAAAGAGATCAATTGAAAACAATCGTTGATCGAAAATTCATTATCTTCTTTATTTACAAAAACTTAAATGGAATACCTAAATTTTTATTTAAATTCTAGCTGGCTAGGAAACAGGCGCTTCAGACGTATGAGGGATCAATCTCAAATTTGTTTTCAAGCATCCAGTCCTGCATTGATTGCACCGATGCATCCGGAAACTCGTCGCTAAGCGCAGAAATCTTGTCGCCGCTAATCGTCATTCGTGATGTTCCGCCAAGTACAAAGTCAGATAAACCTTGCTTGCCATAAGTCACGCGCCAGCTCACTGTCATATCATCGCCGTCTTCCTGAAATTCTCCGTCCAGGGCGATTTCGCGGGTATCAAAGCGACGGTCCATTCCATCAAGCGATTTTCGCATACCCACAAAAATGTCTTCTGGTCCGGTCAAACAACAGGAATACGGCTCGCCTACAATGGTGTAGGTCGCATCGTCATGAAAAAAGCCATACAAGCGCGACCAGTTGTTGTCTTCGTAAGATTTTTCGAATTCGCCTGCGTACTGGAAAAAAACTTCAATGGGTGTCATTGCGTAGCACTGCCTATGTCGATTTGCGGGATCAACATTGTACGCCGCTAAACACAAATGTGTTGCTCAGCAATGCACCGGGCTGGTGCGTTGACGCAAGGCCTTATTGTGCCTTGAAGAGTTTGCGCTCGCGAATAATATCCGCCGCACCCTGCGGAACCATCGCTTCCCAGCGCTCATCATTTGCCGCAATGTGCTCCAGCACTTTGGGCGAATGAATTTTAAGTACCTCGCGGTCATAGCCCTCAATTGCTTTCACGGCACCCAGGTCCATCAAGTATTCAAGCAACTTCGCACTGTAATGATCAAGTTGCAGATCTCGAATGCCCAATACTTGATCATTACTTTCGTTGAGCATGGGATACACATACATCGTCAGGTCTTTACCAATCAGTCGGCCCATGTTCTCAAACAAGCTGCCGGCATCTTTGGAATCTGTTTCCGCAAAAAGCTTCTGCGCGGAATCCATGCCAATGGCCAACGCTGTTCTGGCTACTCCTGAGCGTCGTAAATAGTTAGCGAGAGCATCAAAATTCAGAAAGTCGGAAATCAACACAGCGTGCTCGGTAGCGGCCAATACGTCTACCCGGCTGATAAAGTCCTCAAGACACACATCACCATCCGCCGACAGTTGATTCATGGTCATTTCCATCAGCGCTATCGGCTCACACTCTGCGTGATCCTTCTTGAATTGAGCTTCAGCGCAATGCAACACATCAATGTTTACATGAGTAAGCGGTCTAAATCTGCCGCGGTGCACCACTACCGATTGCTTACGAAGATACTCGCAGGCCTGCAGAACACGACCATCGGAGGCAAACATGGCGGCATCGGTAAAACCCGCTTGCACTAAGCGCAGACTCATCACACGGTTATCAACCCCTTCAAAGGCTGCACCGGTGAACTCAATCATATCGACTTCAAGCCGTTCTCTGGTCAGGCCATCCATCAGTGAGCGCAACAAATCATCAGGGTTGGCTGAGTGAAAAGCGGAACCATACACCAGATTAACGCCGGTAATACCAATCGCATCTTGCTGCAGCGCATTTGAGGCGTCTTTCATATGAACGTGAATAATTATCTGACTAAACGCATCGCCGGGTGCGGCCTGAAAACGAACGCCCATCCACGCATGGCAGGCATTGGTTCCCGCAAAGTTACGCGCAGAAACCGTGTCTGCAAACGCGAAAAAAGCGGTTTCCTCACCACGCTGATCACCGAGGCGTTCAATGTTGAGCGAGAATTCTTTTTCCAACATCGATTCGAGACGGTCTCGAGCCACGTAGCGTTGGCACTCGCCGTAGATCGCGTCGCTTACTCGCATGTCATAGGCCGAAATACTCTTGGATACGGTGCCAGCTGCTCCACCCGCCTGAAAGAACCAACGCACAACTTCCTGACCAGCTCCAATCTCGGCAAAGCTGCCATATACCTGATCTGTAAGGTTTACGCGCAATGCTTTTTCTCGAGTATTCATAAATCACCGCTGAATTGTATTTCTGCTACGTTTATCGGCCAGTGCGCGCATTACATTAGCCAATTGTGCACCAATCGCTCCCCATGCCAGCAACCCGGATGAGCACTGCAAGCTGAAGCCGACTCGAGCGATGACACGTAATGGCACTGATCAGCGGTTTACTGTATCCTCCGCCCGCTCAGCGAATGACGATTCTCGCCGGCATTCCACTCATCTCATCTGTGATTATTAATGTCTGATACTACTGCGCCTACTTTCGACACATTAGGCCTACCCGAACTTGTTCTGAAAGCCCTAAACGAAAAAGGCTATACGGAGCCAACGCCTATACAGGCAAAAGCTATCCCTATCGTTCTGAACGGTGATGACCTGATGGCCGCCGCACAAACCGGAACAGGTAAAACGGCCGGATTTACGCTGCCAATACTGACCCTACTAGCGAAAGGTCAGCCGGCACGATCGAATAACGTTCGCACTTTAGTGCTGACGCCTACCAGAGAACTGGCTGCTCAAGTAGAAGCTAGCGTGGCCATGTATGGCAAGCATATGAATCTGCGTTCAAACGTGGTGTTTGGCGGTGTAAAAATTAATCCGCAAATGCAGCGTTTACGTGGCGGCAGTGATGTGTTGGTTGCAACCCCGGGGCGCTTGCTGGATTTGCACAGTCAGAATGCTGTGAAGTTCTCGGAGTTAGAAATTCTGGTTCTGGACGAAGCGGACCGCATGTTAGACATGGGTTTTATTCATGATATTCGCCGCATTCTGTCACTGCTGCCCAAGCAGCGCCAAAGCTTGTTATTTTCGGCAACGTTCTCGGAACCCATTCGTAAATTGGCGCGTGGTTTCCTTAACAACCCAGTAGAAATATCGGTAACTCCCAGGAATGCTGCGGCCACCACTGTGAAGCAATGGCTGCACCCGGTCGATAAGAAACGCAAGTCAGAGCTACTCTGCAATTTGATTGTCGACAACGGCTGGCGGCAAGTATTGGTGTTTTCGAGAACAAAGCATGGTGCTAACAAGCTGACCAAACAGCTCGATGCTTTTGGAATCAATGCGGCCGCTATTCACGGTAACAAGAGCCAGGGTGCGCGCACTAAAGCCCTCGCCGGGTTCAAGGACGGCAGTACACGCGTGTTGGTTGCCACTGACATAGCGGCGCGCGGTCTTGATATTGATCAATTACCGCAGGTGGTGAATTTTGACTTACCAAATGTTCCAGAAGATTATGTGCATCGCATTGGTAGAACTGGTCGTGCGGGTATGGAGGGCGAAGCAATTTCTCTGGTCAGCGAAGATGAAGTGAAACAACTCACTGATATTGAACGACTGATCCAACGCCAACTGCCACGCGAGCTTGTGTCTGGCTTTGAACCATCACAGCCACTGCCGAACAAGCCATTGCGCGCACCTGCAAAACCACCGCGCCCTAAAAAGCCAAATCAAAGGCGCCGACAAAATCGTCATCGGCAAAAACCTGCCGACTAACACTATGCCCAAAACCGTGGTTTCAAAGTTCAGTCTTAAAACCAGTACAGCGGTGATTGTTGCCAACATGATTGGCACAGGTGTGTTTACCAGCCTTGGTTTTCAACTGCTTGATATTAGCAGCGGCTTTCTCATTTTACTGCTCTGGGTTTTGGGTGGTTTGAGCGCTGTATGCGGCGCGATGAGCTATGCAGAGCTGGGCGCTGCTTTGCCAAGATCGGGCGGGGAATACAACTTTTTAAGTCGCTTGTTACATCCGGCCGCGGGTTTCGTTTCTGGTTGGGTGTCTTTAAGTATCGGATTTGCTGCCCCAGTGGCACTTAGTGCTATAACCTTTGCAAGTTATCTGCTTCCCTCATTCGGAGTAAAAAGCGATTTTGCGACCAGTGTCGCCGCCGCAAGTCTGATTGTAATCATGACTGTCGTTCACTCTCGAAGCCGGACTGGCAGCGCACTAACACAACAAGCATTTACTCTAATCAAAATTCTGCTGATAGTGGTGTTCTGCATCGCTGCACTTGCGTTCAGCCCTGAATTACAAACACTTCGTTTTACGCCACACACAGATGACATCGCCACCTTGGGCAGCACCGCGTTTGCTGTGTCACTTATATACGTGAGCTATGCCTATACAGGTTGGAACGCAGCGACTTACCTAAGTGGCGAAATGGAAAACCCGCAGCGAAACCTGCCCATCACACTGATTGCTGGCACTGCCATAGTGAGTCTGCTCTATATGGCGTTGAATTACGTTTTTCTTAAAGTGGCGCCCATTGAGCAAATGCAGGGGCAGATCGAGATTGCCTACATCGCGGCCGCGGCTGCTTTTGGGCCAAATGGCGGTCAACTGACGGGCGTTATTCTTGCATTACTGCTGGTATCTACCGTTAGTGCAATGACAATTGCCGGCCCCAGAGTGTTACAAGTAATCGGTCAGGACTTCAGAGTTTTCAAAGTGTTCGCTTGTGAGAACATCAGCGGTGTACCGAATAATGCGATTTACTTTCAAGGTGTAATGGCCGTAGTGTTTGTGCTGACATCAAGTTTTGAATCCATTCTGGTATTCGCTGGCATGACCCTGGCCTTGAATTCGTTTGTGACCGTTTCTTGCGTCTTTGTTCTGCGGCGCAGCACGAACGATAAATCGTCTACATATACAATGCCCTTGTACCCTCTCCCGGCTGTGATCTACCTGACGCTCACTGGTTGGACAATAGTGTTTGCGGCCATGAGCCGCCCTCAGGAAGCCGCATTTTCCGCTGCACTGATAATCAGCGGACTGATTGTTTATAAAGCTTCTGCAAGTCGACAACATTCTTCGGGCTGAGCTGCAGCTGTATTGCACTTGCATTCACGCTATGATGGCGAAAAAGGAGGCTCCATCATGGGCATGTACGACCGATATGTATTACCGCACGTTATTCATCTGGCCTGCGGCACCAAACCCATTCTCAAACAGAGACAAAAAGTAGTACCGCACGCTGAAGGACGCATTCTGGAAATTGGCATGGGATCTGGTATCAATATACCTTTCTACGACCCGGCCAAGGTCGAGAAAGTGTGGGGCCTGGAACCCTCTGAGGGAATGCGGGTAAAAGCCAGCGAGGCCGTAGCTGCCGCACCTTTTGATCTTGAATGGTTGGGCTTACCCGGCGAAGAAATCCCTTTGGACAACGCCAGTGTGGATACAGTAGTACTCACTTACACATTGTGCACCATTCCCGACTACGCCAAGGCTGTGCAACAAATGCGGCGAGTCCTGAAACCTGGTGGTAAGTTATTGTTCAGTGAACATGGAAAAGCGCCGGACGACAATGTGCAGCGCTGGCAAAACAGGATCAATTCCACATGGGGCAAAATTGCGGGTGGCTGCCATTTGAATCGCGACATTCCGGCGATGTTGCGTGAGGGTGGCTTCGATATTAAGGAAATCGATTCAATGTATGTACCCTCTACCCCCAAGGTCGCAGGCTTCACCTACTGGGGTTATGCAAACTAGCAATAACTTCAACGGGAAAAAGATCGTGTTGCTTGCTTTCCAGGCACCATGACCCATTGTTACCCTTACGTATTTTTCCTCTGTCGGCACTCGCAGTTTAGGGAGCTACATTCTTTACCTTTTAGCTCAGGGTTAGCGCATAGCCAGAAACAAAAAAGCCGCTTTGCAGCGGCTTTTCTTTAAGGTTATGGGGTTTGCTATTAATTATTTCTTGATGAATTTCTTACTAGCAACTTTATTATTTGAAGCGAACTTAGCATAGTACATTCCTGG
>JBGCDE010000283.1:0-28002 GCA_045105115.1 Pseudomonadales bacterium | reverse complement strand
ATTCCTGTTGTTCCAAGCTGTGGGTGCTTTAAAATGGTTAGTGAGGTGAACTTAAAGCATACGCTGGTCCGGGGCAAGTCCTGGACACTCGCGTTGTTGAATTATGGAGACTCTATGACACGCACTCAGCAAGGCTTGTTGATGTTATCAATAGGAGTGTTTTTGGCGATTGCCGCTGCCTACTTTGGTTTAGTTAATGCCCAAGACGGTGCAATAGGACATGAAGTAGCACTGCGTTGGACTGGCCGCCTGGCTTTCTTCGTGTTTCTGATTCCTTTTGTGGCCAGTCCATTGCGCACTTTGGTGAAATCTGATTTTACCGCAATGCTGGTTCGTATTCGTCGCAGCGCGGGAATTGCCTATGGAGGTATGCAGTCGGTTCATCTTCTTATTATTACGGCAGCCATAAAAGCGAGTGAAACAAATCCATTTGACGTACCCACATTGGTAGTGGGTGGTGCAGGTCTGGGGCTGGCGATCTTAATGATGCTGACCTCGTTTGATGTGCCAGCGAAAATGCTGGGCGCCAAGGCGTGGAAGGTTCTTCACCGCACTGGTTTTTATGTATTTGCTTTCGTCTATTTCTTCGATTTCGTAATCAAGCCATTTGAAGTTGGTTTGCCAGCTGAATACTGGCCTTTTATGGCGCTTACCGTTGCCGCTTTTGCACTGCGTTTCGCGGCATGGCAAAAACGAAAGCAGGAACCCAACACAAGTGTGGCCGCATAATAGGGAGAAGCTCATGACACACAGAAGTGCGTACTATAAAACAGTGAAAAATGCCTGCCATCGTCTGCTAATGATATGCGCGTTGCCTACGCTGATCTTGTTTTTCGCCTCGGGTTCAATCGCTGCTGATCAAGCGGATGAAAACCCACTGTCAATATTCAGAAGCGCTGACGTATTTGATCTTGAATGGGCGTCGCAGCCCGTCATCGCGCCGAATGGTCGGCAAATCGTATACGCCAGAAAGCGCATGGATATTATGCTCGACAAGCGCCAAAGTCGTTTGTGGTTAGTTAATGCAGATGGTACTGGTCATCAAGTGTTAACTGGAAATGACACCAATGAATCCGGACCGGCGTGGTCACCGCAGGGAGATCGTATCGCCTATGTAGGTCAATCAGCGGGCAGGGCAAATATCTATGTTTACTGGTTGGAATCAGGTAAAACCGCAAGGCTCAGCAGTTTGTCCCAAACTCCAAACGCTTTGCATTGGTCCCCCGACGGATCACAGCTTGCTTTCACTATGCTTGCAGCCGAAAAGCCGCCGGTATTGGTTAAGCCACCTGAAAAACCCAAAGGCGCAGAATGGGCTGAAAAGCCGCGCGTAACATCGCAACTAAAATACGAAAGTGATGGTGCAGGGCGGTTAACACCGGGTTTCCTTCAGGTATATGTACTTGATGCGATAGGCGGAAGCCCGCGTCAGGTCACTCAAGGACGCTATCGACATTTACCTGAGCTGTCATGGGCAGCGGATGGAAAAAGCATCGTGTTCGCGGGTAACCGAAATGCTGATTGGGAAAGAGCGTTTCGAAATTCCGAGGTATATCGCGTAGACGTTGCCAGTGGAGAAATAACCGCACTCACAGATCGCAACGGCCCTGATTCACAACCAATAGTGTCTCCAAACGGGAAATGGATTGCCTATACGGGTTATGCCGACAAAGTGCAGGCTTACCAGTTGAGCAAAATACAGTTGATGGCGGCTGATGGTTCGTCAAAACGCGAGCTGCTCTCAGATTTCGATTACAGCGTTGACGCTATGCATTGGAATGGCAATAGCTCGGGCCTTTATTTTCAATACGATAAACACGGTGACACAAAAATTGGTTTCGTGTCACTGAGTGGAAAATTTCGCGCGGTCAGTGATCATTTAGGTGGTGAAGCGATGGGAAGACCGTACGGCGGTGGATCGTTCAGCGTGTCAAAAAACAATCGCATTGCGTTCTCTTATTCAACACCTTATCGACCGGCCGACGTTGCCGTTGTCGGCTCTTCTGGTGCGCCAACTGTTGTCACGCTGTTGAATGAAGATTTACTTGGTCATCGAACATTGGGGAAAGTAGAGGAGCTGTGGTACTCGTCATCCTTTGATCAGCGCAAAATTCAAGGTTGGATAGTGTGGCCTCCAAACTACGATAAAGATAAGGCCTATCCATTGTTGGTTGAAAACCACGGCGGGCCAATCTCCAATTACGGCGCTCGTTTCTCACCAGAAATTCAATTGTATGCCAGCGCGGATTACATTGTGTTTTATCCTAATGCGCGCGGCAGCACCGGCTACGGTGAGACGTTTTCCAATCTGCTTTTCAATAACTACCCAGGCGAAGACTATCAAGATGTGATGGACGGCGTTGACGAGCTGATCAAGCGGGGCATTGCGCAGGAAGGTAATTTATACGTTACCGGCGGCAGTGCGGGCGGAATCATGACGGCCTGGATGATAGGGAAGAATAATCGCTTTCGCTCAGCAGCTGTAATTAAGCCGGTGATGAACTGGGTGAGTAAAACGCTTACGGCCGATAATTACTTTGCTTACGCTGATTACCGCTACCCAGGTCAGCCCTGGGAAAATTGGGAAACCTATATGAAGTTCTCACCGGTATCACTGGTGGGTAACATCCAGACACCAACCCTTGTGATGGTGGGCACAGATGATTTACGCACGCCATTGTCTGAAGCGAAGCAGCTTTATCATGCTTTGAAAATACGCGATATCGATACGTTGCTGGTTGAAATACCGGGCGCTTCACATTTTATTGCAAAGCGCCCCAGCCAGTTAATTGCAAAAATAGATCACATACTGGCGTGGTTTGAACGCTATCGTGACGACAAGGCAGTAAAGAAATCAGACTGAGCGCGAACTTACTTGCTCGCGCTAATCCAGTTCTGAATCTTGGCTTCCAATATGGCTAATGGAACGGAGCCAGTTTCCAAGACCTGGTTATGGAATTTTGCGATATCAAATTTATCGCCCAGTTCTTTCTCGGCCATAGAGCGCAGTTCGCGAATTTTCAACTGGCCAATCTTGTAGGCAAGTGCTTGCCCCGGGTTTGCCATGTAGCGCTCAATTTCGCGGATGATACCGTCTTCGGGCTCGGCCTCATTGGCCAGTGAGTAGTCGATAGCTTGTTCGCGTGTCCAGCCTTTGCTGTGTAACCCTGTGTCTACCACCAGGCGAATAGCGCGATGTATTTCAGCGCTGAGCATACCGAAGTATTGGTAGGGGTCGGTGAACAAGCCCAGCTCTTTGCCAAGAGATTCTGTATACAAAGCCCAGCCTTCGCCGTAGCCGCTGTACCACAGCGTTTTTCTGAATTTGGGCAGTGAATCATTTTCCTGGGTGAGTGAGATTTGATAATGATGGCCTGGAATGGCTTCGTGCAAGAACAGTGATTCACTGTCGAAGATATTGTATCGACTGGCATCCGGAATTGGCGTGTAGAAAATACCGGGTCGGGTGCCGTCCAGTGAGCCTGAATTGTATTCTGCCGCGGCCGAATTCTCTCGAAACGCTTCGGTGCGCCTCACTTCAAAAGCAGTCTTGGGTTTAACATCAAATAACCTAGCCACTTGTGGTTTCATTCGATGATGAATGGCATTGAAATGATCCAGCACTTGCTGTGGTTCTTTGTACGGCATTAAGTCTTCGTTATTGCGAACGTGATCAAAAAAGGCTTTTAAATCACCCTCAAAGCCAACTTGCTTCTTAACGCTCTCCATTTCACTTTGAATTCGCGCTACTTCAGAAAGCCCTAGCTGGTGAATTTCGTCGGCGGTCATATTCGTTGTGGTGTATTTCTTTATCTGGTGTTTGTAAAAGTCTTCACCACCGGGCAACGCATCTATGCCGCTGGAGTCGCGCCCAGCCTCCAGATAGTCGCCAGCCATGTAGTCGTGTATTTTCTTATACGCTGGTGCGACCTTGGTTTTCACCATTGCTGTGTATTGTTCAGTTAGCCGTTCTTTGTCTTCTTCGGAGAATTCATCGGGGAAATTCTTCGCCGGGCTGAAAAACAAGTGCTCTTGTACATCGTCTGACGCCATTCCAGCGAGCTGGGGCAGCACCTTCTTGATAAGAGCTTTGGGCATTACCCAGCCTTTCTCAACACCTTCGCGCATTTTGCCTTCTGTTGCGTCAAGCCATTCAAGATAGGCATCAACACGCGTTAGCCACATTGAGTAATCGGCAACTGTATTAAACGGCTGGGCGGATGCGCCACTGGCCAGTTGGCCAATCATCAAATTAACAGACCACATTTGATCGATGGGCGTGAGGTCGTCGTCAAACGCCAAGCCGTCAAGATTAATACCCAGCTCCCATGCCAATACGTCTTTGGACATGCGTTGGCTGTCGCTTAAGCTGCTGTCGTCAATGTCAGACAGTGCTGAGAGATACTTGCCCAAAGTCTCTGTAACGCGTTTTTCTACGGCTGGATCAAGCGCGTTTATGAATTGATCGTTATAGCGAGCATCACCTTCGAAGGTCGCTTGCAGAGGGTTTAGCTTTAGATAATCTTCGTAATACTGGTCCAGCAGTTCATCAAACTGCGTGGATGTCACACCATCTGCGGAATTGCTTAGTTCTGCGGCATCAGCTTGCTCGCTTGTCTCAAGCTCCTTCGACTGTTCGCCACCACAGCTTGCTACAAGCAAAGCAATGGTAAATAGATAGATAACTTTCATAACACACCTCAAACAGCACAGTACGCGCACAGTATACTGGATCAAATCAAAAGGTTGTCATCCTATCAATCCGGGGCACCTAACATATCGGTGGGCACCCCTTCGCTGCCAGGATCAAGATGACCCACACCCGGAACAAAGTTAATCTCTATTCGAATTCCATCAGGGTCTTCAAATAAAACTGAGTAATACCCGGGTGCAAACGCATCTTCTTGTGCACCATGAACAAGCTTACCGCCGGGCAGTGTAGGAACAAACGCTGCTATCTCGTCTATATCTTCCCGGCTTCGTGCACGAAGACAGAAATGATGCAGGCCAATTCTGCGTTGCACGAAAACCGCCTCGTCGTGCGTTTCTTCTCCTGCCGTAATACAAATACCGGTTCGACTGCCAACGCCATAAAACGCCATTCCGGGCTCATCTGCGATAATCTTCATGTCGAAGTAATTCAGCAATGGCAGATAGAACTCACGAGAACGAGCAACGTCCTTCACGGTGAGTTGAATGTGGGCAATACCATTAAGTTGCATGTTGGGTCTCCAGAGCTATGGTTTATCGGCTTCGTGTTTTACCCTAACGCAACGATGCAACACGATTTGCAAGTTCTACCTCGTCGCCTTTGTCATCTGTGAGAGGCTTGGGAGGGCAAATAGTTTGAGTCATTGAGGTGACAATAATCATCGAAGTGAAAGAAACACAAAACCCGATCAAGTCAGGTGGAATGCTACTTTCCAAGGCACCGGCCAGTATCCAGCCAAACAAACCTCCAAGAATGCCTGCAAGAGCTCCATAGTTATTGGCTTTGCGCCACCAGAAACACAATATGAATGGCGCTATAGTCATTGCGAGTAAGGGAGCAGCAGATTCGATCAGTACCTCAACAACGCGCTCTGCACCAAAAGCAACATAGGTAGCGGCAGCCGCGGCAATCGGTATTGATATTCTGGCGACCTTAAGGCGCAGTTTATCGCTAGGGTTCTTAACAAAGAACGGTAGCAGGTTTGTACTGGCAATTGAGCCAGTGCTGAGCAGTACGCTGTCGGATGTACTCATGATTGCAGAAAGTATGGCACCAATAAAAATAACGGTCACAACTGGATGCAAATGCTTCACCGCCATTTCAGAGAGTATGGCGTTTGGGTCTGCAATGTCAGGCATGGTAACGCTGGCAATCAAGCCAAGGGCAAGCGGTATACAACCAATAACCGTGTAGCCAACACCCGCAAGAAGAAATGAGTTTTGCGCAACAATCTCGGTTTTGGCTGAAAGAGCCCGTTGAATCACAGAGTTAGCCGCTATTGCAGCCACACCAAGATTCATAAACACGTGAATGTAATCTACCCAGTTTTGAAAACTATGCTCAATCGGGAAAAAGCGGATGGTGTTTTCCGGTAGTTGCGGGCCAACGGCACTCCAACCACCTACGTCGTTCAATACAACGAAAAGCAGCACCACAAGACCAATAACCAGAACAACCGTTTGCAAAAAATCAGTGAGCACCACAGCCATCATGCCGCCTACCATTGTATAGCTGACAATAACGAGCAAACCAACAACGATACCAGCCGCCATTGGAAAACCGGTGAGTGATTCTGTGAGAATACCAAAAGTAAACAATAAACCGCCTACCCATATGATGCCTGAACCAATATCTGCAATGGCTGCAAACAGCCCGGCTACTTTTCCGTAGCGAACTTCAAAAAATTCTATCCATGTTACTCGCCGAGTACGTCGGCAGATTCGTGCGAAGAATAATCCGCTGAGTATCAACGCCAGCGCGGAACCGAATGGTTCTGCCACCATAGCCAGGAAGTCGCGGTCATAGGCTGATGTGGCCGCGCCCATCATAATGCCACTGCCAAACCAGGTGGCGAAAATGGACGTAGAGCAGAGCCAAAGTGGCAACCGCCTGCCTGCGATCATAAAGTCGGTAGAGGATTGTGTGCCTCTAGCTGCATAAACGCCAATAAATAACATTAGCGCCATGTAGGCTAGCAGGCCAGCAAGTATCACGATTGCTGCTTCCGGTTAAGCATTCAAATTCTCACGTCTCATTACCTGGCTTAAGTCGAATATCAGTCTGCAGCAAACCTCTTTGTTCATAGGCAAGCAACCAGTCGACGTCATGCGCCAATAACAGAGTAACTTCGTTCTCCTCATGAATATCAATCAGCGCTCTGATTTGGTGTGCCAATGCAACGCCGTCTTCTCCAGCGGCCCAGTTTGCCAAAAGCGGTTTGGTTTTTTCTTCGAGAATATTGGCTTTGTTCCATGCGGTGTCGCCGGCAAACAGCACTTCTTCGCCATTCATCATGCGCACAAAAATCATTTGCGCACCTGGGGTATGCCCACCCGCTTTTATTAGCACCACGCCGGGTGCCAGGCGAAAGTATTGCTTGTAGTCTATGGCCCGCAACTCGCGAATGATGGCCGGGTAACTTAAGTTCGCCTGCTCTGCATTCTCTTGCTGAGCTTTATTGATTACTATTTTTGATGCCAGCGCCTCGAGATTGGGTGATTTAACAACGCCGCCTATATGATCGAAATGCTCATGCGTGAAAACGATCTTTTGTGCCTGCAACATCGCTTGCTGTACGCGATCATAAGCCGCTTGATCGAACCTTTTCATGAGTATGGCATTAGCATCGTTCAGTGCTTTGTCGTGCGGCGGGTCAATAATGATGGTGTCACCATTGGTGTACTGTAGTTGAAACGCTCGTACATCGAGTGGGTATGGGCCTTCGCCACAGCCTGTTATAACCAGGCAGCCGGGAAACTCTCCACCGGCAACGCTAAGGCTGCCTATGCCGATTGGTAAGTCAGTATCCTCGCTGATTAGACTCCTGATTTCGACAAGATCAAGTTGAAACTCTGACTGTGCGGGAAGACGATCGTAGTGCGTAGCAATGAACGCGAATGCCATGACAACTATAAATACTGACAATATCGCTTTTTTCATTATTCCTTGACCAGATCACTTAGGAGGGCATAGAAGTGTGCGACTTCATGGTACGCAATACAATCAGCAACAGCGAATTGCAGTGCAATTCTGTTATCCTAAATTGCCATAATCGCGCAGTCCACATGAATCTTGCTTGCAACAGAGAAACTATAAATGAATTCCATACCTGAACCTGCTTCTTACCTCGAAAAGCCATATGGTCAATTTGCTGGTCTGATTAATGCGCATTCAGAGAATCAGCCAAATCGTGTTGCGCTTCAAGAAGGCGATGACAAGCTTAGTTGGTCACAAACAACGGACTTGGCGAATAGAATTGCGGTGCAGTTGCGAGCAGAAGGCCTGCAAGCGGGGCAGGCTGTGTCGGTGCTTGGACTTAATTCGGTACATTATGCATGCGCATATCTGGGGGCAATATTGGCGGGCGGCTGTGCAGCACCGCTAACAACGTCAGCCTCTCCAAAACAGTTGGCCTCAATGATGACAGATAGCGGCGCGAGTCATTTGTTTATCGACTCGGCCAAGCGTGCTGAACTCGCTGAAAGCGGTGTTGAGTTGCCGCCACTGAAACATGTGATGCTCGATAAAGCTGATGCCGATGCGCCCTATGTAAAAGATTGGATGGCCGCAGCGGGTTCACTGCCTGATACGCCTGAGGCCAAGCCGGAAGACCCTTTCAATATAATTTACTCCAGCGGAACCACTGGCACACCCAAGGGCATTGTGCACAGCCACTTGATGCGCTGGCGACAAATTGGCGTAGGTGAGGCAACGCGTTACGGAAAGCCTGGCCAGGCAACGCTGCTATCTACGCCAATGTATTCCAACACCACGCTGGCTCCTTTTTTGGCAACGGTTGGATACGGTGGCACCGCCATTCTGATGCGCAAGTTCGATTGCGAGACCTGGTTGACGCTCGCACAGAAACATAAGGTAACGCACACCATGCTGGTGCCTGTTCAGTATCAAAGGTTGATGGATTACGAACAGTTTGATGACTACGACCTAAGTAGTCTGTTTGTTAAAAACTGCACCAGTGCACCTTTTTCTGCAGAGTTAAAAGCGGAAGTGCTAAAACGCATGCCGGGTGGATTAGTTGAAGCGTATGGAATGACTGAGGGTGGTGTGGTGTGCGTGTTGATTGCACATGCTCACCCTGACAAGTTGCATACTGTTGGCGTACCGCACGGTGGTAGCGAAGTGATCACGATTGATGAAGACCTTAAGCGGCTGCCTATAGGTGAAATGGGTGAGTTGGTGGGGCGATCTGGAACGATGATGTCTGGCTATCAGAATCAGCCAGAGAAAACCAAAGAAGCCACCTGGATTGACGAGAATGGCGATCGCTGGCAACGCATGGGTGATATTGGCCGTGTTGATGAGGAAGGTTTTGTTACGATCATGGGGCGTTCCAAAGACATGATTATCTCCGGTGGTTTTAATATCTACCCAAGAGACCTGGAAGAAGTATTGCTGAAGCAGTCGGGTGTGGTTGATGCCGCTGTTATAGGTATCGACTCACGCCAGTGGGGCGAGACACCGCTTGGTTTTGTGGTTGCTGAGAAGGGTGTTGAGTTAGATTTGCAAGCGATCATGGAAGGTGCCAACAGCGAGTTGGGTAAAACACAACGGCTCTCTGAGGTACGCTTGATTGATGAGTTGCCTCGCAGCCACATCGGTAAAATACTCAAGACTGAGCTGCGCGATATGGTGGGTTAAGCGCCGATTGACGCGCCCAGTGATTTTTCTGAGCTCGGTATTTTGACTGACAATCGTTAAGCGAACATGGATAATCAACGTCACGCGAGCCGAACAGCTATGGATCAATTCGGCTGTGTTCGGCGAAAAACTAGTTAAAGGATAAAAAATGGCAATTACAGGGTTGGTTCACATCAACATCAACTGCAGTGACTTTGAGCGTTCTAAAGTCTTTTATGAGGCCTTGGGCTTCGAAGAGTTTTTCACTGTTCCCGAAACAAATACGCCGGAAATTGCGGCGGCCGTTGGCATGCCACCCTATCGTGTGAGAGGAGCCTTGATGATGCTGAAGACATCAGAAGAGAAAGGCTTCCCTTTTACTATTGATTTGCTTCAATGGCTGGAGCCAAGCGATGATGAGCCTCCCTATCCACATCTTTATCACTACGGTTTGGCGCGTATTGCACTGCGAACCAATGACCTGGATGGTGATATGGCGAAGATAAAGGCATTAGGAGCGGAATTTATTTCTGAGCCAGCGCAAATGCCAGCATCTACAGGAAGCAATGCGCGCTTCGTCTGCTTCAAAGACCCTGATGGTACAGTTTTGGAATTGGTGGAAAACCCAACGCCCAGAGAAAAGAAATAAGGTCTGACACGAGAGAAACATCATGCTGATAAAACAAATCCCCATACGTAACGACTTGCGCAACTATATGTATTTGCTTGCTTGTGAAAGTAGCAAGCAGGCTATTGCGATCGACCCTTTAGATCATGCTCTGTGCCTTCAGGTTGCCAAAGAAATGGACTGGCAAATCACAGTAGTGGCCAACACGCATCACCATCACGATCATATTGGTGGCAATGGGCCGGTTATTGCCGCAACGGGTGCACAGCTGGTGGCCCATGTAGACGCAATGCAATCGATTCCGGATGTGGACCGGGGGCTTAATGCAGGCGATACCTTGAAGTGTGGTGAGCTAAATCTAAAAATAATGAGCACACCTGGCCATACTATGAGCCACATCTGTTTGTACTTTGAAGGAAGCGATCAGGAACAACCTGCACTTTTTTGTGGCGATACCCTGTTCAATGCAGGTGTAGGGCGTTGCGACTTTGGTGGCGATCCCAAGGTTTTGTATAAAACCTTTGCGGAGCAGATTTTTACCTTGCCAGACAATGTTCGTGTGTACCCAGGGCATGACTACATCGAAAACAATTTGCGATTCACGCTTGATCGCGAGCCAGGTAATGACGCTGCGCAATCGTTATTGTCAGACTTCCAAGGCGGGCTGGAAGCAGAAAGCTATGTGACGACCATTGGTGTAGAGCATCAGATTAATGTGTTTTTCAGATTGAGTGAGCCAGAGGTTAGAGCAGGAATTGCAGCGAGCCAGGGCGTTATTACGGGTGAGCTGGATGATCAGGCCACGTTTATTGGATTGCGTGGCCTTCGAGACAATTGGTAGACCATGAAAAAATCCAAGCTAAAAAACGAAGCAGCCTTAATGAAAGAAGCTTTGAGAGTTGGCGGTTTATACGCCAAAAAGCGCGGGGCAGGCGAGATCGAGGGTCATGATTCGGTCGATCTTAAAGTAGAGTTTATCTATAAGTTGCTAGTGCATGACGCTCTGATTCAGCCGTTGGCAAAAGATAAGATAACGACACCCAACATGAAGCACAAGTTAGCCTTGTGGATGGCCAGACAGCTCCCGGAAGGGCATTCGCTGCTTTCAGACTAGAGCAATTACCGTTTCGGTCAGACATAAATCAGCTTTCCTAACACTCTCTCAATGATCGAATTTGCTGACCATCTGCGTCAAAATTGTCGCTCGCAAGCCAGCGTTCGAAACTGGCTCTCATGCTTGGCCAGTCTTCATCCATTATCGCAAACCAAGCTGTGTCGCGATTTCGGTTTTTACTGATCGTCGCTTGTCGAAAAATTCCTTCGAACTGAAAACCAAAACGCTCGGCTGCTCTGCAGGAAGGAGCATTCAGCGCATTGCATTTCCACTCATAACGACGGTAACCCAATTCATCAAATACTCGACGCATCATTAAGTACATGGCCTCTGTCGCCATGCGCGTACTTTGCAGAAGAGGCGAAAAGTGAATGTGACCTACTTCAATGCTGCCGACGGCTGCCGCTATTCGAAGATAGCTTGCAACGCCAACCGGTTTGCCACTAAGCGCGTCAATAACTGTATAAAAAATAGGGTCTTCTCCTATACAGGTAGTGCGAGCCCAGGCTTCAAACGCTTCGAGTGATTCAAATGGCCCATAAGGCATATACGCCCAGTTGCGACCATCAACATCGAGTGCAAACGCCTTGTATAGATCATTCGCATGGTGCTCAACGGAGAAGGGCTCCAAAGTGCAGTATTGCCCGGTCATGATGGTTTTTGGCGGGTGAGGTGGTGCTTGCCAATCTGCGATTGAGGTGCCAACCTGCATGCCGTTTTCATCGAACTCATACTGTAAATCTGGCGTCTGCCAAGTAAAATCATTGGGCATCGGTTTACTCCTTAAGACCTGATTATTTCTGTGCTACCTTACGGTCACTTTCGTATTATGGCAGACAACATAAGAACATTTTCAAATGGGCTTGAGGCGGCGGGTAAATAGCCTGGCTAGCTACACGCCTCGTCGTGGAACAATAAATAACGCAGGTGCTTAATGAAATTTTGGGACAGTAAAATAGTGAGTATTAGTGGCGCAGCCTCCGGTATCGGCTTTGCGCTTGCCAAAGAGCTGCATTCTCGCGGCGCAACGGTCTGGTTGACTGATATCAATTCAGAGGCCGTACAGATGGCGGCATCAAGTCTGGGAGATAAGGTTCGAAGCTCGGTTCTTGATGTGCGTGATGCAGCGGCTTTCAAAGCTCATGTTGCCGATGTGATTGAGTCTTTTGGAGCGTTAGACGCGCTGTTTAACAATGCAGGCTTAGGCGCAGGTGGATTAGCGCACGAGCTTGATACCAGCCACTTTGACCAATGTGCGGCCGTCAATATTACGGGTGTTAGCAATGGATGCATGGCGGCCTACGCCAGCATGTATGAGCGTGGGGCTGGAATTATTGTTAATACGGCCTCGGCAGCAGGCTTACTGGCGGTGCCGGGAATGACGCCTTACGCGATGACCAAGCATGCCATCGTCGGATTGAGCAAGTCTCTTAGAATCGAAGCGGCTGAGCGAAATATTCAGGTATGTGCTCTGTGCCCAACTGCGATTGACACACCTTTGCTGGACAATGCCAACCCCTCAGGAACACCTCGTATATGGATGCCTAACCTTCGAGACTTTCTTACAGATATGGGTGGACCACCATATCCGGTTGATAAGTTTGCGGTTTACGCTCTGGATCAGGTCGAAAAAAATAAGGGTATTATTGTTGCACCTTTTGGGGCCAGGGTTCGCTTAAAGCTTGCGCAAGTCTTTCCTGGAGTTTTTGAATACATGTCCAGACGCGCGTATCGCAAACAGCTTTCGCTGCGCCACGGTTCTCCTTGAGTTTTCGCGCTCAGATCAACGTGCAACATACAGCGGTTTAACGCAAATTCTGTTCCATAGTCTGGCCATTTCTATTGACATAATAAGTGTCATATTATAATTTGATGAAATCGCATTGGTTGGGCAATCATGATGAGAATTTTCTACGCTACGTTATTGGTGGTCTACAGTACTTGGTTTGTTTGGTATGGCGGCAGTGGTGATCCAGTCACTGATCAAGAGCTGGAAACTTATGTGAGCGCTATGACAGAAAGGTCTCAATCTGGACACGAGACCGTTGCAGAGACTACAGAATTAATGCAACGCCTGGGTGAGTTTGATACCGGTAATGAATTCTTGATGGTCAACCTAATCAAGTACCGTGATCGTGCTGCATACCCTAAAGATTCTGTTTGGGCTGAAGACGCTGATGCGCTTGCTGCAGACTCGCGTTATTCAAGTGGTGTTGTGAAGGAGCTGTTATGGCGTGGCAGTCTGCCCATACTGAAAAGTTCGGTGATTGGCACGTTCATCATTGATGATGATTGGCGCGACTGGGACGTGGTCGCTATCGTTCGTTATCGCAGTGTAAAAGACATGTTAGATATGATTGTTGGCATGGCTGACAGCGGTTTGGCTGTGCATAAGTTTGCGTCAATAAAACAAACGCATGTGTTTCCAGTTGAGCCGGAAATCAGCTTGTTTTCGTTGCGAACATTGGTCGCCTTGCTGCTGTTGTCTTTAGCATTGATTGTGCGCTTGCTTGTCAAACGCTCCTGATCTGGTTTATTCAGATTCAGCAGCCGCCAGTTTCGCTCGCAACACCTTTGCACGCTTGTCATCACCATTGTGACTCCAACCCGGTGCCAGAAACAGATAGCGAAGCTTGTCACGCCAGCTATCAGTACTATTGAGGTCGTTGATGATGGCGACGTACTCGTGGCTTACGACATGCAGCGGGTTCTGATTCTTTAAGTTTGAGGTGAGCCCATAAACCGGCGGTTCACTAGCCACTTCTTCAGAGAACGTGCCAAACAGCTTGTCCCATACAATAAGCGTGCCTGCATGATTACAGTCGAGATAGCGAATGTTTGATGCGTGATGCACGCGATGGTGGGAGGGCGTGTTGAAGATTTTCTCAAACCACATTGGAAGTTTTCCAACTAACTCAGTATGCAGCCAGAATTGATAAAAAAGACTTATCGACATCATGGTAAATATCATCAATGCATCAAAACCGAGAAGTGGCAAAGGCAGCCAGAAAGCGTACTTATGCAGTCGCTCCATCACACCCTGTCGCAAAGCGGTTGCGAAGTTCATTTTTATCGCCGAGTGATGGGATACATGCCCCGCCCAAAACAATCTGACTTCATGATTGGCGCGATGCTGGGCGTAGTAGGTGATGTCGTCCAGAAAAAACAATAAAACCCATGCCCACCATTGGCGTTGAATAATGTCGGCAAGCGGACTGATTTTGTGTAACAGAGTGAACAGTACCAACGCGCCAAACTTTGGCAGAACGTCAATAAACACGACGAACACTGTCATAGACAGCGATGCGATAGTGTCTTCCTTATCGAACAATGCCAGGTTTTTCTGGCGGTCAACATAAAGCTCTATCAACAGGGCGAGCAAGAACACGGGCAGGAAAACATAAATCAGATCGTCTTTCGCAAACTGCTCGACGTAATACTCGATGCTATTCATTCGTGTTCATCCTTCATGGCTAAACGCTGCGGGCAATTCGTCAAAATTTGCAGCTTTCAGCAGTAGTTATTCGGGCGCTGTACTTATCCTTGCTGCAGTCTGATCCAGAATCGATGAGGTATACTAGCGAATACAAGTCAGCGCATCACTGACTTTGGACGACAGTCCCATCACAATTTCTGACAGCATCAAGAACTATGCAGGTGAGTAAAGTGTCCGCCGAAAACGGCACCTCGGCCTCAGTCCCGGCGGTAAAGCAATATTTGCGCACGGCAGAGTCTTGCGGTGTGGACTATTTTCCACTGCTGCAGAAGGCCGGCATTGATGCTGCGTTGTTGGCCGATAACAATGCACGCGTTTCCAATCACGCTATGGAGCGATTGATTGGCTATTTGACGACGGCGTGCAACGACCCGTGTCTGGGGCTGCATTCTGCGCAATTTGTTGAGCCAGCTACTTACAGCGTGCTGGGTTATATTTCCATGAACTGCGCAAATTTGCGTGAGGTGCTCGCTAACATTCCCGTGTTCGAGAAAATTGTTGGTGACATGGGAGTGTCTTCCACAGAGCCTTTGGGAGACTGCGTATTGTTGAGCTGGCATTGCCAGTTTCTCGATGATGTTGCCAGGCGACAAGAAGTAGAAGCCGTTATTGCCTCTTGGAATGCTTATACCCGTAATTTCTTGCACGTTGAACCAGAGTATGCAGATGCTGTTTGGTTTGAACACTCTGCGCCAGACGATAGAGATTTGATTGCCGAGTACAGAGATTTTTTTGCCTGCGAGGTGTTGTTTGAACAACGTTGCAGCGGCATCGTGATAAAGAATGATGTGCTCGAAAAACCCTTGCCGCAGCGAAACGAAATGTTGCTGCAGACCTTGCTGGACCACGCCACGCAATTGCTTGCTGACCTGGATCGCGATCAGCCCATGACTGTTCAAGTCAAGAACATGTTACGCCTTATGCTTACGGAAAGCGCGCCTTCGAGCGCTCTAATCGCAGATAAGCTTGGAGTAAGTGCAAGGACATTGCAGCGTAGGCTTCTTGATGAAGACACCTATTATAAAGATGTTCTGAATGAGTTAAGGCTGGAGATGGCGATGCACTACTTGCAAAGTACAACGCTCAGTCTGGATCGAATTGCGACTAAGCTCGGTTACGCTGAGCCACGTTCGTTTTACCGCAGTTTCAAGCAGTGGACAGGCCAAACGGCTGGGTCCTTTCGGGCTGATGTTCAAGAGGATTGAAAAAGAAACAGTTCTGAACACCGCGCTATTGCACTTGCGCGTTAGTCGCCTCTTGCACATTCCAACTTTCTCGCCCAAGCATTGCAATCACAATAAACCCTCGTTTTCGCCTTAGCAGTCTATGGGCTTAGCGCTTGCTGAACAGCGGCTTATCAAGTTACTCTGGGGACGGGATTTGCAAGGTCAAAGAAAATGAATAGGCATGCAGCGCAGGTCGAAGTATCACCGGTATCTGGATCACTGGGTGCGGAAATACGCGGCATAAACTTGTTGTCGGCCGGTCAGCAAGAAGCAGAGCTTGTGCTTGAGCTAATTGCAGAGCATCTGGTGCTTTTCTTTCCAGATCAGCATCTGACACCTGATCAACACATAGCATTTGGTCGTCTTTTCGGGCGCCTTGAAGGCCACCCCAACTTATCGCTTGACGCTCAGCGCCCTGAGTTTTTTGAGCTGCGTGCCAACAGTGGCCAGGGCGCTATTGCAGATGAGTGGCACAGTGATCTCAGCTGTCAGGCCGAGCCTGCCATTTTCTCTATTCTGCATATGAAAACTTGCCCGCCAGTAGGCGGAGATACTCAATGGGCGAACATGTACAAAGCCTATGATGAGTTGTCGAAACCGATGCAGGATTTATGTGAAGGGCTTACTGCACTGCACGACGCGAGTCCACATGGGCACCCGGAGAGAATGGCGGTGCACCCGGTAGTTCGCGTGCATCCGGTAACCGGTAAAAAGTCTTTGTATGTGAATGAGCACTTCACCCGCCGTCTGGTGGAATTGAGCCTGGAAGAAAGTGATACGCTGCTTGCCTATCTCACTCGCCATGCCAGTCGTGATCGATTTGGATTGCGGTATCGCTGGAGCGAGGGAACCATCGCTATGTGGGATAACCGTTGCACTCAGCATCATGTGCTGAATGATTTCGAAGGTGAGCGCGTGATACAACGCGTAACGGTAATGGGTGACTTTCCTGAAGCAGCCGCGAACACACACTATGTGCCTTACAAAGATATTTTTAGCGCGAAAATGTGGCGTGACGAAGCCTTGCGTTCGTTTTTACAGGGTAATACAGACAAACAATAAATATGGGTATCAAACTCATGGGCAGACTGGATAACAAGATCGCACTTATCACCGGTGCGGGTGCTGGTATAGGTGCGCAGATAGCCAGGCGGTTTAAGGAAGAGGGTGCGCGGCTCATCATTAATGATGTGCGCATTGATGCGGCTGAAAAAGTAGCCGCTGAGCTTGATGGCGCAGCCATTGCTGCCGACGTAAGTGATTCAAGCAGTGTTTCTGAAATGTTTGAGCGCGTAAATGCGGAATTCGGGCAACTGGATATTTTGGTCAATAACGCAGGCATAGGTTTTGATGGAAGTTCTGAAGAACAAATGCGCAAGCTGACCCAGGTGCCGTTTCAACAAATGGCTGAGTTACAGGCGGGCGGCCCGATTGAAACCCACAGCGATGTAACCGTTGCCATGGCGGACGAAGACTGGCATCGCATGTTAGGTATCCATTTGAACGGAACGTTCTTTTGTTCGCGCGAGGCCTTGAAAATAATGAACCCGCAAATGTCGGGCTGCATTATAAATATGGGCTCAATTATGGGAACCACTGGTGGTGTGTCACCGCATTACTGCGCAGCAAAAGCCGGTATTCTGGGTTTCACGCGTTCCTTGGCACGCGAAGTGGTTTCGCGTGGAATACGAGTGAATGCGCTTGCGCCCGGGTATATTGATACCGATCTTGTCGCACCGTTTGGTGAAGCCAAAGCGCTACTTGAGGCGCAGACGCCAATGCTTCGATTCGGCGATACGGACGACATTGCATGGCCAGCGGTTTATTTGGCCAGCGACGAGGCAAAGTTTATGACCGGTCAGGTGATTTCTCCCAATGGCGGGTTTGTGATGAGTCAATAGATACACCACGTCATGTATTGGCATGATATATGCCATATTCTATGCGATAATAGGCAAACATCGAATCATCAGAAAGGAACGCGTAATGGCAAAGACTCTTGTAAATAAAGAACAGATGGTAGATCAGGTTGGTCAAAAATCAGAACCCAGCCCTTGGATCACAGTAGACCAGGATCGTATAAACACATTTGCAGATTGCACTGAAGATCATCAGTACATTCACATTGATGAAGAGAAGGCGGCCGAAACACCGTTTGGCGGCACAATCGCTCATGGCTTTCTTACCTTGTCGATGTTGGTCAAGCTCAGTGAAGACATTGGCATAGCGCCAGAGAACACGGTGATGGGGCTTAACTATGGCTTCGATAAAATTCGATTTTTGGCACCTGTGCGCGCTGGTAAGCGAATTCGTGCACATGCTGAACTTATTAAAGTAGACCGCAAAGACGAGAATCGTTTTTTGAGCACCCAGAAAATCACGGTTGAAATTGAAGGTGAAGAAAAACCTGCACTGATTGCAGAATGGTTGGGTATGGCCATAACAGGCTGATCAAAATCCGCTAAGCTTGGCACCTTTACAGTGCCAAGCTTAGCGCGTTGTCAAAATTGATAGCGAACAGGCATTGATTTAAGCCCACCCACAAATACGGCCTGCACCCACTCCGGATCAGCACTGACCTCCATGTGCTTCAGTCGCGGCAGCAGCTCTCGAAAAAACAATTCCACTTCCAAAATTGCAAGATGCTGACCCAAACACATGTGCCCACCGTAGCCAAACGCTAGTTGATTGCGGTTGTCTCGTTCAATGTCGAACACATCCGGGTTGCTAATGGCCTCAGCGTCTCTGTTAGCCGATGGGTACCAAAGGCACAGGCTTTCACCAGCCGCTATTTTCTGACCCTGAAATACTTCGTCTTGTGTGGTTGTTCGCATCATGTGGCGCACCGGTGACACGTAGCGAATCATCTCCTTCGCGGCACTTGCGCATAAATCCGGGTTGGCTTGCAGCTTGGCCATTTGTTCCGGGTGCTCCAGCAAGGCTTTCATACCGCCGCCAACCGTGGCCGCTGTGGTGTCGTGGCCTGCTGTTGCCGTAATGATGAAATAGCTGATTTGATCCAGTTCTTCCATAGGCTCACCGTCAACCAATGCATTGGCCAATACTGTGGCCAGATCATCTCTCGGGTCTAATGTTCGCTCTTCCACCAGGCTTTTAAAGTAGCTGAAGAAGTCTAGCAATACACCAATGTTGGCTTCTGGGTCTTCGCCGCGTGACTGGGATGGATCGGAAGAGCCAAACAGCTCTTGCGTAAGCTTGAGCATCATCGGTTCCTTTTCTTCTGGGATGCCGATGATCGACATGATGACGCGCAGTGGGTAGAGCAAAGAGATTTCGCTGACAAAATCGCAGTCACCACCGCTTTGCTCAAGTTTATCCACAAATTCCTTCGCAATACGCTCTACCGAACCCGAAAGTTTGCCAATAGGGCCAGGCTTAAACCAGTCGCGCGTAACACCGCGCAGTTTCTTGTGCTTTGGTTCGTCCATGTGAATCAGCGTTTCAAGGCCATTGCGGGTACCAAATTGATCCAGAAGCGCTTGCTCAAATTCTTTTGGTACCAACACAGTGCGGGGGTTGTTGAGAAAGCGGTTGTTGTTCTGCGAAATAAACTTTACGTCTTCGTGACGCGTGATTGCCCAGAAAGGCTCGTAATCTTCATGGTTGACGTAACTTACTGGATCTTCCCTGCGAAGATAATCAAACAAGCCGTACATGGTGGTTTCATTGCCCATGATTGCAGGGTTCAGCATCTCTTCGTTTCTATTCATACTCGTTGCATTGTCTCCAGTAGTTCATAATCCGGTCTGAGCGGCCGACGCGGCATTCTATCTTTAGCGGCACACACAGGCGAGCGAGAGAGGGCTAGCACAAGCCAATTGCGTACAAATCACTATAGATCAAGAAGCTTATGAAGAATCTTAATGGAAAAGTAGTTGCCTTAACCGGTGCAGCTTCCGGTATTGGGCAAAGCCTTGAATCAAACACTGCTTCAGGAGCTGCGAGGTTCGTCAGTAAAGGTCACATCTGTGCATCCTGGCGGAATCAAGACGAACATTATTCGTAACGCACGATTTGCCGAAGAAAACACCACGCCAGATGACTAGCTGATCCGGGCGCAGCAATATGATCAATTAGCGAAGACGACAGCTGACCATGCGGCAAGCACTATTATCAAAGGCATGCGTAAAAATCGAAAACGACAGCTAGTGGGAACAGACGCTGTGATTCTGGATATTCTCAGTTGACTGATGCCTCCGCGATTGTCTGATTTGATTGGTGTGGCGCATGACCGACGTGCACAAGATGTGTAGCATTTTCGGACTTACCTGCTTAAAAAACATACAGAAGCGTTTAGCTTGAGCCTGGATTTATTGACTTTCGCAGGGTGATTGTGTTCTTATCAGGCAACGACTTTTGAATAATATTCAAAAAATGAAATTGTCTAATAGCCCGGTCAGAAGCACACTCTGTATTGGTCTGCTGGCGCTGGCCTCACCACTATTCGCTGATGAGAGCTCAGCAGCTGCGGTCCTCTATGAGCAACACTGTGCCCAATGCCATGGCTTGGATTTGCGTGGCTCTGCTCATGGCAATTCCTTGCTGGGTGAGGCTTTTGTTGGTAAGTGGGGGCTGGATGAAGAGTCTGCGTCACTTGACGCTCTGCTCGCCTATAACGTAAGTAGTATGCCACCGGGCGGTGAGCTGTCTCTCCGCCCTGAGGATCACCAGCAATTGGTTGCCTACCTGGCCGAAAAAAATTCCAGCGGCGCTACCTTGTCTGCAAGCAATGCTGCCAAAGCTGACGATAATGAAGCCGCCGATTCCTGGTCTAGTGCTGATGTGATTGCGAGCATCGCCAAAAATAGATCCGCGTTCAAAAATAAGTCTTTGTCTGACTGGCGTCCGGTGACGACAGACATGCTGAATAATCCGGAACCGGATGATTGGCTGAGTTGGCGACGAACCCTGGATGGTCAAGGCCACAGTCCATTAAAACAGATCACCCGCAAAAACGTTAATCAGCTGCAACTGGCCTGGGTGCTTGCCATGCGTGATGGCAGCAATCAAACCACGCCGCTGGTTCATGATGGTGTTATGTTTCTTGCGCATCCGGGCAATATTATTCAGGCGATCGATGCACGCAGTGGTGAGCTGATTTGGGAGTATGCGTATCAGTACCCACCGGCTGCAAAAACTCTCGGCGGGCCACAGCGCAATATTGCTTTGTATGACGATAAGATATTCCTTGCTACCTACGACGCTGCGCTGATTGCGCTTGATGCGAAAACCGGTGAGCTGGTCTGGCGCTCTGTTAAGGCTGATTATCAGCTGGGCTACACCCACACCAGCGGGCCGATCGTGGGAAATGGCGTTATTTTGTCAGGCATCAACGGGTGTGAGCGTTACAAAGAACCTGGTTGTTTTATTACCGGACACGATGCAAGTACGGGTAAAGAGCTTTGGCGCACATCGACTATTGCGTTAGCAGGCTCGCCCGGTGATGACAGTTGGGCGGGGCTTGCGGCAGAATTTAGAGCCGGCAGTGATACCTGGATAGCCGGAAGCTTCGACTCTGAGCTTAATCTGTTTTACATCGGTACCTCACAGGCCAAACCTTGGGTGGCTGCCAGTCGTGGCATGTCTACCGAAGACAAAGCGCTATACACCAATTCTACGCTCGCATTGAATGCAGATACTGGTGAAATCGTCTGGTTTTACCAGCACGTTCCAGGTGAAACCATTGATATGGAAGTTGGTTTTGAGCGAGTGCTTGTCGACAAGGGCAGTAAACGATGGTTGTTTACGGTTGGTAAAGATGGCCTGTTGTGGCGACTGGATCGTGGTACTGGAAAATTTGATGCGGTGGCCGAAACGACGGCACAAGATGTTTTCGAGTCAATCAACCATGAAACGGGTGAGGTACGGTACCGCAAAGATATTGTGGCAGCAGGCATTGGCGATCCGATCAAAACCTGCCCTGGCATTTACGGCGGTCATAACTGGCAGGCAATGGCTTATTCGCCACGCCAGCAGTCTCTTTTCATTCCGCTTCATAACTTGTGTTCCGAACTCACCGGGCGTGAAGTGCCGAAAGTTGTTGGTGAAGGTGGCTATGGCGGCGACTCGCGATCATTTCCTGCGCCAAACAGCAATGGTTTGTTAGGCAGGCTGGTGTCGTTTGATATCGTGAATATGCAAGAACGCTGGCGTCACGATCAAGCGGCTATGTTTATGACCGGAGCGCTCACAACGGCTGGCGACCTGGTGTTTATTGGCGACCTTGATCGCAAATTAAATGCCTTCGATAGTCGCAATGGAAAGTTGCTATGGAGTGTGCGCTTGGGCGCGCCGACCCACGGTTACCCTATTACCTTTGCTATCGATGGTGAGCAATACATTGCCGTTCCTACTGGCATGGGCGTATTTCGGGCCATGACAGCGGTGATTAGTCCGGATATTTATCAGCCGGCCAACGGGCAAGCGCTGTACGTATTTAAGCTGCCACAGTAAGGCGGTAATTCGCACTCGGTAAGCAGCTGATATTTGGTATTATATTTACACAGCTACATAAAGACCTTTTGAGTCTGGTAGACACTACACAGGAGAGTATTAATGGCTTCAAAACACAACACTGACTATGACGTAATTGCTATCGGCGCAGGTTTCGCGGGGCTTGGTCTGGTACATTCGGTTCGCGAAGCTGGTTTATCGATAAAAGTATTTGATAAAGCGTCTGATATAGGTGGAACATGGACCTGGAACCGTTACCCAGGTGCCGCAAGTGACAGTGAGTGCTACTACTATTGCCTGACGTTCTCAAAAGAAATTCTTAACGAATGGAGCTGGTCGGTTCGTTACCCTGGTTGGGAAGAAAATAATCGCTACATGCATTTTGTGGCCGACAAATGCGACATGTGGCCACACATTCAGCTGAACACTGAAATTTCCAGTGCTGAGTATCAAGAAGACTGTGGTCATTGGTTGGTGAAAACAGCCGGTGGTGAGCAGTTTACCTGTAAGTATTTTATCAGTGCGATGGGCATGATTTCAGAGCCTGTTATTCCAACCATCAAAGGCGCTGATAGTTTCAAGGGCCCACTTTTCCACTCGGCACGTTGGCCACAAGAAGGTCTGGACTATGCGGGTAAACGCATTGGCATTATTGGTACGGGTGCTACCACAGTACAGATGTTGCCGGTAGTTGCCGAAACAGCTGCCGACGTAACTGTTTTTCAACGTACGCCAAACTATGTATTGCCCGCAGTACAAAAAGAGATGACGCCCGAGTGGGAAAAGGAAATCAAAGACAACTACGACGAAATTATTGCCAAGTGTCGCAATCACGTATTTGGTATGGCGTTTGATAGTCCAGTGGGAAGAAATGTTGCGGATACTCCGCCTGAAGAAGTGCAGGCGATCTTCGAAGAACACTGGCCACGTGGCAGTTTCCGCTTCGTGTTTGAAACCTTCGATGATCTGCTGGGCAGTGCTGAATCCAACAAAGCCGCCGGTGATTTTGTCATCAGCAAAATGAAAGAGCGTGTTAATGATCCAGACGTGGCGGAAATGCTTACGCCCAAGTATTCATTTTTTGCAAAACGTCCGCCATTGGATCACGGCTATTTCGAAGCCTATAACCGCGACAATGTGAAGCTGGTTGATATTGGTGAACGTGAGCCTATTGTCGAGATTACTGAAAACGGCATTCGCACTACTGACGGCGAGTACGAGTTGGATATTATTGTATTGGCGACCGGCTTCCAGGCTTATACAGGTGGTCAGGAAGCATTGAATATTCGCGGCCGTAACGGCTTAACAATTCGCGAGAAATGGGATGAAGTATCTTCTTCTATTCTGGGTGTATTTGTCTCCGAATTTCCGAATATGTTCATGATCACCGGTCCACAAGCGCCGTTTGCGAACCTGCCAACGTCTATTGAGCAAAATATTTTGTACATTGTGGATTGCATCAAGAAGATGGAAGCAGAAGGTCTTGATGTGTGCGAGCCCAAGCAAGAAGCCGAAGACGCGTGGGTGGCCGAGACTGCGGAAATTCACGCGCAAACTATTATGGCCCAAGGCGATAAAGTGAATTCCTGGATGATGGGTGCGAATCTTCAAGAGAAAAGTCCAAGAGTGCTGATTTATTTTGGCGGCGCCAATGTTTACTACGACAAGATGCGCGAATCGGTAGACGCTGGTTTTCCGGAAGTTGAGTTCACGCGCTCAGGAGCTTAAGCTCTAAGGATATTGTTCCGCATGCTTTAATATGCGGAACAATATTATCATCAGGCAAACCCTTTGGAATCATTGATTGGCGTAAGCCCGGTTGAGCTTGCGCTGGTTTTTATCGTGGTTGCAATAGCGTCGCTATTGCGGTCTTTTACCGGCTTTGGTTTTGCGCTGGCCGCGGTGCCCGGGTTCTCACTTATATTCCCACCTACTGACGCAGTGGTGCTTAGTGCCTCTCTGGCCTTAACCATCAGCCTGTTCAGTTTACCCACCTATTGGCAGGACGCATCAATCAAGCCGATGTTGCCGATGCTCACAGCGGCTGTGTTGGCAACCTTTGTTGGCGCCTCGTTGCTTAGCTATATTTCCGTGCGGACGTTTCAATTATTGGTGAGCGCCTCTATTTTTTTTGCGCTGTTTGGCCTACTGCTCAATCGGTCAAGCAGTCGTCGCAGAAGTTTGCCATTAGAGTGCGTAGCGGGTGCGGCATCGGGCTTGATGAATGGCGTACTGGCGATACCTGGCCCACCTGTTATTGCCTATGCCATGTTGACGCAGCCAGACCCTGTGCGAAGTAGAGCCATGCTGATGGTGTTCTTTATGTTGTCAGGATTCATTGCGCTGGTCTCGTTTTCGTTTGCTGGCTTCGTGCGCAAAGAAATTTTTCTACTATTTGTTCTCTCTTTACCCACGCTGTACGTATTCGATAAGTTGGGTTACGTCTTGTTTCTGCGCTATTCAGATAAGTTCTATCGAACAGTGGCGATGTGGCTGCTGTTTGTTATGGGGCTTTCTATTGGCGTTAACGCCTGGTTTTAGAAGTACTTGCTTGACGAGGGCTTATCTAATAATATATAGACATAAATAGTGTCAATATAATTTAATCATCGCCGATCATAATCGCTGCGTTGATTAATGTGGATAGAGAAGAGGTGATAGCCTGATGAAATGGCTGCTCAGAGTTTCGATCACGCTCGCATTGCTGTTTGCGCTATTGTTCTGGCAGATGTTTTTCTCCGCGCGACCCCCGTTGATGACCGAAGCTCATACGCTAGCGGGCGATGGCAGCTCGATAAACTACTGCGAACTACCAAGCCTGGATGGCAGTGGTAAGTTGGCGAACGAGATACCTAAAGGTAATACGCCAGGCTGTGCTTACACCCATTTCCCTTTACCAATTCTTGCTGAGTGCACTGAACCCTTGGCGGCTAATGCAGCCGATATTCGTGGTCTATGGATAGGCGTTAATGGAAAAGTAGGCCATGTTGAGCGTGTAGAACAATGTGGGAGAAGAGTTGTTGTAACCGCCAGTGGAATTATCCATGACGGTGGCCCGAACAGTACCGGCGGCGAAAATTCGAACGACACTGAAGGATCTGTTTTATTCACCGCTGGCGAGAAGGAATACTGTGGTCGTACCTCGGCAAGCATGACTTGGCGGAACAAGGTTCTGGAATTTAATGTGTTTGGCTGGGGGCCTGTGGTTGTTAAGCGGTATTTAGATGGCGATCAATTAGTTTGGGAGTATGCCGATGGCAGCGTGACCCTTATGGATCGGCTTTGTACTTTACCCGAAGAAAACAGGCTTCCACGGAAACGCGGCGCGAGATACACGTTTTTCTAAAGCTCTTTTGAGCACTAGTTATTCGGCATAAGAAACTCGCACAGCTCAGCTTGAGGTGCTGTGATGGATTTGGTCACAACATCCAGCTGTTGCACCGCCCTGTCTTTCTCGTTGTAGGTCGGCCAGACGGGTAGGCCTGTACCATTTGGGTTTCCTTGACGAATAAAATTGAGCCAGTAGCCAACCATGGTTTTGGTCAGGGCAATGTCTTCGTTGTTGGTAGGCAGCCAATCGTCATGTGTATTGAACATGTAGGGAATTTCGGCACCATGGTAGGCGCGCAGTGTGTCGCCACCTATGCCGTCTCTAGAACGTGAGAAGTGGTACACCCAGGAGTCGCCTTGTTGCTCAGTATTTCGGGCAGCCAGGTAATAGCCGCCACATCTGAATATCTGACCACCTACCAGCTTGTCTAATCGGCTTCGATCTGAATCATACGGCGCGAGCAGCTTATTGATGCGTGCATGGTCTGCGTTGGGAAGTTGTTCTAGCAGCCAGTCATTAATGGTCTTCTGTGTAACAGGCGGATCAATATACATATACCACTCGTCTTCGTTGCTGCCGATCAGCACTTGGCGCGCGGAATTTTTTTGCTGCTCGTAGAAATCGAGAACTGTCGAAGGTAATACCGATCCATCGGCTACCGGATAGGCATATTCGTCCGGGTATTTAGAGAGGGCAATTTCTAATAGCTGTTTGGCGTCCAGCGCACGAAGTGCCTCTAGTTGCTCGGATGCGCTTACTGCCTGATCGTCATCGAGCAATGTTTCCGCAGTTTTCTGAACATCAGCCAGCGTGTGGTCGTCGTACAGCTCGAAAGAGCCGCTTTGATGAATCGAGCGTGCAAACAAGTTCTGTGCTGATGGTGCGGCCAGTAGATAACCGATATTGCCCGCTCCGGCAGACTCACCTGCGACGGTAATATTATTCGGATCACCGCCGAAAGATGCGGCATTTTCTTTTATCCATGACAGTGCGGCAATTTGGTCCAGTAGGCCGAAATTAGCAATGTGTGCTTGCTCTTTCTCTGCCATTTCAGGATGAGAGAAATAGCCAAAAATGTCTAAGCGATAGGCGATTGAAATCACGATAATGCCTTCGCTGGCCAACGCAGCACCCCGGTAATTGGGCTCAAACGCCCAGCCTTCGGTATTGCCGCCGCCATGAATCCAGACCAATATTGGCAGCGCATCTCTAGCGTTTGCTGGCGCCCATACGTTTAGATAAAGGCAATCTTCGCTGATGTCTGGAAGTTGGGGAGCTACCTCCGGTCCATGACCGAAAGCGGTCGCCACGTCCTCATACCATTCCACGCTGGCTCGGCTTTGCGTGCAAGCAGGCCCAAATTTATTGGCTTTCAGCAGAGTTTGTCTTCTTTCCAGCGGCTGTGGAGCCCGCCAGCGCAATTCACCCTGAGGCGGTTTCGCAAATGGGATGCCCAGATATTCTGTGACTGAAGGATGTTTTGCTGAGGTCTGGCCTTGGATCGGTCCTGAAGTTGTTTCAACGACGGGTACGATGTTAAGCGATGTGCAACTTAGCAGCGCTATAGTTGCGTACGCTCCAGTTAGAAACTTCGACACTGCAACAATCGCACGACTCATTTTCATTTTTCTCACGCTCCGGGTTTTCCAACTGTATCCTATCAGAGTGCTCTATTAGAGCACCGCTGCGAAGAAGATTATTCCAAACATCTGTCCAAATTTATTGAGTTAGGGATGTGTTGCTCGAGTCTGCCAAACAAAAAACCCCGGCACAAGGCCGGGGTTTTTCGATGCGAGTAACGCCCGTAGGCGCCCTCACTAGCTAATGGATCAGAAGTCGTAACCGATCCGCATACCAATCGTTCTTGGACGATTCACAGTAACACGTTCACCGTAGCTGACCGCATTTCTGAAAACGTCGCCGCGTTCATCGGTAGCGTTTCGAACGTAAAGCTCAGCTCTCCATGAATCCCTCGCGATACCAGTCGCCAGGTTCACTATTTGGTAGCTATCTTGCTTACGCAGCCTTGTGTTCACCGCGCCGCCGTCAAACAAATTGTTGAAGCTACTTCCGGTATAGATATAAGCAGCCTGCAGGTACCAATCGTTCTCAAAATGATAGCGAGTGGACAGGTTGCCTTTGAACTCGGGAACTCGCGGAAGTCTCGTACCCGATGTCGCCGCAGGCGTAGCGTCTGTCGCGGAGATAAAGTAATCCTCGCTTAGCTCAGCGTTAATATAGGACGCAGCGGCGTTCAGAGTCCAGTTATCGGTAAGCATGAAGCTCATATCAGCTTCCAGGCCATCGCTTTTTGCCTGACCAATATTGAAGGTCAGTGTGGTCGGTGAAATGGAGACATCAAGCCGAGAAAACTGGAAGTCATC
>JBGCDE010000282.1:0-9862 GCA_045105115.1 Pseudomonadales bacterium | reverse complement strand
AACTCCCTGGACGCGAGAGTATTGGGCGTTACGCTGGATACAGAAGACGCCTATCGATTTGCGCGAGGCGATAAGGTAGTAACGACTACCGGCATACCTGCGCGTCTGGCACGGCCGCTGGATTTTCTTGTTGTTTCAGACAACTCAGCCGCCATGGGTGTGGCTGACCAGGTGATTTCCACGCATCCGCAGTTGATGAAAGACCCGGAGCGCAGGAAATGAGAAAAAGATCTATCTCGCCCTGGCCCGATGAGCATGGATGTTATTGGCACGATCACCGCCGTGTTGATTGATGACTACGAAGGACCGCTAATCAATAAAGACGTTATGCGCACCGTGTGGGAGGAATACGTCACCACAGCGGACCGCTTCAATGAACCCGGTCGATTTACGGCTATGATTGGTTACGAGTGGACGCCAACAGCCGCGGGTGACAAATTGCATCGCAACGTTTTATACCGGGGCGACGCCAAAACCGCAAAGCAGTTGCTGCCATTCACCTCAAACCAAAGCCGCAACCCTCAAGACTTGTGGAAGTGGATGGCTAGCTACGAAGAACAAACCGGCGGGCGCGTGCTAGCTCTGGCGCACAATGGCAATCTCTCCAACGGTCAAATGTTTCCAGTGGAAACCAACCCAAACACCAACATGGCGATTGATGCGGAATACGTTAGTGCCAGAGCGCGTTGGGAACCGCTGTATGAAGTAACCCAAATCAAGGGCGACAGTGAATCACACCCGTATTTGTCGCCCACAGACGAATTTGCCGACTTCGAGACATGGGATCGGGGCAATGCCAGCATGGCTACACGGAAAACGCCTGACATGCTGCAGTATGAGTACGCTCGAGAGGCGCTTAAGAATGGCCTGAAACTCAATGAACAACTGGGTACAAATCCCTATCAGTTTGGAATGGTCGGCTCTACAGACAGCCACACGGCATTGTCGACAGCCGATGAAGATTACTTCTTTGGCAAGTTTCCCAAGGATGAACCAAATCGCGGTCGCGCAGACGGTCCAATGGTTGCCACAGGCACACCAGGCATGTGGCAAACATGGGAAATGAGTAGTTCAGGTTATGCCGCTGTATGGGCTCACGAAAACACCAGAGCATCGATTTGGGATGCGATGCTGCGTAAGGAAGTGTACGCAACAACCGGACCGCGCATGTCCGTGCGATTCTTTGGTGGCTGGAACTTTTCAGAACAGGACGCAAGCTCCAATAAACTGGCAAGTATTGGCTATGCTCAAGGCGTACCCATGGGTGGCACATTAAGCACTGAAGATGGCGCAGAAAAAGCGGCGGCACCTGTATTTCTTGTTGGCGCGACCAAAGATCCAATGAGCGGCAACCTCGACCGGATACAAATTGTAAAAGGCTGGTTAGACGCCAATGGCAATACCCACGAGAAGGTTTATGACGTGGTGTGGGGCGACGCCGACAAGCGAACATTAAACGCCAAAGGTAAGCTACCCGCGGTTGGCAGCACAGTGGATGTAGCGAACGCCAGTTGGACAAACTCAATCGGCGATGCCGAACTGGTCGGCTTCTGGCAAGACCCGGAATTTAACGCTAAGGAATCGGCTGTTTACTATGCGCGAGTCATTGAAATTCCAACGCCTCGCTGGACGGCCTATGATGTGAAACTTATGGGCGACAAGATGCCTGAAGGCACACGGTTTATGCTTCAGGAGCGTGCCTATACATCGCCTATTTGGTATACGCCTTAAAGCGCATAAGCCGATTGGCCTTTAGGTTTTAAGCACAACACCTTCGGTGATGGTCACCGTATTGTCGATCACCATTTCCGCGCCGTTCACAGACCTCGACTCGTCAGATGCTAAAAACAGCACCATATTGGCAACGTCACCCGGTTCACCAACCCACAGTCCATCCATTGCATCAGCAGCTTCTGCGTTAACCTGACGAACTGTATCCTGTACGCCGCGAAGCATGGGTGTGTCGATGTTACCGGGGTGAATCGAGTTGCAGCGGATCGCATAACCTTCCTGCGCACTTAAACAAGCAACTGATTTCGTCATTCCTCGAATTGCACTTTTTGAGGCCGCGTAAGCAAATATTCTTGGCATGCCGTTGATGCTGGCAGTCGAGCACATGTTGATAATTGAACCGCCACCGGTCTCTTTCATGGCTCGCACGGCGTGCTTGCAACCAAAGAAAGTACCGTCAGTTCCAACAGCGTTTACTTTTCGCCACAGTTCTTCGCTGGTGTCTTCGATACTGGCAAGTTGCACAATGCCAGCTGCATTCATTAAGATGTCCAGGCGGCCATGGCGTTCAACTACATGATCTACGAGTTCGATCCATTGTTGTTCAGAAGTGACATCTAGTGCGCGAAACTCGGCGTTAGGAATATCGGCGGCAAATGCTTCGCCTTGCTCTACATTAATGTCGGCAAGAACAACTACGGCGCCTTCTTCGGCTAAACGACGCGCTGAGGCCAGGCCAAGGCCGGAAGCGCCACCAGAAATAACGGCTACTTTGTTTTGAACACGTCCCATATCAATAACGCGGCAGGTGTCCGTTCTGACCGCCGCCGGCTAAATCGAGAACTTGACCATTAATAAAACCAGATTTGGTTTCATCGCCAAGAAACAATACGGCTTCGGCCATGTCATCAACTGAGCCCATTCGCCCGGCGGGTGTTTCGCGAATATAGGCATCCACTACTTCTTGCATTGAAAATAGCCCGCCGGTCATATCTGTTTCGATCAAACCTGCGGCAATGGAATTGAAACGGATTTTTTGTTCGGCGTATTCTGTGGCGGCAATTTTGATGGCGTAATCAATACCAGCTCGTGCGCCTGAGTAAGGTGACATTCCTGGTCCGGGTAATCTTGCGGTTAGAGAGGAAATTGCTATTACTGAACCGCCTTCGGTCATTGCGGCGGCGGCGTGTTTGAAGAACAACAGGGTGCCAATGAAGCTGACTTCCAGGGTGGGACGAATTGTTTCTGCGGTTAAGTCGGCGATCATGCAGGGGATAAACGTGCCGGAGGAATTGACGGCAATATCAACGCGGCCGTACTTGGCGGTGGCACTTTGGAATAAGTTTTCAATCTGTGCTTCGTCGGTAATATCACTGGTGACGGCTAGGCCGCCTATTTCTTTGGCTAATTCATCCAGGGGTTCTTTGCGGCGCGCTGAAACGACTACATTTGCACCTTCAGCTGCCAGGCGACGTGCGATTGCTGTACCAAAATTACTAGCGCCGGATGCGCCCAGCACGACGGCAGTTTTTCCTTTTAAAGAGCTCATTTTTTTTATCTCCTGGGTTGATTACGTCTGAATAGAACTAAATTTGTTTGAGCTACAAGACCGGCAAAAAATTGAGCGTTGATATGCGGGACACGACGTGAATCCATCCCTGGAGTCTTGTGTTCGAGGTCCCTCTCTCACACAGTCCCGCATACCAACGCTCAATTTCTTGCCTACGTACTACGAAATAACCTTAGATAAGCATCAGTCATTTCAGAACTTACAATGTCGTCAACACATGCCCGCCATCAACAGTCACCATTGATCCGGTCATAAGCGAGCCCGCGTCTGAAGCCAATAACAACAATGGCCCATTCAGCTCGTGCATCTCTCCGGTGCGTCGTTGCGGTATGCGTCTTATCATGTCCTGACCGGGATCAGTCTTAAACCAATCGCCGTTGAGTTCGGTATTAAAATAGCCTGGGCACAAGGCATTAACTCGAATATTGTAGCGTGCGAATTCTAAGGCGGTGGCTTTCGTAAAATGCTTTACAGCCGCTTTCGCAGCTGCGTAATTGCTCACTCCTTGTTGAACTCGTTCGCCTAAAATAGAGGCCACATTCACGATGCTTCCGGGTTCACCTTTGGCAACTAACCTTTGAGCGGCTTCGCGTGTCACATACATAACGCCGTTCAAATTAGTATCGATGACAGAATGCCAGTCGGTGTCGCTCATTTCCAACAAATGCCTTGGCACAACGATGCCGGCATTGTTCACCAGAATATTCACAATGCCGAACGTTTCTTCAATAGCATCAAACGCGGCTTTTATGCTGTCGGTATCGGTCACATCCATGGTCACAGCCATGGCTTGTGCACCTTGGGCTCGCAGATCTTCACACGCGCTTTCAAGCAATTGACCGCGTCGTGCCGTTAACACGACTTTAGCACCTACGCTTGCTAACACAGACGCAAAGTGCAGGCCGAAGCCGCTGGAGGCGCCAGTGATTAAGGCTACTTTATCGCGCACCAGAAAGGGTGCCAGAATATCCATTGGTTCAGAAATAGACATCAGTCAAACAAGTACTTATCAAGGGTTTGATGAAAATGGCGGATACGCACCTCCTGGTAGTTGGCAAGTTCTACTTGCCCGGATTTTAAATTCTTCATGCCGCGTTGGATGGCTTCAAGGTTAGTGAAGTCCTGATCAAAAACGCGTCCTAAGCCGCCTTCCAGGCCAGGTGCTTCGGAAAACATTTGTTCCTGGCTCAATCGAACAACGTCGCAATCTGCCGGCCGCTCTGCCCCTTCAGGGAAACGCATCAACAAAATGATCTCCATAGTGCAACGTGTGTGATCGTCACCATAGGGCTTCATGCGATAGGTAAGATTGGGGTGGAAGCCTGCCCAGGGCGCAAAGTTCGGAAACAGCGAATAGAGAATGGAATCCATTATCTCGCTGTGCGTGCAAAAGCTGGCAAGATCCATTTGATATTCTTCAGAGCGGTGTTTGAAGAAATAGTCAGCCAGCCACTCTCTAGCGGTCATGCCTTCAGGCACATCAACAACTTGATCGCCGCTCATCCAGGCGCCGTGATCCAGCCAGTCATTTACTGTTTTGTTAGCGGGAACATTTTCAAGGTGCGGACTAACAACACCCATAGGTGAGATAGTTCGGCTAACATTGTCGCCCCAAACATCGTACTGTGAGTTAGAGTCTGCTAAATAGGGCAAGATTTGCGGATGAGTCTGCACAGTGTGGTAAGACTCGATGAAGGCTTCCCAAGCTACCTTCCAGTTACAGCCAATCACTTTTTCGATGTGCATGGCTTTGAAGGTAGTTTCAGGTTTCCAGCGTTCAAAGTGCTCTGGAATAATTCCCATGTAACTGTGTAAGGGCTCTGCGTTCTCATCCATATTAATGAAAACCCAGCCACCCCAGGTATCGACCTGAACTTCAGGCAGTGCGAATTCCTCAGGGTTGATATGGGGGAAGTCCCACTGACAAGGCGCGCCTTGAAATTCGCCATCAAGATTCCAGCGAAAGCCATGAAATGGGCACTTCACTTCTCTTGCGGTGCCGGTGCCTGTCTTAAGCTGGCGGCCTCTGTGTAAACAGGCGTTGTAGTAGCCTTTTAACTGCAGTGATTCGTTACGGGTAACGAAGACTGAATGGGTTGCGATGTCGTGTACGAAAAAATCGCCAGCGCCGGACAATTCTGTTTCGCGACAAACCGCTTGCCAGGTGCGGTTCCACATTTTATTCACTTCAAGATCGTGATACTCACGACTTAAATAGCGGTCAACTGACAGCGGCTCAGAACCGAGATAAGTATTAGTACTTTCACGCAGGGCGTCTGGAACGGGGTTCTGTTCTTTGTCTAGAATCTGTTGGTACGATTCGCCGCTTGAACGTGCGAAAACTTGCGATTCGCTCACCTTATTTTTGTCTGTCATTGTGTCTCTCCACCCCACTGCAACATAGCGGTTTATAAAAAAGCAGTCAAGACTGTTTGTTTTTTTAGTGCTTTCTGTTACTGTCTAATGAATAAAAAAGGAGAGCTGGAATGTCTACAACTATTGTTGCGGGAACCATAGAGATAAGTGCGGAAAACCGCGATCGCGCGCTGTCTGAGGCCGCGCAATTAATGGTTGATACTCGCTCACAAGCCGGATGCAATCACTACGTATGGGCAGCAGATCCTGGCTCTGACACTCGAATTTATGTGTACGAAGAATGGGCTTCTACTGAAGCGTTGGCATCACATCTGGCTGGCGAATATTACTCAGGAATGCTGGGGCATTTAAGCAACTTTGATCTGCAGAATGTAGAAGTCAAAAAATACCAGGTTGCCAGGGAACAAGCTGTGTACGACTCGCAAGGTGTGGCTCGCGCAGACTTCTTCGACGAGTAACCCTCAGCTACAGGAGTAAGCGCCGTGGCTAAAGAAATTGTAAAAACCTATTGTCGCTTTTGTCATGCCTATTGCCCGATGGAGGCAACGGTTGAAGACAATAAGTTGATATCGGTCGCCCCCGATACCAGTAACCCTGTGTATGGCGGGTATACCTGTGAAAAGGGTCGCCAGCTTGTTGAACAGATATACCACCCTACCCGTCTGCAATCCTCGAAAAAGCGTGAAGAAGATGGATCGTTTTCAGATGTGGCTTCTGATCAGGCCATGGATGAAATTGCTGAGCAACTCCAGGCAATCATTAAGGAACATGGGCCACGTAGTGTGGCGAGTTACAACGGTACCTATTCATTTCAGAATTCGGCGGCACATGATGTAGCGCGCGCCTGGCATGCGGCGATAGATTCGCCCTCGTATTACACCAGCATTACGATTGATCAGCCGGCTAAAGTAGCTATTGGTCTGGCTCGTATGGGATTTTGGAACGGCAGCTGTCACACCTGGAGTAATTCAGACGTATCCCTGATCATCGGTAACAATACCTTAGTGTCACATTACTCAATGCCTGGCACCATTCCTTCGTTTAGTCCGGCCAATGCTTTGCGTGAAGGCCAGAAACGCGGCTTGAAAGTAATTTGTGTTGACCCACGTGAAACGGAAGTTGCTCGTCGTGCTGATTTGCACATTCAAATAAAGCCGGGTTATGACGCGGCTTTGCTGGCGAGCATGATCCATGTGATTCTCAGCGAAAATCTGCATGACCAATCGTTTTGCGACGAGCATACGCAGGGATTAGATCAACTCAAGGCGGATGTAGCACCGTTTACCCCTGAAGCGGTAGCGGGCAATGCAGGTATCTCTGCCGAAGAAATTATTGAGGCAGCCAGAATGTTCGCCGCCGGCCCACGTGGCACGGCGGCGTCGGGCACCGGCCCGGAAATGGGGCCACACGCGAATTTGTTGCAACATCTCATACAATCTTTGAATGTTATTTGCGGTCGTTACAACCGAGCAGGCGAACGGGTGCCAAATCCGGGCAACTTAACCCTGAACACCCCTATGTACGCCCAAGCCACACCACCGCAACCACAATGGCTACATGATGGTGTGAAGAGCAGAATCTCCGACGACATTGGTGAAGTGGTAGTGGTGGGTCCGTATGGACCATTGAAAGAAATGCCTACGGCAGTAATTGCCGATGAAATGCTGAAGGAAGGTGATGGTCAGATTAAGGCTTTGATCTGCGTTGGCGGTAACCCACTGCTAGCCTGGCCTGATCAAGAGAAAACGCTGCGCGCTCTGAAAGGTTTGGATCTGCTGGTGTGTGTTGACATCAAAATGGGCCCAACATCTGAACTCGCAGACTATGTGCTTGCCCCGAAAATATGTCTGGAGCGTGAAGACGTCACCCTGCTGACCGACATTTGGTACGAAGAGCCTTACAGTCAATACACCAAAGCGGTGGTTGAGGCCAAGGGCGATGAAATCGAAGAGTGGGAATTGTTCTGGGGGCTTGGCAAGCGAATGGGACTTGATATGTCTTTGGCCAATGGCCCTATCGACATGGTAAACAAACCCGCTAAATTCGATTTGTTGAAACTGATCACTGATGGCTCGCGCGTGTCCATCGAAGAAATTGCCGCGCACGAAGGCGGCAAGATCTACGAAGAAAATCATGTCATTCTTGAACCAGCCGATCCAGAAACCCAGGGTCGGCTTGAGCTGTATCCTGACGATCTGGACAACGAGCTTCGCGACGCATGGGCTGACCTTCAAAACGCAGATCAAAATCCAGATTTTTCACATGTGCTTATCAGCCGCAGAATGAGAAATACCTATAATTCCACGGGTCAGGAATTCTCCCAGCTGCGTAGCCGCGGCACAACCAATCCGGCCTACATTAATTCCCATGATCTCAGCGATTTGGGTATTGCCGATGGCGATATGATTCACGTTGAATCAGAACACGGGCGCATACCCGCCATCGCAGCGGCCAGCGACGATGTCAAATCTGGCGTTATTTCCATGTCGCACTGTTGGGGTGGCTCGCCAGAACCGAATGCTGGCTCTGATTCAAAAGTGTCGGAGATAGGCAGCAATACTAATCGTTTGGTGAGTAATGTTGCCGAGTATAAGAAGTACTCCGGCATGCCAAGACAAAGCTGTGTGCCAGTTAACATCAGTAAGTTCGCTGCGCACTGATGACAACAAAGCCCGACGAAAACAAGACGGTAGGCTGGCAGGCCAGAAAAAGTGCGATGACGCGCCAGCGTGTTCTGGACGCCACCATTGAGTGTTTCGTTAAACGCGGCTACAGCAATGTCACAACAGGCAATGTTATCGAACAAGCGAATATATCTCGTGGCACACTACTGCATCACTTCCCTTCCAAACAGGAATTGATTCAGGCCGCCGTTGAGTACCTTCATGTTCAATTGCTGAAAGACTACACCTCACGAGTTGCCAAAATTCCAAGCTCTCTTGAGGGCGCTCAGCGGCGCCGTGCAGGCTTGTATGCAGCCTGGGACTACATGACCAGTGATCTCGCGGTTGCGTATCATGAAATGTGCATCGCGGGCATCAGAGATCCAGAGCTGGAAGGCGTGTTACAGCAGTCGCTCAGCGAGTTCGAGCAGCACACCCATGAGAAAAACATGGAAATGTTTTCTGAGTGGGTAGGCACCGGTGAAATGTATTACCTTGCCATGGATATTTCGCAGTTTCTGATGCAAGGCATGGCCTACGGGCAAATCAAAAAAGATCGCGAAAAACGCGTGAAACAACTTATTGAATATTTGGCCGATCGACTTGAAGAAATGTTTCAGGAAGATGAATCGACCGCGGCAAACCGACATTCAAGGAAACTCAACAATGGCCAATAAATTTATCTGTCTAGTCGCTACCAGCTTGCTCTTACTCGGCTGCGCCAATGTAGTGTCTGAGGAAGAAGCAGATGAGTACCGAAGTAACTCAAGTGAGTTGAACGAAGCCTTCGAAGTTGGCGAAGCGGTCAAGTTCAGTGCCGATGATGATATTGGCCTGGTCGGTCGTTATCATTTTGCAACTCATACACGCGATTTTGATACAGCACGCGAATTCTACCGAAAGCTAGGCTGGACCGACGGTGTGGGTGGTTTTCCGCTCACCAACACTCACCAAATGGCGCGCGCGCTGGGTATGTTTGATGTGTGCCAGTACGAATTAGTGAAAGGTGAGGTGCTGGCATTGCCCGGCAGCTTAAACGCGGCCGGAATCGATTTGCTGCAGTTTAAAATTCCGTTCAATGATGAGCCGCCTTATGAATTGCCAAACCATATTGGTATGGCGTATGCCGCTCTCTTGACAACAAACCTTGCAGCAGACGTTGCGTATATGAAAACGCTGAACGTAGATTTTCTCTCTGAACCTTACGGCATTCCGGGCAATCAGTTTGTGTTCTTTCGTGATCTGGAAGGCGTTTTGTACAAGCTGATGGAAACCGCCCCTCCGCATGGTGATCCGGACGCGAATATGCATTTGATCGCTATGCCTTACATTGGCATTAACGTGAGCGACTTTGATAAATCTCTCGCGTTTTATAAAGAGCTTGGTTATACCAATATCAAACCACTGCCCGAGCATGGTTCTGCTGAGGAAGCGGCAGCCTACGGATTGAAGGGTCCGTTTAAAATTAAGGGCGCTGATATTTCATTGGGCCGCGGTGACAATCATGTATTGCGCCTGATTC
>JBGCDE010000281.1:0-8154 GCA_045105115.1 Pseudomonadales bacterium | reverse complement strand
GACCGTGGCGAAATGCGCGCTCGCCATGGCCAGGTTGCGATTGGTATTTTAATCATTCAAGACATAGCGGCGGTTATCTTCGTATCACTTACGGCCGATAAATCGCCTAGCTGGTGGGCTTTAGCTTTACTTGCTTTGCCTTTGCTTAGACCTTTGATAGACCGCTTGTTGGTTTTGTGTGGTCATGGCGAGATGTTGGCGCTGGCGGGTTTCTTTCTGGCCTTGGGTGGTGGTGAGTTATTTACGCTGTTTGGCTTGAAGGCTCATTTAGGCGCTTTGGTGCTGGGAGTGATCTCGAGTGGGCAAACCAAGGCCAGCGAGCTGGCGAAGACGCTACTCAGTTTTAAAGATATATTTCTGATAGGCTTTTTCCTGTCGATTGGATTTACCGCGCTGCCGACCATGGATATGATGGGCGTCGCGCTTATTATGGCTTTGGCATTGCCAGTAAAAAGCGCTCTGTTCTTTTACTGGCAAGTTCGCTTCAAGCTGCGCAGTCGCACCGCATTCTTATCATCCTTAAGTCTTTCAAATTACAGTGAGTTTGGCCTGATTGTCTGTGCCGCAAGCACGGCTCATGGCCTGTTGGCCAAAGAATGGTTAGTGATCATGGCATTGGCCGTTTCGTTTTCCATTATTTTGTCCAGTATTGTTAATGCAAACGCGCACGCCTACTACCAACGCTGGAGTGCGTGGTTGAAGAAGTTCGAGAGCAGCGCACGTTTGCCTGAAGATGATTTAAGCCAGCCAATTGGTGCGGTTTGGGTAATAGGAATGGGCAGAGTCGGTGCAGGTGCTTATGACTCGCTGCGCGATGAACTTGGTATGGACGTCTGTGGCATTGATGTCGACCAGGAACGCGTCGAGCGTCATTGCAAAAATGGCAGGCGCGTCACTCAGGGTGATGCCGAAGACCCTGATTTCTGGTCGCATTTATCCATTGATCAAGCGAGCTTGATCATTCTTGCAATGCCGAATTACAAAGACAACATTGAAGCGATGGGGCAAATTAAGCAGATCGGTTTTTCCGGCAGAACAGCAGGTATCGCCAACTACGAGGATGAAAAGCAGTTATTGCTGGGCGCCGGAGTAGATGTGGTATTCAACCTGTATGAAAACGCGGGCGCGGGCCTGGCGGAGCACAGTGTGCACTTATTTGATGCCGATATTGCTGCTAAACCCGCATAGCTCGCGCTTGTTTTTGAATAAGCCTATGGCGAATACGTATCGCGTAGATCTTTCTTCAAAATTTTCCCGGATGGGTTGCGCGGCAAAGGTTCATCACGAATCCATATGTAGCGCGGTACCTTGAAGCGAGCTAATTGCTCGGCAACGACGGCGCGTAACTCACTTTCGTTGGCGCTCTCGCCAGGTTTTAATACAACCGCAGCCCCCACTTCTTCGCCAAGGCGATCATCTGGAACGGCAAATACGCCGGCTTCCATAACAGCAGGGTGATGGAAGAAAGCGGCTTCAACTTCGGCCGGATACACATTCTCCCCACCGCGAATAACCATGTCTTTGGCACGATCAGAAAGATATACATACCCCAGTTCGTCGGTATAACCTATATCACCGGTGCAAAACCAACCCTCTTTAAAGTCTTCGGCGTTCGCATCCGGTCGGTTCCAATAGCCGTCGATAACGGCGATAGTTTTAGCCCATAGCACGCCCGCTTCATTGGCGCCCAGAACATTGCCGTCGTCGTCTCTGGCTTGTAGCTCTACAATTGGATGCACAAACCCTGCGCTGGTTGGATTCGCTTCCATAGCTTTGCCGGTAAACGAACAGATCGAGGTATTTGTTTCTGTGAGACCCCAGCCGCAACCCTGATACGGCGAATCTACTTTTTGTGAAATAAGCTCGGTCACTTTGGGTGGAGTTGCAGAACCACCCGCGCCAATATTAAAAAGGCTGGACGTGTCTGTTTGTTCAAAGCTTGGTGAATTGAATACTTCCTGCAGCATGGCGGGCGCCACACTGAATATGGTCAATCGCTCTTGCTCAATCAGTGAGATTGCTTTTTCCACATCCCATTTATACATCATGACTAATTTTCGCCCACCGCGCAGGCCGAGTAAAAAGCTTGCGTGCAAGCCGCTCATGTGGAACAGCGGTACCGCTAATAAGCCCGCTTGATCATGTCCTTTCTCAAGCATTTTGCCGACGGCTTCCGGGTTACACATAGAGCAGGCATAGGCGTTCACATCAAAGCTGTACATGGCCTGGCTGAGCGAGCGATGTGTCGTCATCGCGCCCTTAGGCCGGCCTGTGGTTCCCGAGGTATACAACATCATGAACAAGTCGTCTGGCGAGACCTCCGGTAATGCCACGCTTTTGCCTTTATGGGAATTGAGCAATTCGGACCATGAGCTAACCTTGTCTTTGTTCAGAAATTCCTGACTGCTTCGTACCGCAATGGCTTTTACGCCGAGTGTGGGAAGATCGTCCACTACATACGACAAACGCTGCTCATCGATAATGACCAACTTTGCTTCGCTGTCAGTCAGACCGTATTCGAGTTCTGGCTTTTGCCCCCAACTATTCAGTGGTACGGCTGTGGCACCGGTGTAGGCGATCGCTAAAAAGCCCATAATCCATTCTGGATAATTGCGCATCGCAATGGCAACGCGATCTCCAATGCCAATCTCAAAGTCTGTGCTTAAAGCGTGTGCCATCGCCTCTGCAACTGCAAACACCTCGTTGTAGGTGTAACGTTCACCTTCATACACCAGAAAATCTTTATCGCCATGCACTCGACCGCTTTCCAAATGCGGCAGCATGGTATCAGGCGCGTTTTTGTAGATGGTGTAGCGATGACCCTTGTGATCCATCTCACCCAGTTCGAACATGGCGCCTTCTTTGGTCAGTTCACCAATGGCGTTATCATATTGCTGTTTGTGTTCGGCAAGCGTTGTCATTTCAGTTCCTATCGGGCGGTGAGTGTCACCGGCATTTTTTTATAGCCGTTAATATTGTTCGAACGTATTCGCGACGGTGAGCCGTTCAGCTCAATGCGGGAAAAGTTCTTGAAAATTTCTTCGAAAAACAAGCGTGCTTCCATACGGGCAAGGTTTGCGCCAAGGCATAAATGGATGCCATAACCAAAGGCCATGTGCGGGTTGTGCTGGCGCTTGATGTCAAATTGCATTGGGTTCTCGAATTCATCTTCATCGAAATTTGCTGAGCTGTACATCATCACCACGCGATCACCTTCGCGGATTTGGGTGCCCGCTAGCTCAGTATCGCATGTGGCAGTGCGCCGGAAATAATGCAGGGGGCAAGTCCAGCGAAGCATTTCTTCGATCGCTGTTGGCAGCCCTTCGGGATTTGATTCCAGATCGTTATAAAGCTCAGGGCGCTGCAGTAGTTCGTACATACCGCTGCTGATTAAGCCTCTGGTGGTTTCATTACCCGCCACAGTAAGTTGCAGAAACAGCGAGGCGAAATCGACCTCAGATACAGTATGACCATCCACTTCACTTTCTAGTAACTGACAAATCAGGTCATCGCCACCGCTGGCTTTTCGCTCGGCAGCGAGCTCAAAGCCATAGGTGCCCATATCAATAGACGCTTGCTGTATTTCTTCCTGAGTGCCGCCCAGATCAGGGTCAGACCCCGCAGTTTGTTTATCTGACCAATGTCGTATCTGCGTCCACATGTCCTGTGGAATATCGAGCATTGAGCAGATAACCGCAGTAGGCAGCTCGCATGCCAAGGAATCTATAAAATCAGTATCGGTTTTGTCGCGGGCGCCTTCTACAATACCGCGTGCAATATCGTGCACCTTGGGTTCAAGTGCTGCTAGCATGCCGCGAGTGAAATGGGTGATTACGGCGCGACGAATTGGGCCGTGATCGGGCGGATCCATACCCAACAACTGGCTTTGGGTGCGTTCCAGAATCTCTGGTGGCAGGTTGTCTACCATCACAAAGCCCTTTTGCGCGCTGAAGGTCTTGTGATCGCGAGCAACCTGCATTACTTCTGCGTGCTTGCTGACTACCCAATAGCCGCCGCCATCCGGGTGCTTGTGCCAGAAAACCGGGGCATTTTCGCGCAACCAGGCAAACTGCTCGTGCGGAATACCATTCAGGTAGTTATCCGGGTTGTAAACGTCGATCGATTCAGCGCTCAGGGTATTTGTGTTCATTGCATGCTCGTAAAGACGTGGCGGATGCATTTTAACCGGTGACGGCGTATTCTGCCCACCAACATATCGGTCATTACTGGAGGATTAGATGACAGACACGCAATCACAGGAAGCTGTGCACTTTGCCGCTGACGATTTACCGTTTGTGGACATTGGTGATGGCAGCTTGTTGAAAGTACTTCAAGTCAAGAGAGGGGAAGGCTTGTGGATAATCGAGAACGTATTCAAGGCTGGCTACGAAGTAGAGAAACACCGTCATACCGGCCCCGTGTATGGCTATACAACCTCAGGTGCATGGAAGTACAAGGAATATGACTACGTAAACCGGGCCGGCTCCTTTTTGTATGAACCCGCTGGTTCTGAGCATACTTTGCAATGCATTGAAGACGATACGCGTGTGTGGTTTCAAATGTACGGCTCGAATATTAACCTGGATGCCGACGGTAACATCACATCAGTGGTAGATGGTTTGTTAACCCTGAACTTCTATTTGATGATGTGTGAAGAGCAAGGTCTGCCACGTCCCAATGTTCTTATTGAGTAAGGTGTGTCGGTACCTCTCACACCGTTTCATTTGGCTGTCCAGGTTCGTGATATTGCCGAAGCGCGTGATTTCTATGGGGCTAAGCTTGGTTTTAGAGAAGGTCGTAGCGATGTTCATTGGGTAGACTTTGATATGTTCGGCCACCAATTGGTCGTGCATCTAAACCCTGAACACAGTGAAGGAATTTCTCAGGCCAAACCGGTAGATGGTAAGAATGTGCCGGTACCACACTTTGGTGTAGTGCTAACGCTTCCGCAGTGGCATGAGTTCAAGGCGCGCCTGGAAGAAGTTATTTCCGAATTTGTGGTTGAGCCGCATATTCGATTTGAGGGCCAGGCCGGCGAGCAAGCCACTCTGTTTTTCCTTGACCCCAGCGGCAATGCGCTGGAGTTCAAAGCATTTGCGGATATAGAATCGGAACTGTTTGCGCGTTAGCCTTGATGGTTTGAATAATCATAGTTTGAGTAATCGCTGTAGCCTTCGGGTGTGTTGGTATACAGTAATTCCTGCTTCACTTCCGACAGAGGTAAGTCTTCCCCTAGGCGAGCTACTAAATCCGGGTTCGCTATGTATGAGGTCGCAAAGGCGACAGCGGTGGCGCCACGTTCTTCAATCGCTTGTGTGGCGCTGCTTTTCTTATAACCGCCGTTCAAAATCAGTGGCCCCTTGAAAAAATTGTGACCGAGCTCATAAACATCCAGAGGGCTTGCGCGCATCAAATGCAGATAGGCCAAACCAAGTGGTTCGATAGCGGCAAGCATGGCTTCAAAGCTTTCTTGTGGGTTGGGGTCTTTTACATCGTTGAACGGAAACCCTGGGCAAACTCTCAAGCCAACCTTATCGGCGCCATCAACCTTGCTCATCACCTCCAGAACTTCGGCAAAAAAACGTACTCGATTTTCAAGCGAACCACCGTATTTGTCGTCGCGTTGATTACTTCCGGGTGACAGAAATTGCGCGGGTAAATAGCCACTCGTACCGTGTAACTCCACACCGTCAAATTGCGCAGCGTAGGCATTTTCTGTGGCTTGGCGATACTCTTCAATCACTTCAGGTATTTCGTCGCTGCGCAGAGCTCTGGGTTCGCTGAAGGGTTTCATTCCGGTTTCGGTGAACACTTCGCCTGCAGCGGAAATGGCCGAGGGCGCGACCGTTTCTGCGGTTTCGCTTTTGTTGTCTGCGTGCGAACAGCGGCCGCAATGCATAATTTGCAGGACGATTTTCCCACCTTCCTGGTGCACCGCTTCGGTGATGCCGGCCCAAGCGTCTATCTGCTGCTGATTAACAATGCCCGGTGTTCGGCAGTAGCCTTTACCGTTCTCGGATGGATACGTGCCTTCCGCGATGATTAAACCGGCACTTGCTCGCTGGCGATAATAGTCGAGCATCATCGCGGTGGGCACGCCCTGATCATCTGAACGGCTGCGTGTCATTGGTGCCATCACAACGCGATTGGCCAGTTCAATACTGCCTAATTGAGTGGGGGTAAATAATTGGCTCATGGTCATCCCTTAGAGTTGAAGTATCATTAATAGCAAGAATGATATGGGAGAGGCTATTGATGACTTAATTAGAAGCAAATGCAGATGTTACAGCAAAGTCACTCCGCCGGCATGTCGCTCGCGAAGGCCTTATACTTCGGTCATGTTTCTTGACCTAGTTGCGCGCAAATGAATTTTTTCCAACAGCCTGTTCGAATGCTGGCTATCAGCTGTTACTCCGTTTTGCTCGTTGCTTGTGGTGATCCGGAAGCGCCACTCAGTGATTTTACGGTCTCAGAACACGCACCAAACAGCAAAGCGGTGGTCAGGCCTTGCGCTCAGTACAGCGCCACCAAGAATGCGTATTTCGGTGATCTTCACGTTCACACCGCGCTATCAAACGATGGCTACTCGTTTGGCAGCCGAGCAACGCCAAGCGACGCGTATCGGTACGCGTTCGGGCAGGGCGCAATATCTTTGCCTGTAAATCAAGGCGACACGGAACTAACACGCTCGGTCAGTATTGATAGGCCGCTGGATTTTATGGCGGTGACTGATCACGCTGAGTTTTTAGGCGAACAAACACTTTGCCAAAACCCCGAGATTGCAAAAACAGCCGAATTTTGCGGCGCTTTTGAAGAAGGCGAAGGGAGAAACCCAAGTTTACTTGCCAAAATCTTCAGTCCTTTTCCTGCACGTGATGATGAGCTTTGTGGTGATGACGGCGAGCGCTGCAAAGTAGCCTCCGAAACACCCTGGCATGAGGCGATAGAAGCGGCCGAAGCGTGGAATGATGTGAGTGATGGGTGCGAGCGAACCACATTCGTGGCCTTTGAATACAGCTCGGTTCGGCTTGGCAGCAATCTGCATCGCAATGTGATTTTCCGAAATACGCGTGTGCCTCAACGACCGATTAGCTACCTCGACGCGCCTCGAGAGTGGCGGCTTTGGGAGATACTTGACAAGAATTGCCTGGATGATGAAAACGGCTGTGATGTATTAGCGATTCCCCATAATTCGAATATCAGCAATGGTCGAATGTTCGCGGTGGATTATGCCGGCGCAAGCGGCAAGGCGGCACAAGTTGAGCGCGTAGAGCTCCGGCGTCGAATCGAGCCGGTTGTTGAAATAATGCAGCACAAAGGTGATTCGGAATGCCGCAATGGCTTAAGCGGTGTGCTGGGCGGTGAAGATGAATTATGCGATTTCGAAAAATTCGAGAATCTAGCATTTAAGGCGGTTGCCGGAACCGAGAATATTGATGATTGCTATGCGGGTCCTTTTGCCGACTATGTGCCACACAAAGGACCGAACTGTACCACTCGCAACAGCTATGTTCGTTACGCGTTAATTGAAGGTTTGAAAGAGCAGGAACGAATAGGAGTCAATCCGTTTCAGTTTGGAATTATGGCTTCAACAGACACTCATAACGGAACCGGAGGTTCCGTATCTGAGCAACAGTATGCCGGCCACCTTGGTTGGGGCGATGGCACACCAGAGCGTCGGGTTACTTACAAATCGGAAGTACCAGGCAACACCAGCAATAACCCGGGTGGCTTGATTGGGGTTTGGTCTGAACAGAACAGCCGTGAAGACTTGTTCGATAACATTCGGTCCAGGGAGGTGTTCGGAACGAGTGGGCCGCGAATCCAGCCACGTTTTTTTGCGGGCCAAGCGTTTGATACAAATATCTGCGACAGTGATTCGATGATAGAAACTGCCTATGCCAGCGGTGTTCCTATGGGTGGAGAATTGACAGGCATGGATAAATCACCGGTATTTCTGGCCAGTGCACTGGCTGATTCAGGAACACCAGAACAAGCCGGTATGCCTTTGCAGCGGCTGCAAGTCATAAAGGGGTGGTATGACGAAGCCGGAAACCACCATCAAAGAGTGCATGATGTGGCGGGTAATGCGAATAATGGTGCCTCGGTAAATCTTCAGAACTGTGAACCACAGGGGGTAGGCTTTGATCAGCT
>JBGCDE010000280.1:0-2741 GCA_045105115.1 Pseudomonadales bacterium | reverse complement strand
GAGTAAAGACATTCCCCAAGCCAAGGCGATCGCCGAGCGCATTGAGTCGGGTAGCGTTTGGAGTAACCACCATATGGCGAAGAATGCGCATGCGCCGTTTGGTGGGGTGAAAGAGTCTGGCATCGGAGTAGAAAACACTGAGTTGGGCTTGGCTGAGTTTACTAATTGCCAGGTGATTCGGACGCCGGTTGTCGTTTGATTTGAGCGCATTTTACTTCGCCTGTTTGATCCTTTGAATCAGTTGCCGCGTATATGTGGTGAATCTGCGATAAAAAAGGGATCATGATATGTTCAGTATTTTTAAGAGCTCACCACTCAAGAAGCTGCAAGCAGAACATAAAGCGCTTGCGACAAAAGCGTTTGAAGCACAGCGCAATGGCAACATCCGTCTTTATTCTACGCTCACAGCCGAATCGGAAGTGTTGAAAGAAAAAATTGACCGGTTGAAATCTGAGGCAGAATGATAGGGCAGTTAAACAGATTTGGTTACAGTCTCGGGGTCTATTATGCGCCCCGTTTATTTGCTAGGCTGCCTTATCGGTTCTAAACTTCGACCTGCCAAATTTGGTGTGAAAACACAACGCCTCCACTATCTGTTACAAATATTTTCCCTGACAGCATTTGCTATTGCTCAGCCAGTTTATAATTTGGTCGGCAGGGATGCGGAGTTTTTTTTCGCCCGTCAATCGCAAGCTAATGAGATTGTGTGGGCAGTTGTTGCGATTTCAGTCTTTCTCCCGTTCGCCATCGCACTACCAGGCCTACTCCTGGGCAAATGGGTGCGGCTCACTACGCTTTTGTTCTTAACTTCTATTTTGGCCGCCACCGCTCTCGTTCGTTACTTGGACCCAAGCACACCCGTATTCTTCTTTGCCATAACGTTTGTAGCAGTGATTGTCGGGCTTTTGGCTGCACGCACGGGTGCGGTCTCGAACTTCTTGATGGCACTGGCTCCCGCAGCGGTGTTGTTTCCGCTCCTATTTCTCTTCGCCTCACCTGTGAGCAAGTTGATGCGTGCCCCCGAAGTGGAACCCCTTCCTAGTGGAACGGTCGACCCTACCCCGGTGGTGATGGTTGTATTCGACGAGCTACCGCTGCTTTCTCTATTAGATAGTAAGGGAGAAATTGACAAAGTCCGATTTCCAGGTTTCTACGATCTTTCTCAAAACAGCACTTGGTTTTCCAATGCGACGACAGTGGCTGAACACACACTGCAAGCTCTGCCGGCTTTGCTCACAGGCACTTACCCTGTGGCAAATAAAATCCCGGACTACGTGGATCACCAACACAACTTATTTACACTTCTTTCCCCGACTCACAATTTAGATAATGTGAATGAGCTGATGACGACTCTTTGCCCGCGAACTTTGTGTTGGAACTACAAACAAACACATACTTCGGTCGCGCAAAGAGTCCACTCAATCCTAACTGACCTTAGTATCGTCTACAGTCATCTCATAACGCCTTCTTCGCTTCGTACACGGTTACCTGCCATCAATAAAACTTGGGGTGGATTTTTGCGGCCCGCATGGAAAGATCGAACGCCGCGGGTCGCTGCTGCTAACCCACTTCCAGATGACCACGTTTTTAGGGCACTGGAGGGAACAAAACCTCGTTGGATTACCAGGTTTCTAGATCGGTTATGGCCTGGCTCTTCACCTGGCCTACATTTCGTCCATATTATGTTGCCTCATTACCCTTGGGCTTATCTCCCGGACGGCAGGACCTACCTTGCTGAACCCCGAAAAGTTCCGGGTCTTGATCCGCGGGACTTTTGGAAATCGACACCTCGCTCAAGTCGAGAAGGGTATCAGCGGCATCTTCTTCAGCTAGGCTTTGCTGATAAGGTTTTGGTTGAAACGCTTTCAAGAATGAGGGAAACAAGCTTGTTCGAAGACTCAATACTTGTTGTAACCTCCGATCATGGAGCTAGCTTTAAGCCTGGGTCAAAGCGCCGGCAAATACAAAAATCCAATGCAGCTGAAATCATGTTCATTCCGCTGTTTATCAAACTGCCAAAACAAAATGAACCCGTTATCGATTCACGAACGACAGACTTGGTTGATGTGGTACCGACAATTCTGGCGCGGTTGTCTGAGCTTCCCCTGAAGGAAGGTGGGGGCCTAGATCTCTTTGACGATCCAGCGGTACAAAAACGTACAAAGGTGACAACACGGCGTGGGGAAAATGTGGAACATCTGTTGGACACTGTTGCGGGGCTAGGTCAGGAACTGGCTTACAAAGTTGCATTGTTCGGAGATGGAAGTGACTTTTATGGTCTTTATCGTGACGGCCCATTTGGGTACCTCGTGGGCAAGCCAATCAGTAATCTGGCTATTGTCGAAAAGAGTGCACTTCAAGCGTCTATACGTTCTAGCGACGCTTTGAAGAATATTGATTTGGGGGCCAATAAACTTCCGGTGAGAGTATCAGGCTGGGTACAACTGGCAACAGAATTTGCTACAGGCGCATCTCTTATTGTCTCGCTAAACGGCACTGTTGCGGCTACAACAATGCTGAGCGCGCCCAATGAGCAGCAAGTTGCTCAATTCTCAGCTATTCTGCCGTCGTCACTCTTTCTGGAGGGTGACAACCACATTTCGGTGTACGTGCCTACAAGGTCCGCGAGCGGCAAGGTGGTTTTATTGTCGCCTGTAAATTCTCCAATCGAGTGATAAAGTCGCTCTAGCATAGCGGTGGGTTCTAACAGGTTAACTCTCTAGGGGGTATCGGCAAGTTAA
>JBGCDE010000279.1:0-5887 GCA_045105115.1 Pseudomonadales bacterium | reverse complement strand
GATGCACATAGCGCACGAAAATGGGCGGCTTTTCATCGCAGCCACCGCCAGTATCGCCATGCATTGGGCCTGGTATTATCACGAGGCTTTCCGTTGATAAACGGTTGGTGCCACACGTTCGAACCGATGATCAGAAAATTGCAGTGTTTCTGAGTGACCAAGAAACAGATAGCCGCCTGTCTTCAATAAGTTGGCAAAGCGATTTAGCAATTCCTCTTGCGCTTCTCTTCCAAAGTAAATCATCACATTTCTGCAAAATATGATTTCTACTGCATTTCGTATCGGCCATGGGTCGAAAAAATTCAATTGCTTTACGATCAGCATCTCTCGCAGCGATTCTTGCGCTTGATAACGTTTGTTTTCCACCGGCGTGAACCATTGCTTTTGCCGTTGCAAGGTCAAACCTCTTAGCTCTTCACTGAGGTAACAACCCTGGCGGGTAGCGTCCAGAGCTTCAGTGTTAATGTCGGTACAAAGAATGCGAGGTGCAGGCGCCAGACGCTGCATTACAGATTTTGCGGTGATTGCCAAGCTATAGGGCTCTTGTCCGGTAGAGCAACCAGCTGACCAAATACGCAGTGGCTCTCCCTCTGCTCGGCTATCAGCCAATGCTGGTAAAGCATGGTCGACAAGGTATTGAAAGTGGTTCGGCTCGCGAAAAAAATACGTCAGGTTTGTTGTAACCTTGTTCGCAAAGATAGTTCTTTCCTGACTAGAAGGGCTTTTTAGCTGAGAGATGTAGTCGTCGAAACTGCGCATGTTCAATTCACTAAGCCGTCGAGCAAGCCTCGAATACAACATCAATTTTCTATTGTCTTGCAGCTCTATGCCCGTCGTTTCCATCGCGAGTTCGCGTAAAGCGACGAACTGATTATCAGTAATCTTTTCCGGGAGTGGTTGTTGAGCCTGGCGCGGCTGATTCTCTATCAACTTATTCGTCGCTGTTTGTCGGCTGCTGTGAAAACAGATTCTGACCATTTCCCAGCAAGCGATTACATTCCAGCAAAGCCTCACTGGGTGCCGACCAGTCAACCGTCTTTTCGCTCTCAGTCATGGTGTGCTGAAAAGCGAGAAGTAATTGATAGCCAAGGGAATCTATGCGCTGCAGGTGGCTGGCGTCAATGCTTAAAGCGTTCTCGTTCGGTGCACTCAGCAGTTCGCAAAGACAGTCTTTAAGCTCACGAACTGACTTAATGGTTATTTCTTCAGGAAGTACGAAGTCCATGGTGTTCTTCACTCTGTATTGGCAGCCTGGTCAAGTAGACAATCTTCAACAATGTTTGCCAACTCAACCAGAATAACCAAGCCTTGTTCGGAGCTTCTTAATCCGCGTACGTATCGACCACTGGTTCGTTGCGTTGTATCGTCACTGGTCTCGGCTTCCAGATAGGCCACGTCCAACACTTGATCAACCACCAAGCCAATTTGTCTGCCTTCTTGTTCTTCATTCGCTTGCACAACGATCACGCCAGTCGTGCTGCTGAAACCTTCATTGTTCACCGAAAACTGTACCCGAAGGTCAACAACCGGAATGATAGCCCCGCGAAGATTCATCGCTCCCAGAACATGCGTTGGGGTATGAGGCAGTGGCGTGGGCTCAGTCCAGCTTCGAATCTCTCTCACTGCAAGTATGTCTATGGCGTAACATTCCTGATCCAATCTAAACGTCAGAAATTGCTCTTTGCTCGATTCGCTATCGGTTTCTTCGGCGGTATCGGTATTATTCATCGTAGCTCTCCTATTAGGCTGCCTTTTTTATTCCTGCGGATGAAAGATAGATTGTCGTGTCGAGTATTAAAGCAACGGTTCCATCGCTCATGATGGAGGCGCCGCTGATTCCCGGTATCTTTCGAAAATTTTTCTCCAGCGACTTAATAACGACCTGCTGCTGCCCCAACACATCACTGATGACCAAACCCACTCTCTCGCCATGCACCTCAACAACAAGAATCTGATGATCGCTTGAACTATCGTTAGCTTGGGAGCCTTCGAGCAGACTGTTTCGTAGATAAATCAGTGGCAAGCTGTGCTCTCGGTAACGCGCTACTTTGCCAACCCCGACAACATCTGCCAGCATATTGTTCTTGAGTTCTATGGTTTCAACTATGTTTTCAATGGGAACTACAAAGGTCTGCTGACCAACTTGTATTAGCTGCCCGTCAAGTATCGCAAGTGTTAGAGGTAGTTGAATCGTAACCTTAGATCCCTTGTATCGTTCTGAGTGAATAGCAACCTTACCGCCAAGTTCGATGATGTTGCGCTTAACAACATCCATACCAACCCCTCGGCCTGAAATTTCTGTGACGGCTTCTGCCGTTGAAAATCCTGGGGCGAAGATCAATTGTGCAATCTCGGCGTCGGACAACTCCGCGTTCGGTTCTACTACGCCTTTGCTACGAGCAATTTCTAACACCTTTTCGGTATCTATTCCTTGACCATCATCTTCAATGGTGATGACTATAGATCCACTTTTATGATGAGCAGACAATAAAATGGTGCCGGTTTCACTCTTGCCGGCGTCACGTCGCATATCTGGGCTTTCAATTCCATGGTCAATTGCGTTACGGGTAAGGTGAACAAGTGGATCAACCAGATGGTCAAGTACCGTTTTGTCGAGTTCCGTTGCCTCACCTTCAAATTTCAGATTCACCGGTCTTTCTAGCCGAGTTGAAAGGTCGTGAACAATTCTAGGCAAGCGACCAAAGGCAAAAGAGATTGGCAGCATTCTCACGCGCATAACACTCTCTTGTAGCTCTCGCGTATTTCTCTCCAGGTCTTCCAGATTACTTTGCAAACCCTGCCGGTTATCGTTCTGCTGTGAAGAGATTGAACCGCTCAAAATAGACTGGGTGATTACCAGTTCGCCAACGAGATCCATAATCCGGTCAATCTTATTTGTTGCAATGCGAATCGACGGGTCAGTGGCTGGGGGTTTTGCAGCTTGCTTGCGAGCGGGAGTATTAGTGTCTGTAACTGGCGAAGCGAGTGCAGGTGCTGGCGCAGGTTCGGCTTTTGCCTCTGCCTCGTCGACCTTCTCCGACAGCGTTAGAGCACAATCGAATTCAACCCACTCAAAAACTTCTAGTACATCCGCCTCGCTTGCCTTGCCGGTAAAATCGATTGAAAAGTCCAGGTACAACAAAGTTGGGTCAAATTGTTCCCAGACTGGCAGCTTGTGCATGTCAAGTTGAGTGTGCGTCGTGCCAAGTTCCTCGAGCTCTCTCAGTATAGGTATCGGGTCGTTGCCGCGGCTGGCCATGTCTTCGTTAGGCTGAAAAAGAATGTGCCAATGACTAGGGGTTTCTTTGCTATCTTCTGTGCTATTGGCCACCGCCTGTTCTGGCTTCTCGCCAGCTAACAAGCTATCGAGCGCCGTTCTGGTTGTGGTCAGATCAGGATGCGCTGAATGCTCTGCAGGGTCAGTTGAATTCAACATATCGCGTAACACATCGACTGCCTGGAATAAGATGCCCAGAGCAATTTCTGTCCACTCCGCTTGATCCGACCGAAGAGCGTCTAAATAGGCTTCCATGCTGTGCGTGAGTTGCGAAAGACTATCAAAACCGAACGTCGCACCACCTCCCTTTATGGAGTGTGCGGCGCGAAAAACAGCGTTCAGCGTGTCTGGATCGTTTCCCGTGTCGCGCATCGAGAGCAAGCCAGACTCCAGAACGTCGACATTCTCCGCGCATTCCTCTAAAAATAAGCCCTGCAGCTCATCCATATTCATGTCGGTCAATGCGGCGTCCTCTGCTGTTATGCGTTATCGATGTTTCTTACTTTTGTTATCGGCATGTTTCCCTTCATGTTTAGCTCAATATGATTAAAGTTATGATGATTTAGGGCGATACAAATAAAAAAGGTGAAGAACTTATGCAGCCCAATATCGATGAGCTTCTGGAATACGCAGAGCGTCACGTACGATTTCCGCATTCCGCATTAGAAATTGCGCAGCTTGCGCAATCCGCTAACTGCGCCAATCAGGATATTGCTGAGGTCATAGAGCAAGACCCAGCTTTTACCGCTCAGCTTCTTCGGGTGGTGAATAGCCCAGCCTATCGGACGCGCGAATCGGTTGGTTCGGTTGCCGATGCTATTTTCAGAGTAGGTCGTAAGGAAATAGCCGAACTTGCCTTCGTGATCAGCAGTGACGATGCGTTCTCGCCTATTGAGTCAGATTTAATGCAAGCGACGACATTCTGGTCGCACAGCGTCATTACGGCACAAATAGCGGTTGTTCTAGCAGACTACGTTGACCTGAAGTCAGACAATTTGTTCGCGGCGGCACTGCTACACGACATAGGTTTCTTTTTGCTGTGCAGAACACATACCGCGAGTATGACTGAGGTGCTAGAGCTAACGTTGGACCAAGAACTAGAGTTATTTTCGGCAGAACGCTCAGTGCTTGGCTTTAGCCATGCTGAGCTAGGCGCAGCACTGGTACGCCACTGGGGCTTACCAGAAGACATAGCCAGCGCAATTCAATATCACAGTGCACCTGAAATTTGTGAGAATCACCGAGCTACGGCTGAATGCGTTGGTCTTGCTAATGAGCTTGCATTAGCCGATGAGTGCAATGAGTCAGTCGGCGATCATATTGTCAGTCGCTTTATCAGCTATTTTGGGGTCTCAGAATTGCCGCTGGATGACTTACTTCAACAAGCCAAAGATAAAACGCAGCGCCAGCACTCTGCGTAGTTAGGGATAGTCGTAGCGGCTGAAGCTAACGATGCCGGGTTGGTACTTACCGCTTGTTACTGAAAAAATGTTCTCTGTAGTCTCGCAGGCATCGTCACTAGGCAGACTGACCTCGTCGACCAGCGCAACAGAACTCAACTTCAAATGCGGCGTGTCATTGTCCATGAACAGACTTGAAAAAATGTTCATGACTTCATACAGATTCTCGCTCGCGATATCTGTAAGCTTCTTATCTTTGATCATCTCGTCCGCCATGGCAGGAGGTATCAATGAAAGTCCGCATGACAAAGCAGCAGCACCGCTTAAATCAACCGAGCAGGAAGAGACCACCTGCTGATCTTCATTAATAAACAAAGCTACGTGACTTGCAGAGTCCAGGCTTTCTAGCGTTGCAAGCTCGGGCTCTTCGCCAAGAATCATAAGTAGTGATTCTTGCAGAGATTTTTCTTCGGGCAGTTTATAAGGTTTCATCTTTACACAATCACTTTCTTTAAGGTCTTCTCAAACGATTCTGGTGTGAATGGTTTGGCAATTAGAAACTGAGCACCAGCCTCTCTGGCCTTGGCTCGCATTTCACTGGTTGATTCGGTGGTGATGAAACCAAACTTTACCGGGTTTTCATCAGCCCTAACGCGTTCCAGCATTTCCAAACCGCTCAGCACAGGCATATTCCAGTCGCATAAAACGAGATCGGGTTGTTCGCTTTCAAGAACACCAAGACCTTCTTGACCGTCGCCGGCTTCGCAAAATTCCAGACCGCTAAAACCCGCCTGCTTCAAAGTACGCTTGATTATCAATCGCATTGACGAGCTGTCATCGACGATGAGTATTTTCATGCAATCCGCCAAGTAAAAACTTAATTTGCTAATTCCCTTAATTTAAGTCTAGCAACTCTGGCGAACTTTTTATGAAAAACCAAGCGCCAGATATCATTAAAGAAAACGCGACCATCGCCGATAAGAAATGCTGTGAACCGATGGAAAAAGAGTTAATGAAAAATCTAACAATGCGAAAGAAAGTTCTTGTAAGCATGCTTGTCACAGGAATCTTGCCAATGCTGATCGTCAGTTGGGGCATTCATCAATTCACTCGTGATTCCGTCAAAGATTTGACGATATCGGGCATGCAGTCGATAACTGATTATAAGCGTTCGCAATTACAGGATTATCTTCTATCGCTGCAAAACCAG
>JBGCDE010000278.1:0-4455 GCA_045105115.1 Pseudomonadales bacterium | reverse complement strand
TGGGACTGTTTCCAAAAGACTTACATCGGGCTCAAGCCGATTTATTTTCAACTGCCGCTTCAGCTAACATCCAATCGCGAACTGTTTTGGTGAACGCAGTCATGGGCACATTAGCGGGGCTTACCAAGTAAAAGGCTTTATCAGTTACAACCTTTTCCCTACAGGCAGGCACCAATTGCCTGTTATCTATTAATCGCTTAACAACGTAATGCCAACCCAATGCGACGCCCTGCCCTTCCATTGCAGCTTGCAGCACAATCGCATAGTCGTTTAGATTCATGCCGGGTAATGATGAGCTAACCGGTACGGCTAAGTTGTCAAACCAACTCCGCCAATCCATTCGGGTCCTATGCGGTTCATCCAGGTGAATTAAAGCATGTCCAATAAGGTCTTTGGCACTAAGGTCGCCGAGTTCATCACGATAACCTGGGCTGCACACCGCTAAAACAACCTCATCAAAAATTTTCCAACAGCGATAGTTCGGCCAGTTTCCAGAACCATAGCGCACCCCTAAGCCTATGCCTGCTGCATTGAGATCAATATCGTAGGCTGTGGTTTGAAACCTCAAGTCGATGTCTGGATACCTTGCTTTAAATCGTGCCACGCGAGGTAATAACCAGTGAGTGGCAAACGCAGTTGATATAGACAAAGTGACGCGGCTGTCGTCCGCAGCCATCATCCTCAAGCCTTGAACTGACTGCTCAATATGCCCCAGCCCTATCATTACATCCTGATGAAATTTTTCCCCAGCAGGTGTCAGTCGAAGGCTTCTGTGTCGGCGCTCAAATAGACTCACTCCAACATGTTGTTCCAACAACTTCACAGCGTGGCTAACGGCAGGTTGACTCAGCCCAAGTTCGCGAGCAGCGAGTGTAAAACTGAGATGCTGCGCCGCACTGGCAAATACTTTGAGGCCACTCATTGAGGGGATATTTTGCATAAATTTAATTTATGTGACTATGAGCTTACTTGTAGTTTACGACGTTAACAGCATGCAATAAAGTGCTATTTATTCAAGCTAGACTCTTGCCAAAATAGGTAGCCTAGATCAATTATATTTATAATAAGACCTTATCCAATCATGAGTAGACGACCCAGCCGCACCCGTGAGCGAGCGGCCAATAGAGGCAAAATATCCGCGCCTGCGTACATACAGCGCAGCATCCCTTACTACGATTTTCTTTCTGGAGAATCGCTACAGGCGATAGAGCAACAAGCCGATTGGCTAATGCAAGAAATCGGTGTGGAGTTTCGAGACGACCCTAAGGCACTGGAAATCTGGCGCGAAGCCGGGGCGGATGTTGACGGCGTTAGAGTACGCCTGCCAAAAGGCATGGCGAGAGAATTGTGCAAAACCATACCCTCTGAATTTACTCAGCATGGCCGCAACCCAGCGCGTAACGTTGTAATTGGGGGGAACAACGCAGTTTTCGCTCCTTCCTACGGATCACCTTTTATTCGTGATCTCGACAAGGGGCGGCGCTACGGTTCTTTGGAAGATTTCAATAACATGGTGAAGCTAACCTACATGTCGCCTTGGCTACATCACAGTGGCGGTATTCCGGTGGAGCCCTGCGACATTCCTGTAAACAAACGCCATCTCGACATTGAGTACGGCCATATAAAATACTCAGACAAACCCTACCTCGGCATGATTACCACAAAAGATAGGGCCGAAGACTCTGTCGAGATGGCTCGCATCCTATTTGGCGCGCACCATCTTGAAGACCATTGCTGCATCATGGGTAATGTTAATGCTAACTCGCCACTGATGTTTGACAAGGTCGCCAGCGAAGCTATTCAGGTGTATTGCGGCGCAAATCAAGCCATTATTGTCGCGCCCTTTATTCTCGGTGGCGCGATGGGTCCAGTAACAACAGCGGCAGCCATTGCACAGGCACTGGCCGAAGGAATGGCCGCAGGAGCATTTAGCCAACTCGTTCGGCGCGGCTCTCCTTTTGTGTTAGGTAACTTTCTCTCTTCAATGAGCCTTAAATCGGGAGCGCCCACCTTCGGCATGCCCGAGCCCGTTATGTCTAACTATGCGATTGGCCAACTGGCGAGGCGCCTTGGTGTGCCACTGCGCTGTGGCGGGTCTTTAACGGCTTCCAAACTCTGCGATGCCCAGGCAGCAAGTGAGAGTGCCGATAGCATGCACTCAACTGTACTCGGTGGTGCCAATTTCGTATTGCACGCTGCGGGCTGGCTAGAGGGCGGCTTGACCATGAGCTACGAAAAATTCATTCTCGATGTTGATCGTCTAGGCGGCTATCAGCGATTTTTACAGGGCATGGCGGTTGATGATAATGGCCTGGCGGCCGGCGCGTACCGTGAAGTAGAACCAGGCAACCACTTTCTCGGCTGCGCCCATACTATGCAAAACTATGAGACAGCGTTTTATGACTCGACAATGTCTGACTCTGAAAGCTTTGAGCAATGGCAAGACAACGGGGCGCTTGATACTGCGCAGCGCGCCAATCTTCGTTGGAAGCAAATGCTAAATGAATACCAAGCGCCAGTGCTGGATGAAGCTATAGACGATGAACTGCAGACCTTTATGGCCAAGGTAAAGGAAAACAGCGATGATCGCTGGTACTAGGAATCCAAACCCATACATTCAAAACAATAATGCCTAAGAACAGGTGGACGGAATATTGGAAACACATGCGAAAGTAGTTGTTATCGGAGGTGGTGTAGTTGGTTGCTCCATTCTTTTTCATCTCGCCAAATTTGGCTGGAAGGACGTCATTTTACTGGAACGCTCAGAACTGACCTCTGGGTCGTCCTGGCACGCCGCGGGTCAGATTCACACCATCAGTTCCGACCCAAACATATCAAGGCTGCAAGGCTATACGATTAATTTGTACAAAGAACTCGAAGAAATTTCAGGTCAGTCCGTGGGCATGCACGCTTGCGGCGGCTTCTATTTGGCATCCACTCCCGAACGTTTAGATTACTTAAAACAAGAACGCTCTAAGGCTCGCTATATGGGCCTGGACCAGGAGTTCGTCTCACTCGAAGACGTCGTTAAGATGAACCCCTTAATTGACCCCAAGCAATATTTGGGCGCTTTGTATGACCCATTGGACGGTTACATCGACCCTTCAGGTGTTACTTACGCCTACGCCAAGGCCGCTAAGCACTTTGGCGCCAAGTCGTATCGCAACACACCGGTCATCGAAACTAATCCACGCGCAGATGGCGGCTGGGATGTTGTCACGCCCCAGGGCACCATCCATGCTGACATGATAGTGAACGCCGCCGGGCTGTGGGCACGTGAAGTTGGGCACCTTGCCGGTATCGACCTTCCCGTACAACCAATGGAACATCATTACTTAATCACAGAAGAAATACCCGAGATCGCAAATTTTGAAGGTGAAATTGCTGCAGGTATAGATTATGAAGCCAACATATACTTTCGACAGGAGCACCAAGGTCTTTTGTTAGGCACTTATGAATCGGTTGGAACACCTTGGATGGTGGGTGGCACGCCCCTGGATTTTGGCCACGAACTTCTGCAGGATGATCTAGACCGCGTTGGCGACCGGCTTGCTCTGGCTTTTGATCGTATTCCTGCGCTTGGCCGTGCCGGAATTAAATCAGTGGTCAATGGTCCTTTCACCTTCGGCCCGGATGGCAATCCAATGATTGGACCCGTGCCTGGCTTGCAAAACTACTGGGCTGCCGTTGGCGTAATGGCGGGGTTCTGCCAAGCGGGTGGCGTAGGACTGTGCATGGCCGAATGGATGATGGATGGAGAGCCCTCAATTGACGTGTGGGCGATGGATATTGCCCGTTTTGGCGAATTTGCAACACGAGAATACGGCACGAAGAAATCCACAGAAAATTACGAACGACGCTTTCTGCTTACGTACCCAAACGAAGAGCTGCCTGCCATGCGCAAGCAAAAAACAACCGCCACCTATGACCGCATGATCGCCAAAGGTGCTGTGATGGGTGTTAGCTTTGGTCTTGAGCACGCTCTTTGGTTCGCCGACTCTATTGAAAATGCCTTTGAGGAACCAAGTTTTCGCCGCTCTAATGCCTTCAATTATGTTGCCGAAGAAGTTCGCGCCGTGCGCGAGCGAGTCGGCGCAATTGAAATCGCCAACTTTGCCAAGCACGAATTCACCGGGCCCGGCGCTCTCGATTTTCTCGACCGAATGCTGGCGAACAGCATTCCCGCTCCAGGCAAACTGAAGCTTACGCCAATGCTCACACCAAAGGGCAAGCTCTGGGGCGACCTTACGGTTGCCTGCCTTGAACAAGATCGCTATCTAATACTCGGCTCTGGCGCTGCGCAGGAAATGCATCGTCGTTGGTTTGAGCAGCACTTGCCTGCCGAAGGCGTTAACTACCGCAACCGCAGCGATGAGCTGCACGGCATCGCCATTGCCGGACCTAAGTCGCGGGAGTTATTGGGCTCTTTGTGCCGAGACGACGTTAGCGCTGACG
>JBGCDE010000277.1:0-6159 GCA_045105115.1 Pseudomonadales bacterium | reverse complement strand
TAGCAGCTCGATACTCGCTTACTCAGTATTAACACTGGCGGCAATTCAGGCGGCATTACTATCATTGCAAGACCAGCAGCTCCGCCATCGCAAGACACATGGCCTAGTACAAATCCTGCCACCGCTTCAGCTAATGGAGAGCATGCTTTTTGAACTGCTGTGGATTGGCGTATCGCTGCTGTCGATTGCGATACTCTCTGGCGCCCTCTATATAGAAGACATGTTCGCTCAGAGCGTGGCGCACAAAACGGTACTCACCCTCGGCGCATGGCTACTTTTTTCAACTCTGCTGTGGGGACACTATCGTCTGGGTTGGCGCAGCAGTACCGCCGTGCGCCTCACGCTCAGCGGTTTCGTCATGCTCATGCTGGCATTTTTTGGCTCGAAGCTCGTTTTGGAACTGATACTACAGCGCTGACTTTTCATTGATGAGAACGCTTGCTCCCCACCGCCTTTTTGTACAAGATGCACGGTTCCAAATAATGCGAGGGCCACCACGCCTTTGAACGAAGCACCGCTGGGTCTACTTTTCGCGATTCTAGCTGCACTCATCATCCTCTCGGGATTCTTTTCGAGCTCAGAAACAGGAATGATGGCGCTCAACCGATACCGGCTGAAGCATCTGCAGAAAAACAACCATAAGGGCTCATTGCGCGCAGGCAAACTGCTGGAGCGGCCTGACCGGCTTATTGGTCTGATCCTGATCGGCAATAACCTCGTCAATATTTTCGCTGCTTCCATCGCGACCATCATCGGCATACGACTCTATGGCGATGCAGGCATATTTGTTGCCAGCCTCTTTCTAACGTTCATCATTCTGGTATTTGCGGAAATAACACCTAAAACCATCGCCGCATTGTATCCAGAGAAAATTGCTTTTCCCGCCAGTGTCATTCTCGTGCCACTGATGAAGGTACTTTACCCCTTTGTCGCAATGATTAACGCCATCACTAACGGCCTACTTCGGCTATTGGGCTTTGACCCGGCAAAACAAAGTGATGAGCACGTGTCTTCAGATGAATTAAGAACCATAGTGACCGATGCAGGCCAACTCATTCCGGCGCGCCACCGCGGAATGTTGTTGAACATACTGGACCTTGAGGAAGTCTCGGTTGACGACATCATGGTACCGCGCAACGACGTCTATGGCCTGGATCTAGATGACACTGACGATGAACTTCTAGAGACCATTCTAACCAGTTCACACACTCGCTTGCCTGTATGGCGCGACGACATCAACAACATCGTGGGCGTTCTGCATGCCCGCAACATGAGTAAAGTAGTCACCAGCGAGGGCATTGATCGCGTTGCTCTAGAACAGGAAATGGATTCGCCCTACTTCGTTCCCGAGAGCACACCCCTGCATACCCAGCTCATGAATTTCCAGCAGAAGAAAAACCCTCTTGCTGTTGTGATTGATGAGTATGGCGAAGTAATGGGGCTTGTTGCGCTAGAGGATATTCTAGAGGAGATTGTTGGCGAGTTTACCTCTAACCTGACACACGTCACTGACAGCATTTACCCCCAGCGAGACGGCAGCTTCATCATTGATGGAACCGCAAACATTCGCGAAATTAACAAGTCATTGACGTGGAACCTACCCACCGACGGCCCGAAAACACTGAGTGGGCTGATGCTCGAGTATCTAGAGTCTTTTCCCGACGGAAACGCAGGTATCGCAATTGATAAATACCGGTTGGAAATTCTGGCGCTGGAGGGCAACGTTGTACAGGCTGTTCGCGCGCAACCGGTTCCCGAAACGAGCGGAATCTTAAGCTAGCCGCAGCGAGAAAATGGGCTCAGCAATGCAAGCGCACGCGGCGGAACTTACAGCAGCTTGAAACTAGAGTCGGCGTCTCTGCGCTCAATTGACCGCGCAATAATCGACCTTTTCTCATCGGCGGACAACATGAACCAGTCTGTAATTTCTGCTGCCGTGCGAAAACAACCCTGACAGACGTCATCATCATCCAGGACACAGATAGAAATACAGGGCGACTGCGGTTCTGCTTCACTCATGTAGACCCAGCCTCCGCTAACTGTTCATTGAATCGTTTCGCGTTGGCTACATAGTGCTGTGCATTAACACCGATACCCGCTTGCTGCTCAGGCGTAAGTTGCGCCTTTATTTTGGCCGGAGAACCCAGCACCAATGAACCATCTGGGATTTCCATTCCTTCCGTCACTAAGGCATTGGCGCCGATCAAACACCCTTTACCGATGACAGCGCCATTTAGAACAACCGCATTGATCCCAACTAGCGACCCCTCACCGACAGTGCAGCCATGCAACATCACGTTGTGACCCACCGTAACGTTATCGCCCACCACGCAGGGAAAACCAGGGTCAGCATGCACTACCGTGCCATCCTGAATATTCGTGTTATCGCCTATCTCAATACGTTCGGCATCACCGCGCAGAACACAACTGAACCAGACACTTGCGCAATCACCGAGCGTGACATTACCGATCACAGCGGCATTAGGCGCAATAAAATGGCCCTTTCCTTTAAGGGTTACATGGCTTTCACCGAGGCTATATATCATGGTGCTTGATCCCAATTTCTCTGTAAATCAAAGCCCGCATCGTAGGCTACATTGGCAAGCTGTGCCAGTATCGCAGCTGTAACGCCCCACACGTTGTCACTGTGACCTTCATCTTCAATGTGATAATGCGGAACGTACATCGTTGTACCCTGCTTGGTCATTTTTTCAAGTCGAAAAAGCGCCTGGTCAGCAAACACCGAGGCCAGTGGCATAAAAACGCTGTCAAACTCGCCTGGGTCAACAGTAAGAACCGGATCGGCAGGCACGATACCAATGCAGGGAAACACCTGAAAACCAGTACGGGTAATCAGCGGCTCTAGCTCCGCTACGGGTATGACCAAATGGCGCGCGATGCCCACTTCTTCTTCTGTTTCACGCAATGCGGTTACCCAGGGAGATTCATCCTCCGGCTCACGCTTACCTCCAGGAAAGGCGATTTCCCCCGGGTGAAGCTTCAAATGCATCGCTCGACGACCCAACAGCACACGCGGCTCGAGCTCATCGGTCAGCGCCACCAGCACGGCGGCCTGCGGCCACGGGCTATTCTGAGCGCTGACTTGCCAGGGCAATTCTTCCAAAGCGAGCTGAGCACTGATAGAGCTGAAGACTGCGTTTTCGGAAATGGAGTTTTTACCGTTCATTAGGCAGGGAATTCCGTCAGAGTTTCAACCACATCCCAGGCGGGCTCCTCATAAGGATGGGCATTGAGCATTGCACTGACGGCGGCGGCAATATGGGCACCATCGCACACCATTTCTACCTTGTACTCTTGCACCGTCTCAACCTCACCCTGGGTACCAACGTACGGACTACTTTCTTCGAGCGGGCGAAACTGCCCTTGGCCTGAAACTTGCCAGCAACACTGATCATAGTTGCCAATGCGGCCAGCACCGGCATCGAAAACTGCCGCCTTTACCGAATCCAAATGTGTCTGTGGCACATAAAAGCAAAGCTTATACACTAAACACCGCGCTCCTGTTCATCATAAAACCGTTCGGCAAAGTCATCCAAAGCACCTTGCTCTATTGCGTCACGAATAGCAGACATATGGTTTTGGTAATAGCGCAGATTATGAATTGTGTTTAACTGCGAACCCAAAATTTCGTTGCACTTGTCTAGATGGTGCAGGTAGGCGCGCGTAAAATTTTGGCAGGTATAGCAATCGCAAGCGGGATCCAGCGGCTCGGTGCTGTGCTTGTGTCGCGCGTTACGTAACTTAAGAACGCCACGCGAAGTGAAAATATTGCCGTTGCGAGCGTTGCGCGTTGGCATCACACAATCAAACATATCTATGCCGCAGCGCACGCCCTCCAACAGATCTGCTGGCGTACCCACCCCCATTAAATAGCGAGGCTTGCTGGCAGGCATATGTTCTCGCAATGCGTTTAACACCGCCATCATTTCGTCTTTGGGCTCACCCACTGAAAGCCCTCCAATGGCATAGCCATCAAATCCAATGCTTTCCAGCGCTGCCAGTGATTCGCGTCGCAAATCACCGTACATGCCACCCTGGACGATACCAAACAACGCCGCAGGATTGTCTCCGTGCGCCTCTTTGCTACGCTTTGCCCAACGCAGAGACAGCTCCATCGAACGGCGTGCCTCCTCCTGGGTGGCCGGATACGGCGTGCACTCATCGAAAATCATTACGATATCTGAGCCAAGACTGCGCTGTATTGCCATAGACGTTTCAGGATCCAGAAACACTTTACTACCATCAACAGGAGACTGAAATTTAACGCCTTCCTCCGAAATCTTACGCATCGCACCAAGGCTGAATACCTGAAACCCGCCAGAGTCTGTGAGGATGGGACCGTGCCAGCCCATGAAGTCGTGGAGATCCCCGTGTTTCTCAATGATTTCAGTACCAGGGCGCAACCAAAGATGGAACGTGTTACCCAGAATAATGTGTGCGCCGATCGCATCTATATCACGCGGCAGCATCCCTTTTACCGTGCCATAAGTACCTACAGGCATAAACGCGGGCGTTTCTACCACGCCTCTGGGAAACGTCAACTGACCACGGCGTGCGGCTCCCTGCTGCGCACTGACCTCAAACGACATATGACTCATTGATTACCCAAACCTTTTTTGCCGGCTGTTATAAACATCGCATCACCATAACTGAAAAAACGGTAACCGTTAGTGATAGCTTCTTTATACGCGGCCATGATGTGATCTCGACCAGCGAGCGCACTCACCAGCATCAGAAGCGTTGACTCTGGTAAATGAAAATTTGTCACCAGCGCATCCACCACCGAAAAGTTGTAACCCGGATAAATGAAAATCTGAGTGTCTCCGACAAAAGGCTTAACTACGCCAGACTCATCCGCAGCAGTTTCCAGTGCACGAACTGCGGTTGTGCCGACGGCAACCACCCTAGCGCCGCGGGCGCGCGCAGCGGCCACCTCTGCACACAGCGACTCATCTACCTCCAGGTATTCTGTGTGCATCGTATGATCTTCAATATCATCAGAGCGCACTGGCGTGAACGTGCCTGCGCCAACGTGCAGTGTAACCTCGGCACGACGCACTCCCATTGCATCAAGTTGGTGAAGCAGCGCGTCTGTAAAGTGTAAACCCGCCGTCGGGGCAGCAATCGCACCATCTCGCTTGGCATAGACTGTTTGGTAACGTTCTTGATCAAACGGCTCGTCCGCTCGTTCGATATAAGGCGGAAGCGGGATGTGGCCGAGCTTCGCCATGAGCTCACTCAGCAGCTGATTATCGAAGGTTTCGATCAGAAAAAGTGAGCCTTCGCGTCCGGTTATTTGCAACTTACTATCGCCAGGCGTAAGGCCACTCTCTGCTGCAAGCTCGATAACCGTACCTGCTTTAGGCGCTTTGCTGCTACGTATATGCGCCACTGCAGAATGCTCGCTAGTGAGACGTTCTATCAGTATCTCCACCTTGCCACCGCTGGCTTTGCGCCCCCAAAGTCGCGCCGGAATGACACGCGTGTTATTAAACACAAGCAAGTCACCGGGTATTAAAAACTCTGTGATATCGGAAAAAGCATGATGGCTGATGTCTCCACTGCTGCCTGAAAGCGCGAGCAGCCGGCTTGCATCGCGCTCAGGCAGCGGATGCTGCGCAATCAAACCCGCAGGCAGTTCGTAATGGAATTCAGAGCGTTTCATCGACAAAAAAGCCGGCACAGGGCCGGCTTTTGAACACCGTAACGGTGCTTACTTCTCTTCGTCTGCTGCAGGCGTTTCGTCTTCCGCAGGAGTTTCATCTGCCGCAGGTGCTTCTTCAGCAGCTTCTTCCTCTACAGGCGCAGCTGGCGCTGCTGCCTTAATCAGATCTTCTTCCAACAAAATACGGATTTTGTCGTCGCCATTAATCGGTTGCTTGTTGGCACCCTGAACCGCATAACGGTTGTCGCCACGCGCAAAGATAGTGTACTCGTCGGTTTTTTTAACTAATTTCATAGCCATGTTCTTTTCTCCTTGGATACTCAGATGAAGTGCTGTTTGAGAGCACGAAAGCGAGCAGCCGCACCCACTTGACGAACTGCTCCTTGAATCGGCGCGAAGTGTACAGGCAAAGTTGCTGCAGGTTAAGGATAATCATTGAAGTTTCACTCGCCATTGCTATAATCTCGCGCTCT
>JBGCDE010000276.1:0-5686 GCA_045105115.1 Pseudomonadales bacterium | reverse complement strand
GAGGCACTCGACCAGGAGTTGGGCGTAGACGCTCATATGCCTGGCTTTGGTGGCTCGAGTTTGTGGGTGCGCGGGCCTGAAGAGTTGGATGCTGACAGGCTAAAGGTAGCCGCCATGGCAGAGGGCATAATCATTGAGCCGGGAGCTGTACATTTCATCCAGAACGACCCGCCGAGAAATTTCTTCCGGCTCGGCTTTTCTTCTGTTTCTGATGGGAAAATTGCTGAAGGAATTCAAGGACTTGCAGCGCTGATACCTGGTGCCATGAGCGACTGACAATTGGACCTATCGAGCTTTGCGATTAGACGCTACTCTATGTGGCTGATTTCGCATTGACGCACGCGAAAACGACTCCTTTTTTAATACAGAGACCAAATCATGCCAAGAATGACCCCTAGTGAAGCCTTTGTTGAAACCATGGTGGCTCATGGTGTGACTGATATTTTTGGCATTATGGGCTCGGCCTTTATGGATGCCATGGATATTTTCCCGCCAGCAGGCATTCGCCTGGTGCCTGTTGTACATGAGCAGGGTGCGGCACACATGGCCGACGGTTATGCGCGCGCAAGTGGTCGCCATGGAGTGGTAATTGGTCAAAATGGTCCTGGCATCAGTAACTGCGTAACCGCGATTGCGGCAGCCTACTGGGCGCACAGCCCGGTGGTAATGATAACCCCGGAAGCCGGAACCATGAATATGGGTCTGGGTGGTTTTCAAGAAGCTAACCAGCTGCCCATGTTTCAGGAATTTGTTAAGTACCAGGCGCATGTTGCGAATCCAAAGCGCATGGCCGAATACACCGCGCGTTGCTTTGACCGCGCTATGTCTGAAATTGGACCAACCCAGTTGAACATTCCTCGTGACCATTTCTATGGCGACATCGACGTAGAGATTCCACAACCACAACGACTGGACCGCGGCCCTGGTGGCGAACAGTCTTTGAACGCGGCGGCTGAGCTGCTGGCCAAAGCCAAAAACCCGGTGATTGTTTCCGGCGGCGGCGTGATTATGTCTGACGCCGTGCAGGAAGTGATTGCGTTGGCCGAACGCTTAGGCGCACCCGTTGTAAACAGTTATCAGCATAACGATTCGTTCCCGGCCAGCCACCCACAGTGGTGTGGTTCACTGGGCTATCAGGGCTCGAAAGCTGGCATGAAACTGATTTCGCGAGCCGATGTTGTCTTGGTTGTGGGTTCACGCCTTGGGCCATTTGGAACGCTTCCACAGCACGGTTTGGAGTACTGGCCTGAAAATGCTCAGATTATTCAAATTGATGCCGACCACAAAATGCTGGGCCTGGTTAAGAAAATATCCGTCGGTATTTGCGGTGACGCGAAAGCTTCTTCATTAGCGTTGAGTGCGCGCTTGTCGCAAATGTCTTTAAGTTGCGACTCGACCAAAGATGCTCGCGCTGCTGAAATTGCTCAGGAAAAGGCCGAGTGGGAAAAAGAACTGGACGCATGGACTCATGAGAAAGACGACTACAGTCTTGACATGATCGAAGAGCAAGCCGGTGAAGAAGGTAATTGGCTGCACCCACGCATGGTTCTGCGCGAGCTGGAAAAAGCCATGCCAAAAGATGTGATGGTTTCAACCGACATAGGCAATATTAATTCAGTGGCGCACAGCTATTTGCGATTTGAACGACCGCGCAGCTTCTTCGCTCCGATGAGCTTTGGTAACTGCGGTTATGCATTGCCCACCATGATTGGTGCGAAAGCCGCCGCGCCGGAAAGACCCGCCATTGCCTACGCCGGTGACGGTGCCTGGGGTATGAGCATGGGTGAAATCATGACCGCTGTTCGTGAAGATCTACCGGTTACAGCCGTTGTATTCCATAACCGTCAATGGGGTGCGGAGCAAAAGAACCAGGTTGAATTCTATGGCCGTCGTTTTGTCGGTGGTTTGTTGGATAACCCAAGCTTTGCCAGCATTGGTCAGGCGATGGGCGCAGAAGGTATTGTTGTTGACGACATCGAGCAAGTTGGCAGCGCTTTGGAAACGGCTGTTGATATGCAAATGAATGGCGGCAAAACAACGGTTATTGAAGTGATGTGTACGCGAGAACTGGGCGACCCGTTCCGACGCGACGCATTGAGCAAGCCTGTACGTCATCTTGATAAATACAAAGACTACGTATGACCGAAGCCTTTCAACAGAAACCTGATAGACAGGTTTCTGTTGCCGACACATTCGGGTTTGAGTCAACGCTAGAGGTTAACTCGTTCAGCGAGCGTAACGATTATGTGCCGGATGTTGATCCGGCCTATGTCTTTAACCGCGAGGTCACTCTCGCGGTGTTATCTGGCTTTACGCATAATCGACGAGTGCTGATTGCCGGGCTGCACGGCACCGGCAAATCCAGCCATATAGAGCAAATAGCCGCACGCCTGAATTGGCCGTGTTTGCGGGTAAATCTGGATGGCCATATCAGCCGTTTCGACCTGGTGGGCAAAGACACGATTGCATTGCAAGATGGCCAGCAAATTACGAAATTTCAGGAAGGCATTGTGCCTTGGTCATTGCAGCGCCCTATAGCCTTGGTGTTCGATGAGCTAGATGCGGCGCGCCCTGAAGTTATGTTTGTGATCCAGCGTGTGCTTGAGCGAGAAGGTAAGTTCACCTTGCTGGATCAGAACAAGGTGATTACACCGCACCCCTATTTTCGATTGTTAGCAACTTCCAATACTGTGGGTCTTGGCAATTTGAATGGTCTATACCATGGTAGCCAATTAGGTAACCAGGCGCAGATTGATCGCTGGAATGTGGTGGCCTTGCTGGACTATCTGGAACCCGGCATTGAGGCAGAGATTGTTTGTTCGCGAGTACCTGAGATGTGCTCTGTGCAGGATAGAGAAACGGTTGCTGCAATGGTGGCGTTTGCCGGTTTAACGCGTAATGGCTTTGAGGCAGGTGATTTGTCTACTTTGATGTCGCCGCGAACAGTGATCGCCTGGGCAGAAAACCTGGCGGTGTTTGAACGCATAGACAGTGCGCTGCGCTATTCGTATCTGAATAAGTGTGACCCTTCAGAGCTGGCGCTTCTTGGCGAGCTTTACCAACGTTGCTTTGACCAAGAGCTAAGTGATGGCAGCGGCTAAGCCGGCTAACAAGCCAACAAGTCTGCAACACTATCGGGAACTTTGTGCAGCGAGTATACGCGCGCTTGGTCATCAACCTGGCGCCTTCTTTCAAGCCGGCCTGCTGCATAACCTGGATCAGCGAGTCAATACCCCTGAGCTTCATAAGTCGGTAGATGAAGACAATACCTTTTTTACTCCGCAGCGCGCATTAGCTGATGCTTATGCTCTGCGTTTCACCAACCATAACCCGGCGCTGCACGTGCAACTGCGACCAGACTCCGACGTTGAGCGTTTACTGTTTAATATGCTTGAGCAGCTGCGCATAGAATCAGTTCCTTCACATCCGGGTATGCGCAGCAATCTGCAGCAACATTTTTTGGATTGGATTGACGATTCACAAGCCAGTGGTTTCACCGACAGTCACGCTGGTATTTTGATTTTTACGCTTGCCGTTGCCTGTTGGACTCGCCTAAATCATCGGGATGTGCCGACTGAAATTGATGGCTTGATAGAAGCGACACGTCATGCAATTGGCGTTGAGGTAGGCGCTGAGTTGCAGAAGCTGCCGCGGTGTAAGCAAGATCAGGCGCAGTTTGCTGCCCACGCATTGCTAATTGCTAATGGCGTTGCCGGTATGCTGCATGGCGAGCAAAATGAAGTTGAAGCTGATGAGCAAACCCGCTCCACCTTGCAAAATCTTGGCCTGGTTTTGTTTGATAGTAATGCTGACAGCGTTGAGCAATTCATCGCAGGCGACTCAGAAGCACATAGAAAGACTGAAAACGATTTTGCAAATCAGTACAAGGTGTTTACTCGTGAGTACGATGAGGAAATAGACGCTGCCAAATTGCTCCGGCCTGAAAAACTCACGCAACTTCGTTCTGAACTCGACGAGCTTGTGCAACAATCAGGAATAAATGCCGCGCGATGCGCACATGTTTTCAGGCAGTTGCTGGCCGATGAGCAACTGGGTCGCTGGAACAATTCGGAGGAATTTGGTTATCTCGACCCTTCAAGGCTCAGCAGTTTGATCACGCACCCTGAAGAGCACAAAGTGTTTCGACAAGAGCGTTTGAAGCGCCATACAGATTGCCATTTAACGTTATTACTGGATTGTTCCGGTTCGATGAAGCAGCACGCAAGTTCTTTGGCTGTGTTGTGTGATCAGCTAAACCGCATATTGGGTCACGCCGGCATTGGTACCGAGGTACTTGGTTTTACCACTCGCAGCTGGAATGGTGGCAGGCTGTTCAAGCAGTGGCGCAAAGAAGGTAAGCCTGTCCTACCGGGTCGTCTCAACGAACGCCGTCATATTGTTTTTAAGTCTGCGGCGCAACAATGGAGACGGGCGCGACCTGGTATTGCGGCATTACTGCAAATCGAAAATTACAGAGAGGGTCTGGACGGTGAAGCATTGGCCTGGGCGCTTGAGCGTTTGGGCAGTAAACGTGAACAGCGAAAAATTATCATGCTCATAACAGATGGTTCGCCCATGGATACCAGCACCAATCTAGCCAATGGCGATGACTATCTGGATAAACACTTGCACTCGGTTATCCAATCCATCGAAGCGCGAGCAGATGTAAGTGTGTGCGCGCTGGGCGTTGGCTTGGATTTGAGCGGCAGTTTCCGCCATCATCATTACCTCGACACATCGCGAGAAATAGACAACTCTACCTTGCTGAGTATTGCTCGATTTATAAACAGCGCTTATCGGGCGAGAACTTAACAAGTACCGTAAGTATTTGTTTTTAATAAAATAACTTCGTTAGGTGTTGATATAGCAGTCTGGAATATAGATAGCACTTTATATTCCAATACAAACACAAATCGCTGGCGTAGACTGAAGCTCAGTTTGGGATGAACCTGAATGAGAGGCGATAGATATGCAAGCAAAACGACAAACTCAGCATGATAAAACATCTGCACGAGACGTGATGCCGACCAGCACCTGTCGCAAATCTGAGAAGGCCAAAGTGGTTCGATTAGCGGTTCCCGGTCAAAAGACCTGCAAGCAAACTAGCAACTACGATTTTTCTGGCATCGCAGGCTAGAACACGCCACACGCAGTACGGTTTCAAAATCGGGGACAGACCACGGTTTACCGTAAACCGTGGTCTGTCCCCGGATTTCAAACTGTCGGCTCAAACTCAAAGCCTTCATAACTCGCTGCCGCTACGTCCGCAATACGCTGGTAGTACATGCCGCCGCCGAGATAGGCAGTGAAGTAACGTGGTTTACCTTCTACGTTGGCACCTGTCCACCAGGAGTCCGTGCGAGGGAATAAGGTAAAATCGGCTATCGCGCTGACTTCTTCCCCCCAGGCTGATTCAGAAGCCTGAGATGCTTCCACCGTGCTTAGCTTGTTTTCTTTCAAGTGTTGCAAACACTCGCCAATCCAATTCATCTGGCGTTCAGCGCCCAGTGGCATGTTATAGAACACACCTGGAGAGCCAGGGCCATGAATCATAAACAGGTTTGGGAAGCCATTGATTGTCATACCAAGATAACTGTGGAACCGGTCTTGCCATTTGTCTTTCAGGCTAACACCATCGCGGCCTTTGGGGTTCAGGCGCAACATCGAACCGCTGATGGCATCGTAC
>JBGCDE010000275.1:0-11578 GCA_045105115.1 Pseudomonadales bacterium | reverse complement strand
CCTCGCGTAGGGGTTTGTGCTGGGTTTTTTTTACCCCGATGTCTTGAAAGTGCAGTTAGGTGCTGCATTGCTTACATGCTTTCTGGACGGTGTGCGACAGGGACCTCGAATACAAGCCCCCATGGATGGGTTTACGGCGTGTCTCGCTGACCAATACTCCATCTGACGCCGGTCTCCTTACACTCACTCAAGCTGTGCTCATCCGGAAAAGTACTTTGACCGCCTAACTTAGGCACCCAACCCTTGCCTTTGACCCAAATTTTCTGCACTATATTCTGCCATCAGATTCGGAAGCAGTCCTTCTTTGAACGACGCGCCACTCGGCTGGCTATTCGCCACCCTCTTCATTCTTATCGCTTGCTCCGCCTTTTTTTCCAGCTCTGAAACCGGAATGCTGTCGCTCAATCGTTATAGGTTGAAGCATCTTAGCAAACAGAAACACGCCGGAGCACGGCGCGCCAGCGCCTTGCTAAAAACACCCGACCGTTTAATCAGCCTTATTCTGATTGGCAATAACCTCGTTAATTTTACCGCCTCAGCCATTGCCACACTGATTGGCTACCGGTTGGCAGGCGACGCAGGTATTGCGGCGGCCACCTTTGTTTTTACCATGGTGGTGCTCGTTTTTGCAGAAATTACACCTAAGACAATCGCCGCCTTACACCCAGAAAAAATAGCGCTTCCCGCCAGCGCCCCCCTGCAACTATTACTGCGCCTGCTGAACCCTATTGTATGGCTGGTGAATCTGTTCACGAATATGTTGCTGCGCTTGATGGGTGTTGACGTCAACAAGAATGATGACCAACTCAGCAGCGATGAGCTTCGAACCATTGTTGGCGAAGCCGGACCACATATTCCGGAGCGCCACCAGGCGATGTTGCTTAACATTCTCGACCTGGAGCAGCTGCGGGTCGACAGCATCATGATCGAAGACCATGATATTTTTTGTCTCGACCTGAACAATGACGACGACACATTGATCCAACAGATTCAGGAGTGCGAGTTTGCGCGAGTGCCGGTTATTGAAGGTGAGATCGACAAAATGCGTGGCCAGTTATCATTGCGTCGAGTGTCGCGGTTTCTTTCGAATGGCAAGCTAGACCGCCAGGCCATGCTTGGTCAATTACGCGAAACCTACTTCATTCCTGAAAGTACACCGCTGAATACCCAGCTGTTCAACTTTCAGAAAAACAAGCGTCGACTAGCGTTTGTTGTTGACGAGTACGGCGAGATTCGTGGGCTGGTCACACTTGAAGATATTCTTGAAGAGATTGTTGGTGAGTTTACGTCTAACCTGGCTTTACACCCTGACGAGATAATTCAGCAATCCGATGGTACGTGCCTGATTGCCGGCACCGCACACATTCGTGACATCAACAAACAACTCAATTGGGAATTGCCTATTGATGGACCGCGCACATTGAGTGGCTTGTTAGTCGAGCGACTGGAAACCTTCCCAGATGCCAACGTAGCCCTCAAGATCGACATTTATGTGTTCGAAGTACTTGAAACAGATAAGAACAAAATTCGCATGACACGCGGGCAAGCTATGCGCAGAAGCGACACTTAACAATTTCGCGCACCCCCTATGCGTCAATAGCGCTCACCAGTAACTCTCCTTCGGCGTAACCGCGCCCCGCCGACAACCCCAATCGATGCTGCAAGCCAGCTGAAAGCAGTCGCTGGCCCGGCCTAAATACGCGCAAATTTCCTTTCGCATCAGCCATGTAAAAAGGCTTCCCCGTTTTTCGCACAAGACTGGTGTCACTGCCGGAAAATAGATGGCGATTTGGACCATGCGCCCCATGAGTGTGCCAGAACGCTACTATTTCAGCCCCTTTGGGTATCGGCAACTGTATGCTCACGCGGTCTTGGCCTGGCCTGCCTCTAGCTACCAGATAGCGATACGCTGGCTCATCAGCCGGCGCTCTAAGCTCTACCACGGCACCTAGATACTCGCGGTCTTCGCGCACAGAGTATGGATTGAAGCGATTAACAGCGGCCTCAACGGCTTGCCGTTCGCTAGCAAAGCGTTCAAGGCTCAGCATTGCACGACTGCCTATGTCATGACCAAGCGTGCTGGCTGGTTTCGACGTTTCGTTATGAAGGGGGCCGACCGCGCCATCGGCCGTTCCTCGCTGTGTGGGTTGCAATGACTGTGCGGCAAAATCTGCCAGCGAGACAGATGGCAACAATGGCCCCATCAGGCAGATTACCAACACCAACCCCAACCGGTGGCGCGGCGACCAAACTCGATAAAATAGCGATCTGATACCCATCACTTCGCTCCTTGGCAATTCGACTTTCAAAGTGTTGCAGCGACGCGAGCTATTTCCCTGTCGAAAACGGCAAGCAAGCGAATGCTTTTCATAAGCTTCCTGAAAAAAACTAATGGAAACCTTTGGGAACCAATTTTTGCCTTTAGAATCTGACTATTAAGGGGCAGATTCAAAAGCGATAATCAGGAATCAGCACAGTTGAATGAATGGACAGGGTCAGATTTAAAGATTGATCAGATGCAGGCTTTAAATGCCGGCTTTTATCTGGACGATTGGGCAGTAGAGCCGCTAAAAGGCACGATAGATCGTGGCGGCACAACAAAGCGTGTTGAGCCCAAGGTCATGGATGTGCTCGTCTGCCTTGCCGGTATGCCTGGCGAGGTGTGTCGCCGCGAAGAGCTGCTGGAATGCGTATGGGGTGACGTGGTTGTCAGCGAGGAAGTACTGACTCGCTGCATATCCGAGTTACGCTCCGCCTTGGGTGACACAGGCAAAACCCGCAATTACATTCAAACCATACCAAAGCGGGGCTATCGACTACTTAAGCAAGTACGTTTACTCAGCGCGCAGTCAGAGCAAAACCACCGACCTGACGATCCACACACTTCCGCCCCGCAAGCATCAACTGACACCAACATTGGCGATGCTGATCGTCCCTCAGCAATCGAGAACGCGTCAAAAAGGCGCAATATATGGCTGGGGCTGGCAGCGCTAATACTAGCCGGCATTGGAATTTGGGGCTTGCTAACTAAAAGCCAACCAAGCTCACTGACGCCAGTGCAAAGCGTGGGCAATACGCCGCCAGCAAGCAGCGCTGCTGAAATGCCGACTGCGATAACACATGTAAGCACTGTGAACACGGTGGCGGTACTGCCGTTTGTAAATTTAAGCGGTGGTGCAGAAACTGACTACTTTGCTAATGGCATTACGGCCGATATCAGAAATACGCTGGTGCGGCTTGCTGCTGAAAATTTACGGGTGGTTGCACGCACTTCCTCCGAGGCATTCCGCGGTCGGGCGATCGATATACGCAGCATCGGCTCGCAGCTGGGGGCTAGTCTAATTGTTGAGGGCACTGTTCGCATCAGCGATCAGCGCGTGCGCGTAACAGCGCAGCTAACCAAAACAGATGACGGTTTTCCAGTGTGGGCAGAGCGCTTTGAACACGACCTTAGTGATGGCCTGTTAATACAAAGTGCAATCGCCGACGAAATTGCGCAGCAATTGCTGCCCAGTGACGATGGACATCAATCAGCCCATAAGCACGAAACCAATCTAAAAGCGTATGACTATTACCTACTGGGTAGACACCATTGGAATCGGCGCACGCCGGAAGCACTGGACCTTGCTGACAATTACTTCCGCAATGCTCTTGAACAAGATTCTGATTACGCCTTGGCCTTAGCTGGGCTGGCTGACACTCTGATTCTAAGAGAAGAGTACGGCGGTTCAAACCCGGAAGACGCAGTTGAAAAAGCGAAAAATTTAGTGGCGCAAGCGTTACTACTGCAACCGGATCTGGGGGAAGCGCACGCGAGCAAAGGTATGATTGCCAGTCATCTTGGTGACTTAGCACAAGCTGAAGTTAGCTACCGAAAAGCCGTAGACTTGAAACCCAGCTACTCTATGGGTCGCATGTGGCTAGGGAATTTGCTGCTTAGAAACAATGAAGCGAATGAAGCATTCGAGCATTTTAGTGAAGCTCTTCAATTTGATCCGTTGAACCCGATTGTTCAGCAGAATCATTTGCGCGCCTTGAGTCTGATGGGGCGGTATGAAGAAGCAGCCGAGCTGGCGCGTGCGTATTTCTCGGAAACGCCTTCTGATCATTTCCTGAAAACCTGGATGTACGCCATGCTCGACGCCGGTCGCTATGACGAATTGCTGAGCTTCGCGGTACGGCATACATTTTCTGAACAATACGCAGATTATGGAACCGAGTTAGTCATTGAAGCGCTAATCATGCTGCAGCGTTTTGATGAAGCTAAAAAATTGTATGAGCAGTTATCCGAACGTTTGATTGATGCGAAGAAGGGCTTTTTTCTTGCCACCTTGGGCACGGCTCTTCGCGACGCTGATAAATTACGTCGCGCGGCGAATCTCATGGAAGGCGACAATAGTAACTTGAATCCTTATGAAAACTGCAAAGACAACTACGTGCATTTTTGGCGGGCGATTGCCGCACATATTGAACGAGATTTTCATACAGCGGCACAGCTAAGCGAACTCGCGCTGACGGAAAACCCCGCTCAGTGTCTGAATCACCCGGTTCGGCGTGCGGAAATTGAAGCGTATTATGTCGATTCACTGAACCGCTCAGGACAAACCGATAAAGCAATAAATTCAGCAGACCAAGCCCAACAGTTGCTTGCCTACGCCGCCGACCGTGGTCGAAATGGCCTGGACGTAGCCTTCAGTCGAATGTCACTGCACGTAGCCGCTGGCAAGACAGCGCAGGCGAAACAAGAAATGACCAAAATGCAAAACCTGGGCTGGCAGTACTACGCAAAACTAGCTCACATGCCGCTTTTTGACGACTATCGCGATCAGTTACACGAAGCCATGGGCCACAACGCTCAGCAGTTTGCGATGATGCAAAATGATTGCAAGGACATTGGTATGACTAAGTTTGGCTTGTAGATTTAAACTCAGGTTTTCTCGAAAACCAGAATGAATCGATCTGTTTTACCGCGAATACTTGGGTCAAATACGTACACGTTACGTGGGTCATCCGCATTGCGCAAAGCGTCGCTGCTTTCGACCATTTTGAAGCCATTGTTCGCAAAATCCCGAATAACAAAAGCTTCATCAATACGATGATACTCACCCACACCATTAAGACCGGAACCGGTCGTTGCCGAATGGTCAACGATCACCACGCGACCACCTGGCTTCAAAGCACTATGCAATTGCTTGTAGAAATTCTCCACATCAATGGCCGGCCAGCCATCTTCTTCGTTCACCCAATGAAGATCGTGGTAGGACATTACCGCCAGCATACCGTCCAGTGATTCATCTGCTAGCGCCAATGCATCCATCTCTCGCTCTATAACTACCAACTGACTTGGCGCACCATTTGAAAAACGTTTTTCCAGAGCCTTCTCGGCAAACTTCGCATACGAGGCATTATTATGTGCCCACACCTTACCTTCTTCGCCCACCACTGTTGCCAGTAGCGAGGAGTAATACGCACCACCAGCAAACAAGTCCAGTACAGTGTCACCCGCCTCGAGGCTTAATAAGTCCAGCACCAACTCTGGTTTGCTGCGCAGATCCCGCTGCAAGTCTTCAGGGCTGCGGCCTGGGGCGCGTAAGGCATCTCCGATCGGCGACGGCAAGGCGGCCACCTTTAAAGAACGCTCTCGTACTGCGCGAAACTCGCTGCCCTCACTCCATTTAGGCATCGCTTCACTGTTAGCCAATTCATGGCCGATCTGAAAGTACAAGCCCAGATCTTCCAGCATCCCATTCAGATTCCAATTGGCTTGGTATTCGTCGCCAGGCTTATGATATCTATTCGCGGTGTAATCCGCCTGACGCTCCAGCCCCCAACCTTCTGGTTGGTCTCTATAGTCTATGCCGCTTTCCGCATAGAGAGCAGGAACACCTTTCTTTGCGAAGTTGAAATGATCAGATCGATAGTAATAGCCTTTTTCCGGGGTTGGCTCCGGTTTGATAACGCGGTTTTGTGAGTCCGCCGCTCGTTTCAAATAGTCGTCTAGCTCAGAGGCGCCGTAACCGACTACGGTCACATCGTGAGTCGGACCGTGCACATTAGCGGCATCAATATTGATATTTGCAATCGTGCTGGCCAGGTCATACACCGGGTTTTCTGCATAATACTTGGAGCCTAATAGTCCCGATTCTTCTGCGGTTACAGCCAGAAAAACGATACTGCGTTCAGGCGCTTTTGGTAATGCTTTAAACGCGGCTGCCAATTCTATCAAGGCGGCCGTTCCGGTGGCGTTATCAACGGCGCCATTAAAAATCTGATCGCCTTCACCTTGACGCTTGCCAAGGTGATCCCAGTGTGCGGTATACACAATGGTTTCTTCCGGTCGCTCAGAACCCTTAATAAGCGCTATCACATTGCGTGAGTCGGATTGTTCGATTGTGTTGCTAAAAGAAACTGTGGCTTTTATACCAAGCGCCGTCGCTGCAAAATCGCCTGTCAGTGCTTTCTGTTTTAAAGCGTCGTAGTCCTGACCAGCATCAGCAAACAATGACTTGGCCATATCCAATGTAAGCCAACCCTCTACTTGGGTACGTGACATATTTTTGTCTTCGGCGTACAGGTCAAACTGTGGTCCAGACCAGCTGCCAGACACTACGTCCCAAGGGTAACCGGCCGCCTCTGATTCGTGAACTATGATGGCACCGGCCGCACCTTGTCTTGCTGCCTCCTCAAATTTGTAAGTCCAACGCCCGTAATACGTCATGGCATTACCTTTGAACACAGAGCCGTCCTGTGTCGCAAAGCCTGGATCGTTGACCAGGATTACGGCCGTTTTGCCGTTCATATCAACGCCGTCGTAATCGTTCCAGTCGTATTCGGGTGCTACTATGCCGTAGCCAACAAAAACCAACTCGGAATCGGTCAATTTGCTGGATGCTTCGACTCGCTTTGTCCACGCCATGAAATCTTTTCCATAGGCTAGTGTTCTAGCTTGTGTTGCATCATTGGCCGGCGAAATAGTCATAGCCATTTCCGCGTCAGCCTCAATCGATACCAATGACGCCGACTGAAACCACGACTCACCGTTACCCGGTTCCAGATTCAAAGCTTTGAAAGCATCCCGCAAGTGTTTGATCGTTTTCGCTTCGCCAGTGCTCGCCGGCTGGCGACCTTCAAATTCATCGGATGCGAGAGTCTCGATATTGCGACGCAAACGTTGCTCGTTAAAGACAGGCTCAACGTGAACCGCTTCAGCCGATGTGGCATCGGCGTCTGCCGTAACAGCTGTCTCAGATGCGTCACCGCCACATCCGGCAATGAGGGTTATGAATACAGCGAAAACAGTGCCTCTGAAAACGGCTTGTTTGGTGCGCAAGTCGGTCACATACGACCGTTGTGGGTCTGCTGGGTCGACAATTCGATGCATGGTGTCTCCAAATGGGTCGGTTTACGTGATGCCGTTCGGCACAGTTTAACGCAGTCACGGCTACTGGCGTGATAGAATCGTGCTATGGAGCAAAGCAAAAGCAGCTTTCTGGAAGAGCTATTCAGGCAAAACGGCCAACCACTGGTACGGTTTCTGTCGGCAAAACTTCGTGACCCGCAGCAAGCGGATGAAATCGCGCAGGAAGCTTACATACGCATGCAAAAACTGCATGAACCAGAGCGGCTGGATAACGCCAGAGCATTCCTGTTCCAGGTAGCTGCCAATATGGCTACCGATCAATTGCGTCGCCAACAGTTGCATCATAAGTATGTTCAATCACAGTTAGAAAAAAGCCTTGCCGACAGTGAGATGGCGACTGAAGTCGAGCACGGTCCGGTAGAACAATTGCTGGCCGAAGAACGTGTCGCGCAGATCAACGCCGCCCTGGACAGTATGAAGCCCAAACCCAGGCAAGCTTTTTTGCTGCACCGAAGATCCGGTCTTAGCTACAGTGAAATTGCGACCGATATGGGGGTTTCTGTCAGCAGCGTTGAGAAATACATACTCGCCGCCTTGAAACATTTCCGCGAGAACGCGGTCTTAAACAGGGATTAGACCGATGAACGGTCAGATAATGTAAAAAAACGAGAAATACTTAATATTTTGTATCTAAAACAATGAGGGACGATGTAGTTTAATCGTCTTATTAGTGAACAGCACCAAGCTATAGTTAATTTAAGAAGTCATGGCTAGCAAATCAGGAAACCTACATTGAGTGAATCACACGGACAGGCCGCTCACTCTTCTACCAACAGCTCGTTGCTCGACGAAGCCAGTGCGTGGATTGCTCGTTTAAGCAATGATCAGGCAACCGAGCAAGACCACCAGCGATTCGCTCTTTGGCTGGGCAAAAGCGCAAACCATCGCGCTGCCTATGATCAAGTAGAAAGTTTGTGGCTGGATCTTGGCTGCGTTAAATACACATCAGCCGATAGTACTGACGTAAGCGAGCAAGAAAACCAACCATTGCCTGGCGAAGGCCAGCTCAATGTTGGCGACAAAACGCCTAAGGCGAGTTCTTTCTGGCAAAAGCGTTGGGTCAAAACTCGATTTATTGCCTCCTTCGCCTTGTGTGCGATGGTGGCTGTTGCCCTTTTACCGGATGCGAGCAAACCAGCCGCCACTCAACGATTGGCCACCGCTGTTGGTGAGCACAGTATTGAAACACTGGCGGATGGCTCAGTTGTTCAACTTAATACCAACACCCGTCTTGAGGTTAGCTACACGGAATCTCAGCGCGAGTTAACGCTCACACAGGGTGAAGCGCATTTCGCTGTGAAGAAAAATCCACAGCGGCCTTTTCTGGTTCGTATTCCAGGCGGTTCGGTGGTGGCGGTAGGTACGGCGTTTAATATAGAAATAGAACCCCAGCAAACTCTGGTCACAGTGACCGAGGGCGTAATACGGGTCGAGGAACAAAATGATAGCGCATTACCTGCCGACACTGTCACTGCAAGACTGAACGATCAGGTACGAATCAGCCCTGCCGGTGGCCTGAAGCGTGACCGGATGCCAAGTGATCACCTTGCAACCGCATGGCTTGAGCAAAATATGGTGTTCAAAAACGTCAGTCTTGCCCAGGTTGTGTCTGAGTTGAATCGCTACAGTGACAAGAAAATCAAGATAAGTGATGCCAGCTTAGCGTTTATGCCTGTCTCCGGCGTATTCAAAACTGACCAGCCAGCACAAACCCTGCAGGCGATAGAGGCTTCATTAGGGCTTGAAAGCAAAGCCCAAGGCGACATCATACTGCTGCATAAACGCGGATAAGCAGACATCCGCGTCCTCTATTGACCTCGACAGACCGAATCGCGGCCTGAGATCATTCCCTAACTGTTTTAGCTAAATTGCGCCGCAGCAAGTAGAATGCTGCTGTCGTTACTTTGTGTGTAAGAATTATCCAGCCCAGCGCTTGTTCTACATGGTTAGGAAACACTCTCTATCAAAGCGTGGCAAGCACCTTGCGGCTTGTTGCGCACTGGCTTTGTCAGCCGCCACCAGCGGCAGCTGTATTGCCGCCCCTATAGTATTCAATATCAGCGAAACGCAACTGTCTGAGGCCTTACTGAGCTTTGCTCGACAGGCCGACGTGTCCATTATCTTCAGCGCTGACAGTGATTTCGATGTGCAACTGGACAATGTGTTTAGTGGTGAGTTCGAACCCAGACAGTTGCTAGACCTTTTATTGCAAGGTACTGCACTGGAGGCGGAGTTCATTCATAGCGACGTTATTGCTATTCGGCCAATGCCCTGTTTGCTCTCTGCCAGTTGTAGAGATGAAGATCTGAGCGCACGCGATGAGCAATTCTTTCAACTGGCATCGAACCCGATGCTAGAGCAAATGCTAGTAGTTGGTCGCACCATGACTGGCTCAAGAATTCGACGCACTGAATTCAATGGCACCGCACCGGTCGACATTATCTCGGCATTTGACATAGAGCTAGCAGGCGCGCAAACCATCGGTGACTTATTGCGAGACCTACCCTCAGTGGTTGGAAACTCTACCAGTACGTCTATCAGCAATGGCGGCGATGGCACTGCCAGTGTCACGCTAAGGGGCTTACCTGCCAGCAACACACTGGTGTTGGTTAATGGTCGGCGAGTGGCGAACGATGGTTTGGCCGGCGAATCGTTCGACCTGAATTCGCTGGCTCCAAGTAGCGTTGAGCGTATTGAGGTATTAAAGAGTGGCTCGTCTGCAGTGTACGGGTCTGATGCGATAGCAGGCGTCATCAACATTATCTTAAAGAAAGAATACGACGGTCTGCAAGTGGATACCTATCGCGGCTCAAGCAGCGAGAATGATCTGCAAACCACAACAAGCAGTTTTTCCTTTGGCCGTGTATTTGATCACTCGAGTTTTTTTCTAAGCGGAACCATCTACGACCAGGGCGAGATTCTAAGCCGTGAACGAGCGGTGTCCGCAAACACCGATACTCGCTTATTGGGTGGCGAAGATCAGCGTTCTTCCGCAACGCCAAATGGCAGAGTAACGCTCGCTAATGGCCAGGTGCTTACCTTGGCAAACAACTCAGCGAATCCCTTAAGCGCAAACGATTTTAGAACTGTTAACGATGCCGACTTATTTAATTTCGCCCAGTTTTCTACAGCGATCGTTCCATCCAGTCGAAAGAGCTTGTATGGTAGTTTCAATTTCGATGTGGGTGATAAATCCACGGCCTATCTTGACTACGGGTTCACCAGCACAGAAGCCAGCGCACAGCTGGCCCCCGTTCCGATATTTACTGCATTTGAATCTATCCCTCTGACAGTCAGCGCCAATAATGTGTTTAACCCCTTCGGTGAAGAAATTGCCGATGTACGAAAACGTCTACTAGAGCTTGGCCCTCGAGCGCAAACAAATAAAGCGGATGCACACAGAGCGGCCTTTGGTATTCAAGGCCGCGAAGATACCGTGCATTGGGACATCAATTGGCATTGGAGCAAAACCGACGCGCGCCAATCCATTAGCAATCTATTAGACGCCGAGCGTCTGCAACGCGCTCTGGGCGGCCCGGGTGAGTGCGCAGGCCTTGCGATCGATGGCTGCGAACCGGTTGATTTATTCAGTGCCAGCGGTTTACTGCCACAAGGTCAACAACAGTTCATTTTAAGCGAGGCCATCACAAACGGATTTTTCAAACTGTACGGCGGCAGCGCAAACGTTGCATTCACAGCCGCGAAGCTGCGCGCGGGCAAGTTAAATGTAGCCGCTGGCCTGGAGTATCGGCGCGAAAGTACCGCAATAGGCCCGCAAGATCCTGATTTGATTACTCTCGGTGGAGCCAATCTGGCAGCATTTGCTGGTAACCGCAGCGTACGAGAGGTGTACGTAGAGACCTTGGTTCCCCTGCTGAGAACAGAGCACGGCCGTGAGAAACTAAGTCTGGAGCTGGCCAGTCGGTATTCGCATTACAGTGATTTCGGTGACAGTTTCAATCCAAGAGCGGCCTTAAAGTTCAGACCGGTGCCCGATTTGTTGTTCCGAATGAGCTACGCTGAGGGCTTCCGGGCACCCTCACTGCTGGAACTGCATAAGAGCGGTGCAGAAGATCAGGCCTTTTTGAATGACCCATGCGGCACACCCAGCAATGTGGGAGTGCTGAGCCCTTGCGCTCAGCAAACTGACCCAACAGG
>JBGCDE010000274.1:0-5979 GCA_045105115.1 Pseudomonadales bacterium | reverse complement strand
CTGTTGCCTCAAAGTTTGACCAGGCATTGGGCAGCGCGCGCGGTCGCAATGTGGGGTTGCGAATAAAAATTCACCTCGACCCTGATGACGCGGATATTGCCGCGCTTAGTGCGCTGCCTTGGGAGCTACTGTCTCACAAGGATATGGGGGGGCAAGCGCTGACGCTGTCGGGAGACACTCCGATAGTGCGCTGTCTCGACAGTCCGGTGCCAGGAAACTTCAAGCCTATTACGGGGCCTTTACGGGTGTTGGTGATTGTTTCCAACCCCATCGGCGTTGAGCCGCTGGACCTTGAGCAGGAAAAAGCCTCTATTCGTGAACATTGGGCCCAGCGCGACAAGGTGGATGTGCACTTTTTGGCGCAAGCCACCGTAGACGCGCTTGGCAAGGAATTGCTGGAACAGGAATACCACGTAGTGCACTTCATGGGTCATGGCGACTTTGATGAGCAAAACGGTGTGGGCGTGCTGTTAATGGAAACTGAAAACGGCGAGCAAGACCCGGTTGACGGTAAAACGCTTGGCGTGTTGTTGCACAATGCAAAATCAGTACGGCTGGTTTTTCTAAATGCCTGCAATACCGCGAAGCTGAATAATATACCCGGTAAAGACCCCTATGCCGGTGTGGCAGCCGCACTGGTGCTTAATGGCGTACCGGCCGTGATCGCCATGCAGTTTCCTGTGTCAGACAGCGCTGCAATTCTCTTTGCCGACCGCTTGTACGACGGGCTGAGTAAAGGCTTGCGACTTGAGGGCGCCGTTTCTGAAGCACGAACAGCTATTCGTACGGCACAACGTAATGCGCTGGAATGGGCAACCCCGGTTGTCTTTATGAGCATCAACAACATAGACCTGTTTCCCGCTAACAACACAGAGAGTAAAAACACAGCGGCCAATAAAAGAAACGTTCTTATTGGCTGTGCCGCATTTGTACTGATCGCGGGCATTATCGTTGCAATGAACATAAGACCTTCCTATACGGCTATCGAGGGCAAAATAATCGACCAAACCATCAATAGCGTTGTGTCTAATGCCGAGGTTACTGTAGAAAATCTGGATGGTCAGTCGATTACCACTACAACAGACAGCCAGGGTGTATTCGCACTTCAAATTCCAGAGTCTGCGTTAGCTGGCATAGAGAAAGTGGCTGTGCGTTATGTTGCCGACGGATACAAAAGCAATAAAGAGTCGATACCGTTACCTGGCAGTAACGCCAATGCCTATCCATTTGAAATTCTGGCTGTTCCGGAAAACCTGGAACAGTGTAGCGGCAAGATGGGCAGAGTGGTCACAGTTGGCAACTTCTCTGACGCGCGCGACGGCACGACTATTCGCAATACGTTCAAGAAAAATCTGGAGCGGAGTATTTTGATCAAACTGGGCGAAAAACACCTGAACCCAAATCATAAGCCTGCATTTACCACCTGCACCGAAGCACAGCCGGAAAGCCCAAGCTACACCAGTGGCTTTGCCAAAACACTGGGTACAGACGTTTTCTTGCATGGTGAGGTGTCGGGCGGTCAGTCAAACTATACCGTAACAACGTTTCTTGGTGACAAGCACGATCTGTTCAACGGCGATATAAATTCGGGGCAGAGCAAGGACCTAACCGACCCAAAATTTGCAAAGCTGGATAACGCAACACAGCGAAACGTGTTACTGGCACTGGCAAGAAGCTACGCGGATGATAAAAAGTACAGTAGCTGTATTACGGCGGCTCAGGTGGCACTTGAGTTTTCCGCAACAAATAGTGACGATATCGAACAGCAGCTGGATTATTGCGAAAAAAGTAACGATCACGCGGCAATGATGCCGTCGAATCAAGATACGGAGAACGAACAATGAGATGCGCTCGTCTTTGCTCTACCGTACTTGCCCTGGTTTTCCTCATCGCCTTCAATGCGCAGGCATCGCGTAAATCAGGCAGCAGTGAAGAAATACTGGTGAACTGCAAAGACGGAGAGTCCAGGCAAATGCTGTTGCCAGGTGCTGAACGGCGTATCGGTGTGTTTGCGTTTGAAGATCAGGACAACACCGGGCTTGGCGAATACGCAGCCGAGTTGTTTGCCCGGGAAATATTGATCACTGCCAGCGCCAGTAGAATTGGCGTGATTAATTTTACGGATTCGCTCGCGCCTGATTCGCAACGCACGAATCTGCCGGCCCAAGTGCAAGCGTCGCCAACAGATTTACCAGAAGACACTGCACAACCTCAGCTAAGTTATTACGACAAGGTTGAGCAAGTGTCTTCGTGCCAACAAGTGGTGCTTGCGTTGTGGGGGATTATTCGCGCGACAGCGGCCGGGGTATCTATCGAAAGCTATATTCAGGTTCCCAACAATAGAACAGCCAATACACATTTTACGGCCAGTGTTAATCTTAACGGCGAGTTAGGTGACAAGGAACTTCGTGCCCGGGTGAGCCCGGACCGAATGCAAGTGTATCAAGGTGAATTCACGTCATCCGACATCAAACAGTTGCGTCAAGCGGTGAAAAACATGAACCGTTTGCGCGAGCGCCCGGATGAGAAGCTCAAGCCCAAACACACACTCAACTCCGACAATTTGTATTACGTTGCTAAAAAGGAAAAATCCTGGGTACAGCTTTCCGGGGGCCGCTCCATCGGCTGGGTTCCACGGCGTTTGTGCAGCGAGGCCTGCGGAAAATTTTTGGCGGCGGCAAACTTTACTGGCGAGGTTCTGCAATACCTTGCCGGCGGCCGAATTCCTCAGTTTGGTTCTCTTTACGGCGTGGAAGCGGCTGCCGTAGCCGCGCAGCTGAGAATTCTGGACAATCTCAAGAAGAGTACACCCGCCTCAATTGAACGCGCCAGAGCGCAAGCAGCCTGCTGGCTTGAAGAACTGGGCCAACCGCAATGCAAAAGTGCGGGAAGCAGTTCGCTGACTACCGGCGACCTTTTACCCGGTGGCGCGGCCCTGGCGAATTTGCAACTGATGGTTGCCGCAACACAGCTTAATAATCGGCAACCGGCGCTGTCAGCTGAGGAATTCAGGGCACAATTAAAGCCTCTGGTTTATAAACTGGCGGAAGCATCACAGCGTGACCCACGCAATACCCATGTGCTGCAAAACCTTGCTGTGCTGTTTAGCTATCTCGGTGACTCACAGCGCGCTGGCGTAGCCGATAGGCTGGCAAAAAAATACGAAACAGGCGCTGATTAATATTGTTCTGGTCAGTGAGCCTGCCGTGGGTATGGGCTCACCACTCTATGTTCAACAAAGCAGCCAGACCACTCTCTGAATTAAAGTAGTTAAGATGATGGCAACCAACATTGATTTTGTTGGGTGCCGGCCGGCGATGTTCAGGCACACCACGAATACTCAATTGACTCACGGCAATATCGTGCTCGGTGGTGTCGAATAAGGCCTCAAGCACAGAGCCCTTGCCTACTTTACTGATCAACTCTTTCAAGAATTGATCACTCGACTCATCGAACGCGGCGATATTGCCCGCCAGTATTGTGTAACGCACACCTGGGTCTGAGCCCTGTGCATTCAGCTGCTGCATAAAATCTGAAGCTGGATTCATCTGTTCCAAACACGGTGTTAACTTCTTGGAGCGCTCCATCAGCATTAAGGGAATAGCGCAGTAAGGTGTTGCTATTGGAAACGTATTCAACGCCAGGGTCGAAAGCCCACCCAATATTGTTCTTGCAGTACCTATCTTCCCAAACGGAGATCCATTGTTGGGTGTTCCGCACATCACCAGGTGGTCTACAAACGAATGACCATCCAGTTTTTCAATAAACCATCTGGACACCAGGCCTCCCATTGAGTGCACCAGCAAGGTCAGGTGCTTGTCGTCGCCTGCATGAAACCCTGCCGCCGCAAGCTGCTGCGACAAGTCCAGCGCGGTTTGTTCAATAGGTGTTGCCAGGTTTTCATAATCGTAACTGAGTACCAGGTCAAAATTGTTACCGAGTGCGGCATTGCCATCAGATGCTGGTCTGAGGGCAGCAGAACTGCCTTTTGTGTCACCGGTGATGCCATGAATCAATACAACGACCTTTTTAGCGGCGGCCACTTTTTCTGCAATTCCGTCACGGCGCTGCGTAAGCGAGCCGTCGTTTTTGTAGTCCACCCAACGAAGCTTGTTAAGCTTCTTCATGTTCAGATACGTTTTGAAGAAATACAGCTTTAAGGAGCCGCCCAAACCTCTTCTATTGTCTGGAAGCGTTGGAAACTCACGAATGTTGATTGTTGTTATGCCAGAATTTGCCTTGCTTACCTCACCACCAAGCATTATGTGCTGGCCATCAAACACGAGTGGCAAAACGAATTCATCATCACGCAGTGCTAAATCAACTTCCAGCTGCAGCGGAGTTTCTTGAAGGCTTTCTGCATTTTCTATATTGCTGAACTCGAGAACGTTCTGCGCCTCACCCCGTGTGGATGACAAATTAATGGCTTCAAATAACACGTCTTCGTGGCCTGCGGGCACTAATGAACGCAGATAATGATTAATATCCATGCCAGCACCACGACCTTGCGGTGTAGACGAGCCCAAGCTTACGTTGGCGCGCATGGACGAATGCCCTTTCAGGGTAATTGCCTGGCTGGCAATGCGCTGGTCTTCTGTGCTCACTTTGTTTATCTGTTTATGCGTGGTAATTACAATGTCGTGGGTAAGCCAGTTATTTTTTTCATCGAGTGATGGTGTACCTTCATCACTAAACGTAAAACCGCGCGACGCACCGCGCAGCGCGCCAATTTTGCCTATGTCGATTGCTTCCATCTGCAACAGAAAGTCGTCTACGTTCTCGGTGGTGACCAACATTTTGACGCGGTCAATGGTTTCCATGGTCTCGTCGTCCATTTCAACCCGATTGTTGAACAACACCATAGACTCTGTATTCGGCGCTATCTCTTTACCTTCAATAACGTGCACCAGATAATCTGAACCGTAGTAAATAGGTGTTATGTGCAGGGTCCGGTCAGTTGGGTTGTTGCAGAAAAATTCCAGGGGTACAGGCCTGTCAGCATAATCGAGACTAAGGTCTTTTACTTTATGAACATGCTGCTCACCGGAAGGCAAATCTTCCACCATCCAGAATTCCAGTTCCGCCAACTCGACGGATGCCTGTGCGTTACTGAGCGTCCAACTGCGCTCCCAGGTTAATACCTGCCTGAGCGTTGACAGTATTGACGTGGCCGCGTTGCTGTTGATGCCCGTGAACCCTCGTATCAAGCTGTTATCAGCGGCGTTATACAGCACGAATTGATCATCTTTCGCATCAATGATGTATTTGGCTATGGTTTTTTCATCAACAAAGCTTGCGTTTACTGACTCATCCAGCGCGTCACTCAACACAGACACCGCAGAAGCTGGTCCTTCCACGTAAACAGGCGTTGGCATCACGGGCAAGCTGGTGATTTCGGCGCGGTATGTGGATTCGATGTCAAGTTCACCGTCAATGCTCAGGTCGCTTTTTTGGGCACCGATACGGCTGGTTTGCGCGTGGCCTACCGGGTTTAATTCAGGCTTGTCTTCATACAAGGCAACGGTGGTGTTGCGGTTGAGATCGGTGGGTAAACCGTGAATAGCACCGCAGTCGATTTTCCAGTTCCCTTCGGTAAAGTACACGGAATGCCGTGGCGATTTTTTCTCAACATCACTTCCCAGAAAACCATCATGTGCATTGAAGTAGGCAAAACTCTCAAACTGGGGGTTTTGGTTTTCCACCTGCTTGCGCACGGCCAGGCGGCAACGAACGAATAAGTCGGCATAGGAAACATGGTTGCCCGACTTACCCAGCACCTGCAGAAACGTATCGGTAAATACGCCGCTGTGGTTGGTAGATTCCCAGGCTTTTTCAGTTCGCTTGCACGCAGCCAGTAAGGCATGGCGAGAAGTAGGAATATGAAGGCCATGCTCGGTATTCATTTGCTGCTGGTAGTAGCCATCAATATAGGACTCCAACGCCCGCTGCTCAAACACCTCATGCGTTTGCCGTGCTCTC
>JBGCDE010000273.1:0-36052 GCA_045105115.1 Pseudomonadales bacterium | reverse complement strand
GGCTTCCCTAAAGGACCTACAGTTGGCGTGTTCGAGGTCCCTCTCTCTCACGGTTTCGGCAGGTAGATTAGCGCCTAGCACCTATGTGCTAAACGAAGACATTATCTTAGGTCCGGCAATTTGTAACCGTCAGCTTCCAAGCCGGCACGAATTGTTTTCTTATCAATCTTTCCGGTTGAAGTTAGAGGTATCGCATCAACCGCAATAACATCATCCGGTAGCTGCCACTTTGCGAAGTTTGAAGCGCAGTGCGCCAGTATCGCGTCAACATCCAACGTCGCACCTTCTGACAGAATAACCATGGCAACCGGGCGTTCGTCCCACTTCGGGTGGGGTTGGGCTACAACAGCGGCTTGTGCGATCTCTGGCATGGCAACTATGTGGTTTTCAAGATCTACTGAAGAGATCCACTCACCGCCGGTTTTGATTAGATCTTTCGACCGATCTGAAATGATCAGGTATTGCTCCGGATCAATTTTCGCTACGTCGCCGGTAATTAACCAATCGCCATGAAACTTGTCGGGTTGCGGGTCCTTGTAGTATTCGGAAACAATCCAGGGGCCGCGTATTAGTAGTTCGCCCACAGATTCACCGTCGTGCGGCAATGGGTTCCATTCGTCGTCGAAGATTTCCAGTTCCAGGCCGGGCATTAACAGGCCGGCTTTGGCTACGTTTTCGAATTGCTCGTCTTCGCTGAGATTGAGATGGGAGCGCTTCGCTACTTTCTTGGAAAGTACGGCCAAGGGGTTGGTTTCTGTCATGCCCCAGCCTTGCACCATTTCGATGTTGTGCGTGTCCCAGAGCCAACGCATCAATGAAACGGGCGGTGCTGAGCCGCCGCAGGTCAGGCGGGTGAGCTTGCTGAGGTCGAATTCATCCGGCGATTTTTCGAGAATGGCTCGAACACCTTGCCATATCGTCGGCACGCCTGCGGAAATGGTGACTTCTTCATCGCTTAGTGCTCCCAGCAGAGCTTCTGGTGTCATGAAGCGATGAGGCATGATTTGTTTACAGCCAAGCATTGAGGCGGCAAACGGCAGCCCCCAACCCATGGCATGGAACATGGGCACAATGCCCAATACAGAATCCAGAGCGCTGAGGCCGATGGCGTCAGTCATGCATTCTGTAATGGTGTGCAGATAGGTAGAACGGTTTGTGTACATGGCGCCTTTCGGCTTGCCTGTGGTGCCACTGGTGTAGCACAGACCCATGGGCGAGTTTTCGTCGATAATTGGCCAGTCGTAATGCGTTTCATGGCCGTCGATAAGTTCTTCGTAATCAATTGTGTTGGCGAAGGAGGTTTCACCGCCATCGCCATTACGGCAAATCACCAGCAACTCAAGGCAGGGCAATTTATCCAGCACTGGCTCTAGCAGAGGTAGAAGGTCTTCGTCGGCGAATATCACGCGGTCATGAGCGTGATTGATAATGTATTCAAGATCGGCTGGCCCAAGCCGGATATTCAAGGTATGCAGCACGGCGCCCATGCTTGGAACGGCCTGATACAGCTCCAGGTGCCGGTAGTTATTCCACATAAAGCTGCCAACGCGATCGCCTACCTGAATTCCATGTGCGTGCAGCGCATGTGCCAGTTGATTGGCCCTCTCCCAGGTTTTACCCAGAGTGGTGCGATGGCTACCTTCGCTTTGCAAGGTAACGACTTCCACATTTGGGTCCAGCTTCGCTCCGCGGCCAAGTATGCGAGACATCAGAAGCGGGGTTTGTTGCATTGTCATAGTGGGATCTCTGGAGGTATTTTTGTGTGAGAAACAGTGGGCAGATATGGAATAGTTTGGGGCTGAGTTACTCAGCCCCGAGCGGTGAAGCCTATATCACTTAGGCTGCATTCTGATGCCGCCGTCCATGCGGATGCATTCACCGTTGATGTAATCATTTTCGATGATTGATCCGGCCAGATGCGCAATTTCATCAGAGCGCCCCAGGCGTTGTGGGAACAGTACCTGAGAAGCCAGTGGTTTCAGAAACTCGGCAATCTCGGGCGTCATTTCTTCGAATCCGCCCATCATCAATGGGGTGGCGATCAAACCGGGAACGATGGTGTTGCAACGAATGCCAAGTACCGCCAGGTCGCGAGCAATTGGGAGAGTCATACCGACCACACCGCCTTTGGAGGCACTGTATGCAGCCTGGCCTATCTGGCCTTCGTAGGCAGCAACCGATGCGGTGTTGATGATCACGCCGCGGGCGCCGTCTTCATTGTAAGGATCGGTTTTAGACATTTGCTCTGCGGCTAGGCGGGTTACGTTAAACGTACCGACCAGGTTTACTTGCAGTACTTTATTGAACTCATCTAGCGGGAACGCGCCTTTCTTACCGTAGGTGCGCGCAGCGTTGCCGATACCTGCAAAGTTACAGCAGATGTGCAATTCACCGAAGGCTTCCATTACACCGCTCATAGCAGCCTGTACAGACTCTTCGCTGCTCACGTTTACGTTATAGAAGCGCACATTGTCACCAAGCTCTGCGGCCAGTGCGTTGCCTTTCTCGTCGTTCATGTCAAAGATGGCAACGTTGGCGCCTTTGCTGGCGAGCAGCATTACAGTCGCGCGACCAAGACCGGACGCACCGCCAGTGACAATTGCTGATTTTCCTGAAATATCCATAGTGTTTCCTAAAAAGTTGTTTGATTAATGCAATGTTGAAAGTGTGAAAAGCTTATTTGCCTTTCCAGTTCGGAGCGCGTTTTTCGGCAAATGCGGCAGCACCTTCAATAGCGTCTTCGCTGCTGAATACGGGCATCGCAATGTCATTTTGCTTGGCGAACATTTCGCTGCTTGACCAATCAGCGGATTGCAGAACAACCTGCTTGCTCATGGCTACAGCCAGCGGGCCATTCGCGTTGATAGTGGCGGCCAGTTCTTTGGCTGCATCCAGGGCGGTACCTTCAGCTACAACACGATTGACCAGGCCAAGGTCGGCTGCGCGTTGCGCGCTCATGAAGTCACCCGTCAGCGCCAGTTCCATTGCAATTTTTTGAGGTATTTGTCGTGGTAAGCGAACCAAACCGCCGGCCGCAGCCACCAGACCACGCTTCACTTCGGGGATACCGAATTTTGAGGTTTCAGCGGCAACCAACATGTCGCAGCTCAGCGCCATTTCACAGCCACCAGCCAGTGCGTAGCCTTCGATGGCGCCAATCAATGGCTTCTTCGGCAGTGCTTCGGTAAGACCACCAAAGCCTTTACCTTCCACTGATGGCAGATCTCCGGTAAGAAAGCCCTTCAGGTCCATTCCGGAGCAAAAAGTACCGCCAGCGCCGGTAAGAATGCCGACACGAACGCTGTCGTCCTGGTCTAACTGATCGAGAGCCGCTGCAATGCCGCGGGCAGTATCGCCGTTGATTGCGTTTCGTGCTTCTGGACGGTTCATGGTGATGGTCATAATGCCGTTGGTGATATCAACCAGTACGGAGTCGCTCATGGATTTTTGCCTTGTGTGATTAACAGAGAAAAGAAGTTTTGCGGGCGCGAATTCTACTAAATTACCGGAAAGATGCATAACGGTTCAGGTTACACTTTCATTCGAAATAAACTGAGATTCAAAATCGTATATAGACTGATTCTTGGTAAGTTCTATAAGTCATTGAAAATTAAGAATTATGAGCAGAAAAGAAACCAGCTACTGCAGTTTGCAAAGCCCGGACTTACCGATGGCTGGCACCTCCGATCACGTGGATGTTTGGCTGATGCTTGAGTATGTGCCGACCTGGACTGCGAAGGTTCTGGAAGATAACTCGCTTTCAGCAGCGACCTCAAACTGGCTAGAGCAACAGATAGAACGGTTGTCGGGGGTTGGCTTGCGGGTCAGAACGCAGTTTATTCGCCAACCTGAATACGATCGAACCAGCACAAAGTGTTTTGTTGCTACCCAGTCTGCAACCTGGCAATTAGAAGGTCAGGGTTATGACTTCTTGCACGATCTGGATTTGCAGACCGTCCTTGCTGCGCCGCAACAATACGCAACTTTAGTCGACCAACCGCAGTATTTTGTTTGCATGAATGGCCAGAGAGATGTGTGCTGTGCGCGTTTTGGGCGACCTGTGTACAGCGCGCTGCGAGAGCGACTTGGTGAGCGTGTGTGGCAGGTGAGCCATCTTGGCGGACATCGGTTTGCGCCAAATGTGCTTTGTTTGCCACAGGGCGCTATGTATGGGCGGGTAGCCGCCGAGGATATCGATAGTTTTGTGTCTAATACAGAAACGCTCAGACTGGATTTTCCCTATTTGCGTGGTCAGGCGTGGTACCCAAAGCCTGTGCAGGCCGCGGAGGTATTTGCTGAGCAACAAGGGTTGCGGCTGGAAAAGGTGAGTGAGCAGGGCGCTCAGACGCTGGTCTCGTTTGAAAGCAGCGGTTCAAAACTTGAAGTTGTGGTAGAACAAGCTGACCAGCCCGTGATGGCGCTGGCCAGCTGCAATGACAGTAAACCGAAGCCGGTTTACCCGTTTAGACGCGTTCTATGATGATGGCAGGGGCCATACCGCCCGCAGCACACATTGTAACCAGACCACGCTGAAGATCGCGACGTTCCAATTCGTCAAGCACGGTGCCGATCAATATTGATCCGGTCGCACCAATCGGGTGCCCAAGAGCCATCGATCCGCCATTCACGTTCACTTTATCTCTGTCCAGGTTCAGATCACGGATGAACTTTTCTGCCACTACCGAGAAGGCTTCGTTGATCTCAAACAGATCGATGTCGTCAATGCTTAGGCCCGCTTTATCCAATACCTTTTGAGCCGCTGGAACCGGTGCGTTAAGCATTAATGTCGGGCAGTCGCCAATGTTGGCGGTTGCAACAATGCGAGCTCTGGGTTTCATGCCGTGAGCTTCTGCGTACTTAGGAGAGGCCAGCAACAAGGCCGCTGCGCCGTCTACAACACCTGAAGAATTTCCGGCGTGGTGCATGAACTGGATATCCAGGTCGGGGTATTTCTGCAGGATCAGGCCGCGGTAAGTTGTGCCTTGCTCATCAAGCGGGTAGTCGGCCATTGCCTCGAACGACGCTTTCAGCTGCGACAATCCTTCCAAGCTGGTGCCGGGCCGTGGGAATTCTTCTTTGTCCAATGCCAAGCTGCCATCTTCGTGATAGACAGGCACCAGGCTTTTATCAAAGTAACCGTTTTCAATCGCATTTGCCGCGCGTTGCTGGCTGACCAAGGCAAGAGCGTCTACGTCTTCACGGCTAATGCCTTCCATAGTAGCAATCGCATCGGCGCAAACGCCTTGATTGGATTGTGGATGCTTGGCACGTAAACGCTCATTGCCATTGTCCATAAAAGGTGACTGGGATTCCGCCATTTTGCCGTACATCGACATCATCTCGGTACCGCCAGCTACAACCAGATCTTCCATGCAAGACATGATAGATGCAGCTGCCAGGTTGACAGTGGTAATGCCAGAGCCGCAGAAGCGATCAAGAGTTACAGCGCTGGATCGAATGTCGTATCCCGCATCAAGTGCCGCCATGCGACCCAGGTCGCCACCTTGCTGGCCGCGCTGGGTGCTGGTGCCCCAGATAATGTCTTCCACGTCGGCGGTGTTTAGGTCGTTTCGTTCAGCAATCGCTTTGAGAACTGTGGCACCCAGTTGTTGTGGGTGTATTTCGGCTAGAGCGCCCTTACCAATTTTGCCAATACCGCGCGGTGTGCGACAGGCATCAATAATCCATGCTTCACTCATAGGGTTCTCCAGATAAGATAGTGATTGCGGAATAAAAACAGTAGGCGATTCTACCGGAGATGGCGGCTAACTTACATTACAGCCGACAAATGCGACGGCAGCGTACACAAACTCACTCAGTTCTTAACAGCTCAGCATCTGGGCTGTAGAATGCGCCGCATGAAAAATGATGTTCTCACTGTTCTTTTTGAAACTGTAGGCCCTGTTGCCTGTGTAACCCTGAACCAGCCGCAGCGCCACAACTCTCTGGGCGCCGCAGAGATAGAGTTACTGAACGACATTTTTGAAACGATTGAATCGGATCCACAATTGCGAGTTCTTTTACTAACTGGAGCCGGCGAACGTACTTTTTGTGCGGGAGCGGCGCTGGACCAGTTGTCTTCCGGTGAAATTAGTCCGGAGGCGTTTGCGAATATGACAACCCGCCTTCGAACGCTCACCGTACCCACAGTGTGTGCGCTCAACGGCAGCGTGTATGGTGGTGGTTGCGAAGTCGTATTAAGTTGTGACTTTCGGTTTGGTGGAGATGGGCTGCGCGCTTTTGTACCCGCTGCGAAATTTGGCTTGTGTTATCCGCCAAGCGGCATTGCTCGTCTTGTGACCACGCTGGGCTTGGGCAATGCACAAAAGTTTCTGCTGGCAGCTGAAGAGTTTAATACAGAGCAGTTGCTGCAAATGGGCTTTCTTACACACGTGGCTGCCGACCAATCCGTGCTGGAAGAAGCGAAGCAGTATGCGGAAGGTCTTTCTCGTTTGGCGCCATTGGCGCTGCGAGCAATGAAAGAAATCAGCGTGCAAGCTGCGATCGGCGCGTTGGATCAAGATCGAGCGGACGCGCTGGCCACCTTGTGTGGTGATTCAAACGATTTACAGGAAGGTTTGCTGGCTGCGAAAGAGAAGCGAGCCCCTGTGTTTACTGGTAAATGAGTGACAGATAAAACCCTATGACCGAGCTATCCAATGTGATTGAAGTGCTGCCTGTAGCCGATTTTGAATCTGACAATACCTGCGGCCAATGCAGTAAGTCATTGTGCTGTCGTTACATCACGGTTCCAATCGATTCGCCCCGAAGTATGCGCGAATACGATAATTTGTTATGGATGGTGAGTCACCGCGGTGTACGTGTTTATCGTGATGTTGATGGTTGGGGTATACAAACGATGAACAGCTGCGAGCATCTGCTGCCCGGCGGTGGCTGTGGAATTTATGACACGCGACCGATCGTATGCCGCGAGCATTCCAATGACGATTGCGAGTTTGTTCGAGAAGAAGATGACTCAGTGCTTGAGTTCAATAGCCACGCCAGTTTGGATGAATATTGTCGCCAGAAATTCAAGAGCTGGGATAAGCGCTTCAAACTTGAGGGTGTTGAAGGCGTTTAAGTTCCCTCCAACGCTTTCTCTGAAGCGGCATTGGCGTGCTGCTTCTTGATGCCAGCCGATTCTGAACCATCCTCTTCTGAACTATCAATTTTTGAACTATGCGTCTGAGCGCGAGTTTTGCTTTTCGCAGCTGGGCCAACGCTGTTCAATACTGGCGCTACTGTGGCGGCACGCTTCTTAGCCAAGAGTCGTATCTTGACCAGTAGCTTTCGATAAGCCGGCGCGTCAACCTGCATTGTATGCCGGCTTGAGTCCAGATAACGCGTGTGCATCGCCACGCGTTCGCGCTCCATGTCGTTAAGCATCTCTTCCAGCGGTGGCAGCCGCAAATCCCCGCTGATCACGTCTGCGACCAGCTTGGATTGTTGCTCAGCCAGCGGCATTACCGCGCCCAGTGGTTGCATCAAACCGATGAAAAACAGGTTGTCTATGCCCGGCTTTACCAATCGTTGCCATAGTGGCAAGTCATTGTTAGGCGCCGAAATGAAGCGTGGGTCAAAGAACGGGAAATTCACCTTATAGCCGGTCGCATAAACCACGACATCGGCTTCTACTTCACTGCCATCAGTGAATCGAACCCGGTTTCCCTTCAATTCGCTGATGGCGGGTTTTGCGATAACTTCTCCGCTATCAATCTTGTCGTATATGTACTGACTGATGGTAGGGTGGGTTTGCAGGGCGCGGTGTTTTGGTTTGGCAAGTCCGTGTGATTGTGGGCTGCCATGGGTAAGTCGCATTAAGGTTTCAGTAATACGGGTCATTATCCGCCAGGGCACTGACAGCTGTGCTTGTTGGTCGAGAGGTTTGCCAAACAAGTATCGGGGCAGCACCCACGCGGTGGTTCTAATGCCCATGTACACCGTGTTTTCAAGGCTTGGCTGGCTGAGCTCGCAAGCAATGTCCATTGCGGAATTGCCCATACCCAGAATAACGACGTTCTTGCCCGTAAGGTCTACGGGGTCATAGGGATTGATATAGGAATGCGAGTGCATTACCAGGCCGTTGAATTCGCCGGGCAATGGTGGTTGCGGCCACTGCGGGTCCCAGTGGTGGCCATTGGCAACGACCAGATTTTTATAAGTGCGCGTATCGCCATTGCTGAGCTGCACAGACCAGAGGCCAGTGGATGAGCGTTCGCAATGTTCCACAACCGTATTAAATTGAACATGCTCGCGCAAATTGAAGGTGTCAATGTAGTCATTGAAATAACGCGCGATCAGGCGGTGATCTGGGTAGTCAGGGAAGTCTTCCGGCATTGGAAAGTCTGCGTATTCCATCATCTGCCTGGAGGTGTTTATACGCAGCGATTCATAGGCGGCCGACATACCGTTGCTGTTATTGATTGTCCAATTACCGCCAACGTCATTGCCTGCCTCAAAACAATCAAAGCTGATGTTGTTGTCTACCATCGCTTTAATAGCGGGCAAACCCGATGAGCCGCAGCCAATAATGCATACGTTTTTGCTTGCTGCTTGATCCACTTGATTAGTCATCCTGTGCTTTACCGCTGATCCTTTTTTTGTGTTCCGCGACCGATATTCACGTTAAAAAAACAGCAATAGTGTGACACAGCTAACGCTGTTTACCAATGCTGCAAGTTCTGCCTACAGAAGGTAATTATGCGGACTGTGCAACTGTCGGGGATGGTACGTGACTCGCAGCACAAAGCGGCGAAGGCGCGCTGGATAAGCCGGCGGCGGCGTGTATATTGAAGCGGCATCTCCCGAGTGTTGGCTTGGGTGAGCCCCCGGTTCATTTGAGGCATAGTCTATGGGTAGTGGTCATGAAATCCCCGCAAGCTTACTCCGCAGTTGTCTGCTTGCCGAGGTTCCAGCCAGTACTTTTGAGACCAGCACTCCACGTCTAGCGCCATGGTTTTCAGAATACAATGTGGCTGCATGGCTGGGTTTTCGATACCCGACAACAGGTGCTATCGGAATACTGCTTGAATACACCGATCAGCAGGGCGAGCACAGCCTGGTTGTAGACGAATGCAGTGCGCCAGATGGGCTGCAGCTCATGTTGAGCGGTCGAGTACAGGTGAATGCGAATGGACGTATCAGTCGCATGACTGTTCGCTGCTGCGGTATTGATAACGCCGGGTCAGTGCGTGTAGACGAACTGTTCGTGCAGCGAGTTGAAGAAAGCGCTGCTTTACTGAGACGCGCAAAATTCGCTTCAAACTTTTGACGTCCGAAGCTTGGCCGCCAACGCCTAATGGCCGCCCTGAACAGACGGTAGCGGTGCACAATAGCCTTCGGGCAATTCTGACAGCACATTATTCAAAATAAGCGATTGAGCGCCTTCATTTGGGTGAATACCGTCAGCTTGCATCATGTCTTTGTTTCGACCTATCCCTTCCAGCAGGAAAGGCAGCAAAGCCAGATCGTATTGGTGCGCTAATTCGGCATAGGTTTGATGGAATAGCTGGCCGTACCTCGGTCCATAGTTGGGTGGGATATGCATTCCAAGCAAGTATATTTGTGCGCCTGCTTCCAGCCCAAGTTGCACGATGGCCTCAAGGTTTTGCTTCATTCGCGCAATCGGATACCCTCTTAGGCCATCGTTGCCACCTAATTCAATGATCAAAAGCGTCGGCTCATGGCGTTTGAGCAGCTCGGGTGCTCGCCTCAGTCCGCCGGCCGTTGTTTCGCCGCTGACACTCGCATTAACGAAATTTGCATCATTGCCTGCCAAATGCTCCGCCAGACCTGCAGCCCAACTGTCGTCTTCGGCAATGCCATAGCCAGCACCTATGCTGTCACCTAGCAATAGTACCGTGCCATCACAGGCCGCTGCATAGCTATAATGTGAGGCTATCAGCAATGGCAAAGTGATCGCGATGGCGATCGTTGCCGTAACAGACAAGGACCTGCGCCGCTGCCTCCTCAGGGTGCGAAGCGGCATCGAATTTCCGGACATATATGATTTCATCCCAACATCTTACAAAATCTGTGCCTAGCCATGAAGGCGTTTTACACATTTTACGCGACGTTAGCTTTGAAATAGCCGAAGGTGAATCGGTGGCCATTGTGGGGGCATCTGGTTCAGGCAAGACCACTCTGCTCAGTTTACTGGCCGGGCTTGATACTCCCAGTTCTGGAACAGTTCATTTAAATGGCACCGAAATCACCACGCTGGACGAAGACCAGCGAGCGGCTGTGCGTGCAGACACTGTTGGATTTGTCTTTCAATCGTTCCAACTGCTTCCAAGCCTGACCGCATTGGAAAACGTGATGTTGCCGGCAGAATTGAAACATCTGGATAAGCCAAGTGAATTGGCCGCGCATTACTTGCAGCGTGTGGGTTTGGCTGACCGAGTTACACATTATCCAAGGCAGCTCTCAGGTGGAGAGCAGCAGCGTGTAGCGATTGCAAGAGCTTTTGCCTCTGACGCGCCGATTCTATTTGCCGACGAACCCACTGGAAATCTGGATACTCGTACCGGTGCCAAAGTGATCGACCTATTGTTTGAGCTGAATCAAGAGCAGGGCAGAACCTTGGTGCTGGTGACCCATGAGCAACGTCTGGCCGACCGCTGCGCACGAGTGATTGAGCTAAGTGCCGGTTCCCTGGTCTCAGACCAGAGCCAATCCTGATGGGCCGCTTCATGCTGGGTTTGCGCCTGTTGGCCCGTGACTGGCGAGGCGGTGAGTTGGGCTTGCTGCTGGCTGCGCTCACTGTTGCTGTCACTATCGTTGTCTCGATTGCTTTATTCGTTGACCGTATTCAAACAGCGATATTGGCCGAGAGCAGTCAATTTCTCGCGGCTGACCGTTTGCTAAGAAGTAACACACCTATTCCTGAAGAGTGGTTTGACATAGCCAGTAAGGAAGGTCTTGAACATGCCCACGTCATGCATTTTCCCACTATGGCGTTTGCGGGTGACGAGCTACAACTCGTTGCCGTTAAGGCGGCGGATCAGGCCTATCCATTGCTTGGCGAGCTGGAATTTAAACCAGGTGGGACCTCAGACAGCATACAAAAAGTGAAGCAAGGTCCGCCGCCTGGTGAGGTGTGGGTGGCACCACGTCTACTGCCATTACTGAAGCTGTCGGTGGGCGAAACGCTGTCGATAGGGGAAGCTCAATTACAAATTTCCGGCCTGGTCGTGCGCGAGCCGGATGCCGGTTTTAGTGTGTTTTCGTTTGGCCCAAGAGTATTGATGAATGTGGCCGATATTCCGCGTTCGGCCGTGATCCAGCCTGGTAGCCGTGTACAACACAATTTGTTGGTCACCGGTTCGCAACCCAAGCTGCAAAGCTGGGCGAACGAAATGGAAGAGCGCTTGCAGGCCGAGCAGAGTATTCTCGGGGTGCGAGACAGCCAGCCACGACTGGCTCGCTCGATTAACCGCGCTGAGCGTTTTCTGTTACTGGCCGGCAGTATGGGGGTGGTTCTTGCTGGTGTCGCGATTGCAATCGCCAGTCGACGCTATACAGAGCGGCACTATGATTACGTGGGGATTCTCAAAAGTCTTGGTGCGTCATCAAAAACTGTATTGACGATGTATTTGAGTCACCTCTTGCTGTTGTGTCTTTGCGGCGTGTTGCTGGGCAGTGCTTTGGGTTGGGTTCTGCATGGTTTCGCCATTAACAGCATACGCAGTTTGTTGCTTGTTGATTTGCCTCCTGCCGGTCTGGGGGCGATTGGTCTGGGCGCATTTACTGCTTTCATCAGTTTTTTCGCCTTCGCTTGTCCGGCGCTACTTCATTTGCAAAAAGTAGCGCCAATGCGCGTATTGCGGCGCGACCTTGGTACGCCAGATTTTAACAGTCGTTTAGTGCTCTGGCTTGGCATAGCTGGCTTGTTAGCTTTGATTTACGTCTATTCCGGCAGTTTCCAGATCACGTTCTTTCTAACCTTGGGCGTGGGTGCTATTGCGGCGCTGGTGTTGTTCCTGACTTGGCTTTTGTTGCGCTCAGCACCTAAACCTGGAAGCCGGGCAGCCGAGCCTATGCGCCTGGCGGTTGCCGGTATTCGCCGCAGGGCCAGGCATAGCGCTTTACAGGTTTTTGTTTTTACCGTGGTGATTTTGCTGGTACTGGTTTTGTTGCTTGCGCGTAATTCTTTATTACAGGAATGGCGCATGCAAATTCCTGAGAATACGCCGAATCACTTCGTGCTGAATATTGCGCCGGCCGATGTGCAACCTTTGTCTGAATTGTTGGATGGTGCAGGCTTGGAGCACGCAGGTATTTACCCGATGGTAAGAGCTAGCTTTTCTGCGCACAACGGCGTGCTACCTGTAAGGCGTAAATCTGAGGTAGACACTGATTCTCAATCTGATCAATCGGAAGACCCTGCGCGCAACAGTACACGCCAGGTGCAGTTAACCTGGGCCGCTGACTTGCCGGAAGACAATGACATTGTTTCAGGTCAATGGTGGGGCCCAGAGCAGCCGGGGCTGTTATCGCTTGAGCAAGAGTTTGCAGAGCGTTACGGCATAGAAGTGGGTGACACCGTAACGTTCACCATGGTCGATATTAGTGTGGATCTTGAAGTCAGTAGTCTTCGACAATTGGATTGGGAACGCATGCGCCCTAACTTCTTCGCCATTGCGTCGCCAGGCTCATTGAAAAACTTCGATGCGATTTACATGACCAGTTTCCATCTGCCAGAAGGAAACAAGGAATTTCTCAACTCACTGATAAGAACAGTTCCGACTGTCAGTATCATAGAAATGGACCGCATGATAGAGCAGGTCACTCGCATCATTGATCAGGTCAGTTCTGCAGTAGAGCTGGTGTTAGGTTTGATTCTGCTGGCCGCGGTGATTGTGCTGTTTGCCAGTATTCAAACCAGCATGGATGAGCGGATTCATGAGAGTGCAATCTTGAAAACCCTGGGCGCACGCATGAGCCTGCTTCGCAAAACCATGTTTTATGAGTTTCTGTTGTTAGGTGCGCTGGCGGGCAGCTTAGCAGCAATCGGCGCGGAATTAATTATTGGCTTGATACAAACGCGCTTGCTGGAATTGAGCTACGAGCTGCATTGGTGGGTGTTCTTTTTGGGCCCAGGCTTGGGTGCCGTGAGCGTGGTGTTACTCGGGTCATTGATCAGCGCAAGCAGTTTGAAGGCACCACCTGCGCAAGTATTGAGGCAATTATCGGCCTAGTACGAACTCACTGCTGCTAGGCATTTCAAAGTGCACCGAAGTATACGCAATATCATAAACACCGACAGCTAGACCTGCGATAGCGCAGCTGGCTAAACAGACGATGGTAAGCAGCGGTAAAGCGCGTGCGAGTTGTTGCTGAGGTCGTTTACTTGAATGCATTGTTCTTCTCTTTGTATGCCGCTGTGCAAGTAGCGATCGGTATTCAATGAGTCTGATGATGCATGATGTGTGCCAGAATACGTGTTTAATCGCATATTCTATTTAAATCAATGGCTTACAAGCACTTTTGGGAACTGTTCGCGGTCTGCCTTGTTACCCAAATTCGCAGGCATCGAGGTGCCGTTACCGGCGGTGACATCTTATTTCTGATATTGGCCGTATATATAGTTGGCGTACAGCATCACGGTGCGCATTGCCCAGTCGGCGCGAGGTGTGGCAAACAGGTCAAATGCATGTTGTGCACCGGGCAACTCGAGAAAGGCAACATGATGTTCGCTTTGGCGTCTCAACTCTTCAACAAACTTTCTTGCTTCCTGCAGCGACGTTAAGGAATCCAGTGAACCGTGAATAACAAAAAATGGCGGTGCGTCAGCCGTGATTCTATGCAGAGGTGATGCATGTTGATAAATGGCTTCATTGCCCTTCAGCGGTTTCTTGATGATTGTTTTTTCAAGACCTTGCATCAAACCATCGTTAATGTGCAATTTGTTGGCATCGCTAAAATCGTAGACACCGTAAAAGGGAATGCAGGCGCGTACACTAGTGTCTGCGTCTTCGAAACCAGGCTGAAAATCGGGTTCGTTGGCGGTTAGGGAGAGCAGAGAGCAAAGATGACCGCCTGCTGAGCCACCCGTTGCTATGATGAAGTCCGGGTTGCCTCCATATTCTGCAATATTCTCTTTAATCCACACCAAGCCGCGTTTGCAATCCACGATATGTGCTGGCCAGACATGAGTCGGGCTTAAGCGATAATCTATCGAAACGCACACCCAGCCCTGTGAGGCCAGATGGTTCATTAATGGTAAGGCCTGGGTGGATTTGTCGCCAAAATTTTCCATCCAGCCGCCACCATGAATCTGGTACAACACGGGTGCATTGTTTGGCATTTCTTTGGGGCGGTAGATATCAATGTTTACGTTCCAGCCGTCTTCCTGCGCAATTGTGATATCGCAAATCCGTTCTACATTGGGCAGATGGGGTTTGAACGGTCGCAGATATCGTTGAAGCGAAAAATGCTCAGGAATGTTCAAGCGATACTGGTCGGGGATATGATTGATGTAATCGGTGCCTAGTGTTTCAGCAAGCGATGCCTCGCAATGATGCCGAAATTCGAGCGCGCGCCCATAGCGCAGTGCCAAGGCCAACCAGCTGCCCACTGCCAGTAACAAGCCGACGCTACCCTGAATTCCGGTAATCGCACCGGTGCCGGCGAATACGGCTGTACCCGCTAGTTGAATGATGATGATCCAGGGTGCTAAATCGCCGTACCACCAACCACTGATGAAGCTGGCCGCTGCGGGGCCAATCGAGCCAAAGCTAGGCCGGTACACGTTCCAGGTTAGCAAGCTGGCAATAACCGCCAGCAGTAAAAATACTTCTGTTGCAGACATGGTCGGTGGCGGCCTTGGGCAAGCTCTCTACGCGTTACGGCAGCAGATGCTGAACGGCGTCGCGTTCTTCAGTGAGTTCTTGCTGCGTGGCATCCATACGAGCCTGGCTGAACTCGTTAATATCCAGACCTTGAACAATGCTCCAGTCGCCGTCCTTACACGTTACAGGGAAGGAATAAATCAAACCTTCTGTGACACCGTAACTGCCGTCGCTGTATACGCCCATGCTAACCCAGTCATTGTCAGCTGATCCTTGCGCCCAATCCCGAACATGGCAAATTGCTGCGTTGGCGGCTGATGCTGCACTGGAAGCACCACGGGCATCAATGATTGCCGCACCGCGCTTTTGCACTGTAGGAATAAAGTCATCCTCGTACCAGGATTGATCAATTAGATCCATCGCGCTCTTGCCATTGACTGTTGTGTGGTTCAAATCCGGGTATTGGGTGGAAGAATGGTTGCCCCAAATAGTCATTTGTTGAACGTCGCGAATCGTTGTATCGGTTTTCTGAGCCAGTTGAGTCAGGGCGCGATTATGATCAAGACGAGTCATTGCTGTGAACTGACGTGGGTTGATGTCTGGCGCGTTGCGCTGAGCAATCAACGCGTTGGTATTGGCAGGATTGCCTACAACCAGTACTTTAATGTCGCGGCTAGCAACCGTGTTGATAGCTTTGCCCTGAGCCGAGAAGATTGCGGCATTGGCTTCAAGTAAATCCTTGCGTTCCATGCCAGGTCCGCGCGGACGTGCACCAACAAGCAATGCGTAGTCAGTATCTTTGAATGCTTCCTCAGCGTCGTCTGTGCCAATCATGCCGTGCAGAAGAGGGAAGGCGCAGTCGTCCAGTTCCATCATCACGCCTTTCAAGGCATCAAGCGCCGGCGTGATTTCCAACAATTGAAGAATTACCGGTTGGTCTTTACCCAACATATCACCTGCGGCTATTCGGAACAGTAGCCCGTAGCTGATTTGGCCGGCGGCGCCGGTAACGGTAACTCGTGCTGGGGTCTTCATAAACTGTTCCTTGATGTGATTTCGTGGGTCAGGTCTCACTGTGAGATCTGCAGCGCCGCAAATTTTATGCGCAGAGCTCAGGAAAAGCCAGCCACCAGGCATCTAAATCCGATAGAATCGCGGCCAAGCTAAGTACTGACCCGAAAGAGCTCGAAGTGGCCGACGAACAAGACCCAAAATCACGCACAGAATTTAATAAGTTGCAGAAGCGCTTGCGACGCCAGGTTGGCCAGGCAATCGTCCAGTACAACATGATTGAAGACGGCGATCGCATAATGGTCTGTTTGTCTGGCGGCAAAGATTCATACTCAATGCTGCAAATACTGCAAAGTTTGCAGATCAGTGCGCCAGTATCTTTTGAGCTGGTTGCGGTGAATATGGATCAGAAGCAGCCGGGCTTTCCTGAGCATGTGCTCCCTGAGTATTTGGATAAGAAAAACATTGAATATCATATACTTGAGAAGGATACTTACAGTATTGTCAAGTCTGTGATTCCGGAGGGTAAGACGACCTGTGGGCTGTGTTCCAGGTTGCGACGTGGCAGTTTGTATGGGTTTGCTGAAGAGATTGGCGCGAATAAGCTGGCGCTTGGGCACCATCGCGACGACATTATCGAGACTTTGTTTTTGAATATGTTTTATGGCGGCAAGCTGAAGGCGATGCCGCCTAAGTTGTTGAGTGATGATCGACGCAATGTTGTGATTCGACCAATGTCGTTTTGTAAGGAAAAGGATTTACAGGCGTTTTCTGATTATCTGGAGTTTCCTATTATTCCGTGCAATCTGTGTGGGTCGCAGGATAATTTGCAGCGGCAGGTTATTAAGGAGAGGTGTCAGGGGTGGGAGAGAGAGCATCCTGGTCGTTTGGAGACGATATTTTCTAGTATCAAGAATGTGGCGTTGTCGCAGCTTGGTGATAGTGAGGCGTTTGATTTTGAGACGCTTAGGATTGATCGGTCTGAGGTTGGTGAATTGATTCGGGCGGTTTCGATTAGTTAGGTGTTCTTGGGGGGCTTTGGGTTCCTTGGGGGCTGGGAAAACTGGACGTTGTAGCCGCCATTGAAGTCATAGCATCTATTGCTGCGCATCTTGGGCCCTCCGGGCTACCCTCTTTCTCAAAAATGCCTTTCTGCGAAAGTCATTTTTGTTCTCTCGGCCTGCGATTTTTACCTTCGCAATAGACGCTATGACTTCAACGGCTTGGAAGGTGCCAATAGCTTTGGAAGTAAGAGCTAAGTTTTGGCACTTAGGTATTGAGTGGAACAGTGCGCTCCGGGACTGTGTGAGGGAGGGACCCCGAACACACCAACAGTAGGTCCTTTAGGGAAGACCCCATGGATGGGTTTAAAGCTGGCCCCGCGAGCGTAGCGAGTGCTTTGGGTCCGTCGTGTCCCGGAGCGCACTGTTCCACTCAATGCCGGGTTATGGCAAGAAACTGCGTGCCTATTTTCAGTCCTGTGAAAAGGATGCAAGCGTTTCTATAAAAGCTGTAGCAGCATTCGATAAATGTCGGTTCTTATGATGTATAAACCCCAAGTCTCGGTGAAGCGATGCGTCCCTCAGCGGAAGTTTCACAAGATCTGCATCCAGCATCGACTCAGGAATAATCGTCCAGCCAAGGCCAATTCCAGCCATGCTCTTGATCGTTTCCATGTAGTTGGTGGCCATGCCAATATTGAGTTTTAGCTGACGTTGGGCGAACAGGCTTTCTATGATCATGCCGGTGTAGGTGCTGCGATTGGGCAAAATAGCTGGGTGTTTGCTTAGGGTTGCGAGGTCTACTTGCTTGCTCTTTGCGAGCGTGTGAGTGGGGGCTACTGCAACGCATAAGGGGTCAGGCCAGATAAGTCCGGTATGAATTTGTGGGTCTTGTTGCGGGGCTAGGGTGATTACCGCGAGTTCTATTTCGCCGCGATGTACCGCTTCGTAGGCTAGCTCGGAATCAGTGAATTCAATATCAAGGCTTACGTCAGGGTGCGCCTGGGTAAAAGCCTTGAGTACGGGTGGCAGGCGATGCAAGCCTATATGGTGGCTGATTGATAATGATAATCGGCCCATAACCCGGGTGCTGGTTTGCTGTAATTCTTCGCGGGTGGCCTCTATGCGCTGAAGTATATCTTTGGCGAGTGGAATTAGCCTCTCGCCATGTTCGGTGAGAGAGACCTTGCGGCCAATTCTATCGAATAAGGTTAAACCGAGATCTTGCTCAATCAAGGAAATGCGTTTGCTGACGGCGGGTTGGGTGAGGTGCAGGTCCTCAGCGGCTTGCGAGAAAGACAGGTGTCTTGAGACGCTTATAAACGCTTTCAGGTTCTGTGTGTCCACGGTTTAGCCTTGTTTAGTGAGGGTGTTATTAGTATAGAAATAAGTAATACAAATTATAAAATATATGAATTTGTTTTATTAATCAATGCGCAGTAGACTCACTCCAGTTAATGAGAGCAGGTGGATGACATGGCTAAGACCTTATACGACAAATTGTGGGATTCGCACGTAGTAGAGCAACGTGATGATGGTACGGCGTTGATTTATATAGACCGGCATCTTATTCATGAAGTGACGTCTCCACAGGCCTTTGAAGGTTTGCGTCTGGCGGGGCGCCAGCCCTGGCGGTTGGATGCCAACCTGTCGATGCCGGACCACAATGTGTCAACCGATACGGCTGAACGTGCGCAAGGTATGGATGGCATTGTTGATCCTACCTCACGATTGCAGGTTAAAACGCTGGATGACAATGTACGGGCCTTCGATATCCCCGGTTATGCGATGGACGATCCGCGGCAAGGCATTGTGCATGTCGTGGGTCCTGAGCAGGGCGCTACCTTGCCTGGTATGACGGTTGTGTGTGGCGACTCGCATACTTCTACTCATGGCGCTTTTGCTGCTTTGGCTCACGGCATAGGTACTTCTGAGGTAGAACACGCACTGGCGACCCAGTGTCTGGTTCAGAAGAAAATGAAGAATATGCTGGTTCGTGTTGATGGTGACTTGGCGCCTGGCGTTACGGCCAAAGACCTGGTGCTTGCGGTGATCGGAGAGATTGGCACTGCAGGTGGCACAGGCTGCGCGATTGAGTTTGCCGGTTCAAGTATCACAAGCCTGTCTATGGAAGGCCGCATGACGGTCTGTAACATGGCCATTGAAGCGGGCGCTCGATCGGGGTTGATCGCGGCGGATGAAAAGACTATCGATTATTTTAAGGGTCGGCCAATGGCGCCAGCAAAAGAGCATTGGCAACAAGCGACCAACGCATGGCGTGAATTAGTAAGTGACGAAGGCGCACATTTTGACACGGTTGTCGAAATAGATGGCAGTGCGATCAAGCCGCAGGTTAGTTGGGGTAATTCGCCAGAGATGGTGTTGGCGGTGGACGCGTCTGTGCCTGACCCGGCCAAGGAGCAAGATGAAACGCGCCGTGAAGCCATTGAGCGCGCACTGGAATACATGGGGCTGAATGCGGGTCAGGCGATCACTGATATCAAGCTCGATCGAATCTTCATAGGTTCTTGCACCAATTCGCGTATTGAAGATATTCGTGCAGCGGCCAAAGTGGTTCGTGGAAATAAGGTAGCGTCATCGGTTAAACAAGCGATGGTGGTGGCCGGCTCCGGGCTTGTAAAAGCGCAAGCGGAACGAGAAGGTCTTGATCAGGTGTTTATGGAAGCCGGCTTTGAATGGCGTGAACCAGGTTGCTCAATGTGTTTGGCAATGAACGCCGATAAGTTGGGCGACGGGGAGCATTGTGCGTCAACGTCAAATCGAAATTTTGAAGGTCGTCAGGGGTTTGGTGGGCGTACCCATTTAGTCAGTCCGGAAATGGCAGCGGCAGCAGCTATTCATGGGCACTTCGTCAATGTTCAAGACTTAATACAGGAGCACTGAGCAATGGAAAAATTCATTCAACATACGGGTATTACCGCTCCCCTTGACCGGGCAAATGTCGACACAGACTTGATCATTCCGAAGCAGTTCTTGAAATCGATCAAACGCAGCGGCTTTGGCGTTAACTTGTTTGATTCTTTAAGGTATTTGGACGAAGGGTATATTGGTCAGGATTGCAGTAAGCGGCCTTTGAATACTGATTTCGTTCTGAATCAGCCACGCTATCAAGACGCCAGTATTTTGTTGGCCAGACAAAACTTTGGTTGCGGCTCCAGTCGTGAGCACGCGCCATGGGCAATGCTTGATTATGGTTTTCGCGCGGTGATAGCGCCAAGCTTCGCAGACATCTTTTACAACAACAGTTTCAAAAACGGATTTTTGCCGATTGTTTTGGAAACCGCCGACGTAGATGCTCTATTCGAGTTTGTTGAAAACAATGAAGGCGCTGAGGTGAGCATCGATTTGGAAGCGCAAACTGTTTCGGCTTCAGCGGCTGGCCTCAGTTGTAATTTTGAAATTGATGAGTTTCGTAAAAACTGTTTGTTGAACGGTCTGGATGAAATTGGTCTTAGTCTGCAAAGCGCAGATGCAATTCGCCGTTTTGAAGAAAAGCAACGCGTTGATTCTCCCTGGTTATACCGGTAATTAATATGAGTAAGAAACTATTAGTGCTGCCGGGTGATTATGCCGGGCAGGAAACAATGGCAGCAACCTTAAAAGTACTGGACTCTGTAACCGCGCGATATTCTCTGAATGTCTCTATCGAACAGGGTTTGCTGGGCGGTGCGGCAATCGATGAGTACGGCAAGCCTTATCCTGAAGAGACGGCTAAATTGGCGCGCGACGCAGACGCTATTTTGCTAAGCGCCGTGGGTGGTCCAAAGTGGGATGCGGTAGAACCGGCTGTTCGTCCAGAGCGAGGTTTGTTGGCTATTCGATCTGATCTGGATTTGTTTGGCAATTTACGACCTGCCATTTTGTCGCCGCAACTGGCAGCTGCGTCTTCACTTAAGCCTGAGTTGGTTGCAGGATTAGATCTGTTGATTGTGCGCGAGCTTACTGGAGGCATTTACTTTGGCGAGCCACGCGGAGTGCACACTAACGACAAGGGGGAACGTGAGGGCTTTAATACGTATCGCTATAGTGAATCCGAAATTGAAAGGATCGGTCGTGTAGCGTTTGAAGCGGCGCGCAAGAGAGCAGGGCGTTTGTGTTCGGTTGATAAATCGAATGTGCTTGAGGTCACCGTTCTCTGGCGTGACGTGATGAATGAACTGCATCAGGAATACAGTGATGTTGAGCTCAGTCACATGTACGTCGATAACGCTGCAATGCAGCTGATTCGCCAACCCAAGCAATTTGATGTGATGGTCACTGGAAATATGTTTGGTGACATTCTGTCAGACGCGGCGGCGATGCTAACGGGATCAATTGGCATGCTGCCTTCGGCGTCACTTGATGTGAACAACAAAGGTCTTTATGAGCCCGTACATGGCAGCGCGCCTGATATTGCCGGTGAAGATAAAGTTAATCCCTTAGCAACCATTTTGTCTTTGGCAATGCTGCTGCGCTACTCATTGGCCGAGCAGCAAGCTGCAGACGCTGTTGAGGCGGCAGTAAGTGCTGTTTTAGACAGTGGCCTGCGAACTGGCGACATTGCGGTAGCAGGTGAAAGCGTTGTCGGTACCACTGCGATGGCCGATGCTGTTGTAAAAGCCCTGCATAATCAGTAAAGGAAAGCAGAAAATGTCAGATGTTGAAAAAACCGCAAGTGTCGCAATTGTAGGGGCCACGGGTGCAGTGGGCGAAGCAATGCTTGAAATTCTAGAGCAGCGAGATTTTCCTGTTGAGGATCTCTATTTGTTGGCTAGTGAACGCTCAGCTGGCAAAAAACTGATGTTCAAGGGTAAGTCGCATACTGTGCATAATCTTGCCGATTTTGATTTTTCGAAAGTGCAGATTGGCTTGTTTTCCGCCGGTGGTAGTCTATCGGCCGAATACGCACCCAAAGCGGCCGCCGCAGGGTGTGTCGTTATTGATAACACTTCCCACTTTCGAAATGATGACGATATCCCTTTGATTGTGCCAGAAGTAAACCCTGAAGCCATTGAGGGTTATACGCAGCGAGGAATAATCGCGAATCCGAATTGCTCAACAATACAAATGCTGGTCGCGCTAAAGCCGATCAAGGATGCGGTTGGCATTCGCAGGATTAATGTTTCAACCTATCAGGCGGTTAGCGGCACTGGCAAGGAAGCGATAGAAGAACTTGCATCACAAACTGTTGAATTGCTGAATGGCAGAGACGCAAAGCCTTCGGTGTACCCCAAGCAAATCGCGTTCAACGCGATACCGCACATCGATGTTTTTATGGACAACGACTACACTCGCGAAGAAATGAAAATGGTCTGGGAAACCAAGAAGATATTTGCCGATGACAGCGTTGAAGTGAATCCGACTTGCGTTCGCATTCCTGTGTTCTTTGGGCATTCGGAAGCCGTACACGTTGAGACCATTGAAAAAATAACGGCTGAAAAAGCCCGCAAGCTGCTCAAAAAAGCACCGGGTGTAAAGTTGGTCGATGGTCAAAAAGACGGCGCTTATCCGACCGCGATTAGTGACGCCGCAGGCAAAGACCCGGTGTTCGTTGGCAGGGTAAGAGAAGATATTTCCTGTGAGCGGGGAATAAACATGTGGGTGGTCTCTGACAACGTCCGAAAAGGTGCAGCACTTAACAGCATTCAGATAGCTGAAATCTTGCTAAAACGTTTTTTGTAATCAATACTTGAAACGATGCCGTTTCTAAGTACTGTAATTAGAAAAAGCGTTTTAAAGCGCACAAAAAACAAGCACTTCCGTAATCTTGCTCACTGATTGAACAGCGAGCAACAATCTGTTGATGTGAGTTGGGATCGGCATTTGTCTAACATATTGTCTACAGTATGTTAGATACGTTTTAGACCACAAAGCCGTAAGGCCAACGAAAGGACAGACGCATGTTACGTTCTGCCGTCCGTACAATCGGACTGACTGGGGCACTGTTTAGTAGCGGTGTATTCGCTCTCGGACTGGGCGATATGAAGCTCTTCTCCGCGGTTAACGAACCGCTTCGCGCAGAGATAAAGCTGCTCAAAGTAGGTGATCTGAATACTACACAGGTACTCGTCAAGCTGGCGTCCATGCAAGACTTCGACCGAGCTAACGTTGACCGTGAGTTCTTTCTTACTGGAATGCGTTATGAGGTTGTGTTGGACGGGCGCGGTGGCGGCGTTGTTAAGGTGTCGACCGAAGACCCTGTTCGTGAACCTTATTTGAATTTTCTGCTTGAGGCCAAATGGCCCAGCGGCCGTTTGATTCGTGAATACACTTTGCTGCTGGATTTGCCGGCGTTTACCTCAACTAGCAGCGCAGATTCTGTTGCTTTGCAAGCGCCACAGTCTGCACCTGCTGCAGCCACTGATTCTTACGAGCTTGAAGAACCGCTGGTAGACTCTGAAGCACCCATTGAGCCAGTGCAGTCTCAAGCTGCGCCTGCTGTTGCGGCGACACCTCCGCGGCAAGCGGTGCAGCGGGAAAGTGAACCGCAACCACAGCGTAACAACAGTGATCGCTACACAACTGAGCGCTCTGACACTTTGTGGGAAATAGCTCAACAGGTTCGCCCTTCTGACCGCGTGACTGTTAACCAGACAATGATCGCGCTGCAGGAAGATAATCCTGAGGCTTTCATCAATGGCAACATAAATCGACTTAAAGTTGGCCAAGTATTACGTATACCTGATGAACAGCGTGTACGCGATGTTGCAAACTCCCAAGCACAATTGGAAGTTGCCAGGCAGATGCAGGAATGGCGCTCTGGCGATGATGATATTCGCCAGCTGGACGCACGCGCAGGAGCTGCCCAACCGGCACCTGCTGCAAGTTCTGACACTCGCGGTACCTTGACGCTAAGTACTGCAGGCGGTGCGGGTGTTAATGGCGACCCTGATGGTAGTGCTGATGAACAAGTAAACTCCTTGAATGCGCGCCTTACCGATGTGATGGCCGAGCTCAGCAGTACTACAGCTGAGAATGACGAGTTGAGTTCCAGAGTTCAGAATTTGCTTTCTGAGATGGAAGACCTCAAAAACAAACTTGAGGTGCGCAATTCACAGCTTGCTCAATTGCAGGCTCAGGGCGCTACTGATGTATTGGACCAGGAATTCGACGCGACACCTGATGCGGTGGTGACACCGGAATCCGACGTCATTGACGATGCTGATGCTCAAGCATTAGCCGCGAGTGATGATTTCGCCAGCGATGTAGCGTCGGTCGATGAGGCTCTTGCAGAAGAACCTGAACCGGCTGCGAAGGCGCCGGCGGCGGCTCCAATCAAACAACCTGGCTTTTTCGATAAGCTGTTCAGTCCGCTGTGGGCAGGGCTTGTTGCAGGCTTGCTTGCATTAGTCGCCTTGTTCTTTTGGTGGCGTAAAAGAAGTAATGAGGACGAATTTGAGTTCGAACCTCATGATGCAGCACCGAGTGTCGCGAATCGAACTGATCACTCTGATACTACCAATGAAGCGATTGTGCCATCGATTGGTGAAGATACTTTCGCGGAAGCAGAGGTCGCAGAGGACACGCTGCAAGACAGCGCTGGCATCGAAGCTGAGATGGGTGACCCCGTCGCAGAAGCCGACATTTATGTGGCCTATGGTCGATACCCGCAGGCTGTTGACCTGCTGAACCGAGCCATTGAACAAGAGCCTGATAGAACTGACCTGGTTGCGAAGTTGGTTGAAGTGCATTCGGCGGCCGGCGACCGTGAGGCAGCGGCTACGCAGTTAGCAAAGCTTGAATCAATGGGCAGTGGCGGTTTTGACGCCTTAGCTGAAGACGCTAGTGATGTTTACGCCACAACACCTGAGATCGGCGATGAGCCAGCGCCAGATGTAATGGAGGAATTCAGACAAACCTTGCCAGAAGAAACGGCAATGGACTTTAGCGAAGAATTTACTGATGAACCTGCGCCTATTGATGAATCATTTGTTCAGTCCATTCTTGGCGAAGAAGAGGATGTGCAAGACGAAGCTGGTTTAAGCGGTGCTGCCGTTGCTGCTGTTGGCGGAGCAGTTGCTGCCGGTGCGGCACTGTTGTCTGACGACGATGAAGGCCCTGACGACGATGGTCTGAGTTTTGACAACGATTTCGACTTGGAGCTGGAGCTTGACGATGAAGTCGTTGAAGATCTAGATCCCGGTGATGTTAGAGACGCTTTTGCTACTGGCAATGAATTGCAAGATGGCAACTTCTCCAGCAATACCGAAGTTGAGATGTTGGACAGCAGCCCTGAGGCTGAGCTGTTGGCAGATTTTGCGGAACTTGAGGATCAGCCGGTAGCCGGTATCGAGGCAGGTCTGGCTGATATTGATGACAGTATGGCCGATGCTGCTGTGATCAATGAGCTCGATGCGCTGAGCGACATACAGCTTGATCTGGATTCCGATAATGATATGGACATTGAGTCCGAGCTTAGCAGCTTCGACATTTCGATCGGGGACGAAGTTGATACCGATATAGAAAACGCTGACTTGTCAGCTTTAGAGTTGGAGCTAGAGCAAAGTTCGCTTGATAGTGATGATGACGCTCAGCGAGCGGCTGATATTGCAATGCTTGAATCTGATGAAACAGCCACCAAGTTGGACTTGGCCCGCGCCTATATAGACATGGGTGATAACGAAGGGGCGCGTGATATACTCGGTGAAGTATTGGACGAAGGTACGGCGCTGGATAAGCAGCAAGCCAAAGAACTGATTGACAAAATCGCCTGACAAGCAGACACAAAATACGAGCGGTATTGCTGCTCGCACCAATAACGCGACAGAACAAGCCCCTGAGGGTGTTAACCGAGCAGCAGCCATTGTTGAATACAATGGCTCGCAGTTCTTCGGTTGGCAACGCCAAATAGACCTAAAAACGCCGGGTGTTCAAAACGCAGTAGAGCACGCCATTTCTCGCGTCGCTAACGAAGAAACCAGTGTAATTTGCGCAGGTAGAACCGACACCGGTGTGCATGCCACCCATCAAGTCATTCACTTTGACAGTGTAGCTGAGCGAAATTCGCGACAATGGTTGTTGGGCGTTAATGCGAATTTACCCGACCATGTCAGGCTGCGGTCCGTCACAATGATGCCAGCCGATTTCCACGCTCGTTTCAGTGCGCAGTCCAGGCGCTATGTCTATTGCATTGATAATCGCGCCGTAAAGCCGGGAGTTTTTTCGGGATTACATAGCTGGTGCAGATTGCCGCTTGACCATGAACTAATGCATACCGAATCACAGGCTCTGCTTGGCGAGCACGATTTCAGCGGTTTCCGCGCGGCTGGCTGCCAAGCAAAGACCGCGAACAGGCGAGTGATCTCTATTGCGGTTCGCAGGGCTGGCCACATGGTGTTAATCGATATCTGCGCTAACGCATTTTTGCAGCATATGGTTCGCAATATTGCAGGTGTGTTAATGGCGGTAGGCTGTGGTGAGCGTTCCGTAGGCTGGACCCGCGAAGTTCTTGACAGCGCTGACCGTAGGCAAGGTGGCGTCACTGCGGTACCGCACGGCTTGTATTTGGTAGGTGTGCAATACCCCGAACGCTTCCCGTTACCAACAAGTAACGCGCTGCCGTACTTTTAAGCTTACTTAATACTGTGTTCTGACTGGTGGGTATCGTCTGATATACTGCCGCACGGCACAACCTACGTGTAAATGAAGAAACTGGCACGCCGTTTCACCGCGATCACCACCTTCGGAACCAGATGTACCAACGTACTCGTATCAAGGTCTGTGGAATCACAGATTGTGAGACTGCTTTAATCGCCGCTAACGCCGGTGTGGACGCGATTGGTCTGGTCTTTTATCCGCGAAGTTCACGATTTGTTGAGCTACAGAAGGCCGCTGATATATTAGCGGTTTTGCCGCCTTTCGTGACGACGGTAGCTTTATTTGTTGACCCCGATGAAGCGGAGGTCAACCGTGTGGTAGATGCCCTGGACATCACTTGCCTACAGTTTCATGGCAAGGAATCGGGCACGTTTGCGCAGCAATTTGGTTTGCCCTATGTTGCCGCGATTCGCGCCGGACAATTGGATCCGCAGCAGCGCATGCTTCGTATAAAGGATCATGCGCGAGCTTCCGGCTTTTTGTACGACAGCTTCGACCCCGTCAAAGTGGGTGGCACTGGCCACACTTTTGATTGGTCGCGATTTGATCGAGATGTTAAAGGGGCAACGTTAGCCGGTGGGCTGACTCCAGACAACGTTAAAGAAGCGATCACATTGTTGCGGCCATGGGCTGTGGACGTCAGTAGTGGTGTTGAATCAGCACCCGGCACAAAATGCCCACAACTGATCGCGCGTTTTATCGAACAATGCAAGATTGCAGATGACAGTGTGCAGTTATCTGTAGCTAATACACGTTAGTAGCGAAGAGTAACACTATGACCAATTTCAGTTCTGTGCCAGACAGTAAGGGGCATTTCGGTCCCTATGGCGGACGCTTTGTATCAGAGACGCTGATTCATGCGCTTGATGAGCTCAGTAGCAGTTATCAGCGACTTAAAGACGACGCTGAATTTCAGCGAGAATTCGATGCTGACCTGGCGCATTATGTCGGCAGACCGTCGCCACTGTATTTTGCAGAGCGCTGGAGTCGTGAGCTGGGTGGTGCGCGAATTTTCCTAAAGCGGGAAGACCTGAACCATACCGGCGCGCACAAGGTTAACAATACGATTGGTCAGGCTTTGCTGGCCAAATACAGTGGTAAATCAAGAATTATTGCAGAGACCGGCGCGGGTCAACACGGCGTTGCCAGCGCTACCGTTGCGGCGCGCATGGGGCTTGAGTGTGTGGTTTACATGGGCGCCCAGGATGTTAAACGCCAAGCACTCAATGTATACCGAATGAAACTGCTAGGCGCCGAAGTAGTGCCAGTCACGTCGGGCTCACAAACGCTGAAAGACTCTATGAATGAGGCGATGCGTGATTGGGTGACTAATGTTGACGATACGTTTTACATTATCGGTACTGTGGCGGGTCCGCATCCGTACCCAACGTTGGTGCGTGATTTTCAATGTGTGATTGGGCGGGAAGCCCGCGAGCAATGCCTGGCCCAAACCGGGCAGTTACCAGATGCTTTGGTGGCTTGTGTCGGCGGCGGTTCCAATGCGATTGGATTGTTCCATCCTTTTCTCGATGACAACGATGTTGCCATGGTCGGTGTTGAGGCTGGAGGTGACGGTTTGGAAACCGGCCGTCACGCGGCGCCATTAAGTTGTGGGCGCCCGGGTGTGTTACATGGCAATAGAACCTATCTTATGGAAGATGAAAATGGACAGATCATTGAAACGCATTCTGTGTCTGCAGGCCTGGACTATCCCGGTGTTGGCCCAGAGCATTCCTGGTTAAAAGATACTGGCCGCGTTGAGTACACGTCGGTGAACGATGATGAGGCGCTTGAGGCTTTTAGAGAGTTGACGCTTGTTGAGGGCATAATGCCTGCGCTGGAATCAAGTCATGCACTTGCCCACGCAAAAAAGATGGCGCCGAAAATGAATCCTGAACAGATTATTATCGTCAATTTGTCCGGTCGCGGTGACAAAGACATTTTGACCGTTGCCGATATCGACGGTATTACCGTTTAACAAAGCCAGGAGATAGTCTTGAGTAGAATTGCGCAACGCCTGAATGAGCTGGCATCTGAAAACCGCAAGGCCTTGGTTGCCTACGTGGTCGCTGGCGATCCGGACCGAAGTGTTACTGTACCTTTTATGCACTCCTTGGCTGAGCGTGGCACCGATATTATTGAATTAGGCGTGCCGTTTTCCGACCCAATGGCTGAAGGTCCGACCATTCAGCGCGCCCATGAGAGAGCGTTGGCGAAGAACACAAGCCTCAGAGACGCGCTCGATATGGTGGCGGAGTTTCGCGTGGCTAATCAGCACACGGCCGTGATTCTTATGGGCTATGCGAACCCCGTTGAAGCGATGGGTTATCAGGATTTTTGCAGACGTGCGGTGGAAGTAGGTCTTGACGGGGTGCTTACTGTCGACTTGCCTCCGGAAGAAGCCGGTGAATTTAATAGCTTGCTCGGTGATCATGACCTTGATGCTATTTATCTCGTCTCGCCCACAACCTCCAGCGATCGTGCTGAGACCATTGCGAGTATGGCCAGCGGGTTTATTTACTACGTGTCGTTAAAGGGTGTTACAGGTGCGGCTACTCTCGATTTGAGTGATGTGCACAAAAATATCGCCAAACTTAAGGCTTTCGCGAAAGTGCCAGTCTGTGTAGGATTTGGTATCAAAGATGCAGAATCAGCTCGTTCTCTGGCAAGCACTGCGGACGGCGTCGTGGTTGGCAGTGCCATTGTGGAATTGTTAGCGCAAGGTGACGCGGGCATGATGAAAGCAGAGAGCTTGGTCGCAGAGCTACGGTCAGCGATTGATGAAGTTTGAGAAAGTGCGTGACGGGTTTGAACAAGGTCTGATGGACAGGGTGCAGCTATGAGTTGGATGGAAAAAATTCTACCGACAGGTGTTCGCAAGGGCGGAGCGCGACGTCGTGCCAATGTACCTGAAGGCGTTTGGCGAAAATGCGTCAAATGTGAGGCCATGCTGTACGGCCCGGAATTGGACAAGAATCTTGACGTTTGCCCCAAGTGCAATCACCACATGCGAATTGGCGCGCGTCGCAGGATCGACATATTCCTGGACGACGATCCTCGTGAGGAATTAGCCGCTGATGTAGAGCCGGTTGATCGACTTAAGTTTAAAGATCTGAAGCGCTATAAAGACAGGTTGTCAGCGGCACAAAAGACGACCGGTGAGAAAGACGCCTTGGTTGTCATGAAGGGCAACTTGAAAGGCATGCCAGTCATTGCGGCTGTGTTTGAATTCAGCTTTCACGGCGGCTCTATGGGCTATGCCGTTGGTGAGAAGTTTACTCGCGCGGCAAACGAGGCTCTTAAAGAGCGAATTCCATTGGTTTGTTTTTCGGCAACCGGCGGTGCGCGCATGCAAGAAGCACTGATTTCCTTAATGCAGATGGCCAAAGTGAGTGCTGTGCTTGAGCGAATGGCCCGTAATGGTGTGCCTTATGTGTCTGTAATGACAGACCCGGTATACGGCGGTGTGTCGGCGAGTCTGGCGCTGCTTGGTGACATCAATATCGCGGAACCCAATGCTCGTGCCGGCTTTGCTGGGCCTAATATTATCGAGCAAACCATCCGCCAAAAGTTACCTGAAGGTTTTCAGCGCAGCGAATTCTTGTTGGAGAAAGGTGCAATAGACATGATTGTAGCGCGCAGTGAGATGCGCAACACGATCTCAAGATTGCTGGCCAATTTGTTAGACCTTGATGCGCTTCCGGTTGAAGAGCGTCCTGTCGAAGCAGGCGATACAGAAGAGCCGGGCGATGACGTGGCACTGCAACAAGATGCCGACGGCGGTGAACTTCAAGAAACCGAAGAAGCAGCAGAAAATGAGAATGCCGAGCTATCTGAAACACCCGAATCGACAGCAGACAATGAGAGTCAGCGCTGACTAATAAGCCCAACTCCGATTATTCGCTTTCAGACTGGCTAGTCTGGCTGGAACAAACACACCCGCAAAATATTGAACTCGGTCTGGATCGTGTTGCAGTCGTTGCCAAACGGTTACTACTGTCGCCCATAGACGCGCAGGCGCTCGTGGAAGACCGATCAAAAGCTACTAGCTTACAGCGACAAATCGCCGATAAGATTGTGGTCGTGGCTGGTACCAATGGTAAAGGATCGAGTGTTGCGGCGCTTGAACAGCTGTTGATAGACAGTGGCAAGCGCGTAGGCGTGTATACGTCGCCGCATTTTAAGCACTATAACGAACGTTTTAGAATCGCGGGCATTGATGCCAGTGACCAGAGTATTTGCGCTGCTTTGCACAAAGTGGAACACGCCCGAGAAGACATAGCACTTACTTATTTTGAGTTTTCAACCTTGGTGGCGCTTGAGTTGTTTGCCGAAGCATCGCTCGATGTAGCTATTCTGGAAGTCGGCCTGGGCGGTCGTCTGGATGCCGTCAATATTGTTCACGCCGATGTTGCATTGATTACCCGGATTGATCTAGACCATCAAGATTGGCTGGGCGACACGCGTGAGCTGATAGGCGCAGAAAAAGCGGGCGTACTTCGCGAGGGTATTTTGTTTGTCTGCGCAGATATTGACCCACCCGTAAGTATTGTGGAGATAGCGGAGAACTTGAGCGTCAGTTGCCATCTCATAGGCGAGCATTTTACGGTGTCGCAAGCCACCCAAGGGTTTACTATGCGCACTGCGGCTGGTGCCGATCATGCGATGCCCGATATAGGTTTGCACCCAGCCAGTATGGCCGCAGCGGTACAAACTGCAGAGCTTCTTGGGCTGTCGCCAAGTCGTGCGAGCGTAGCCAGTAGTTTGGCACAAGTATCACTTCCCGGCAGACAGCAACTGATCTATCTCGGTGGTCAGGCAATGTTGCTTGATGTTGCACATAATCCATCGGCAGTTACGCATCTGCGCGCCTCGTTTGAGACAGGCGCACGTTTATCCAAGGCAAATCGAACCTTGGCGGTGTTTTCAGTGATGGCTGACAAAGATTGGTCGGAGATGGTCGATATTATTCACGATGTCATTGATGAATGGTTTCTGGCAAAATTGCCTGGCAACGAACGTGCAGAGGCACCGCAAGTGATTGCTGATTATGTGCAAAAAAAAGGGCAGGGGCAGCTTGCGCAATGTGTTGACGATGTTGCCAAGGGTCTGGATTCTGCACTGTTGAAGGCGCAGCAAATGTCCGCCGATGGCATGACGATACAGGTCCTGGTTTTCGGCTCTTTTTTCACTGTGGCAGCCGCCATGGAACACATAGCAGACATACAGAATGGATGAAGCAGTCAAAGTTCGCCTTGTTGGTGCTCTGGTACTCATTGCACTGTTGGCTTTGGCGTGGCCGTTTCTGTTTGATGACGCAGAAGACATTCGCCTGAGTAAAGAGTCGCAAATACCATCACCGCCAGTGGTGCAAGAGTGGCAGCCCGCAGAACATGAGCGGCCTGCGGAAGATCAAATAGGCTGGTCGAAAGAAACAGTGGATTCGACTGCTGATGTCGATAACAGTGATTCTTCAGTTGAGCGGTCTGCTGCGTCCAATGAGCAAACCCTTGCCCCAAAAACACCAGAATTACGCGCCGCGTGGGTTGTTCGAGTTGCCTCGCTGGGAGATAGCGAGAACGCGAAAAAGTTGGTCGGCAAACTTGTTAAGGATGGATACCGCGCATTCAGTCGAAGCAGCACCACAGAAACGGGTGAAATGACGCGGGTTTACGTAGGCCCAAAATTTGATAAACGCAGGGCAGACAGTATCAAGCTTAAGATCGATAAGCTGTACTCAGTCAAGTCAATGGTTGTGCCATACAACCCGGGTAAGTCATGAACTGGGCGGATTGGGCAATAGTCGGGATTGTAGGTCTGTCTTGCCTTTTGGGCGTAACGCGCGGCTTCATTAGAGAAGCGATGTCACTGGCGGTGTGGTTTCTGGCTCTGGCGGTTGCGTTCTTCTTCAGCGACGCGGTTGCAGCAAGAATGGTCGATACAATCGCAACGCCGTCACTTCGCCAAATGCTGGCATTCGGTGGTTTGTTTATTCTGACTATGGTGTTGGGTTCGATGGTGTCGCGCCTATTGGGGCAATTAGTTAGCGCTGTTGGCTTAAAAGGCTTTGATCGGGTACTTGGCGCGAGCTTTGGCTTTGCTCGTGGTGTTATCATAGTGTTGGTGATTCTGGTGTTTGTACCCTCAATGATTCCTGTTCAGGAAGATGAGTGGTGGCAGAACTCGGTATTGATTCCTCCCGTGCTTGGGCTTGAAGAACTAGGCAGAGAGATGGCTAGCTATGTAATGGGCTTGGTCAGCGGGGAGTAAACGTAGCGCTGTTATGGCGCCTGACAAAGCTAGTGGTTTGATATGTGTGGAATAGTAGGGCTCGTTGGCACCGGAGAAGTCAATCAGGCGCTGTATGACGCGCTCACCATTTTACAACACCGGGGGCAGGACGCGGCAGGAATTGTTACCTGCGAAGACGGGCGCCTTCATCAGCGCAAAGCCAACGGGCTTGTTCGCGACGTATTTCGATCGCGGCATATGCATAATTTGCGCGGTCATATGGGTATAGGGCACTGCAGATACCCGACAGCAGGCAGCTCAAGTTCAGAGCTTGCTCAACCATTTTATGTCAACTCGCCTTACGGTATTAGTCTCGCTCACAACGGTAACCTAACCAATGCCAGCTTTTTGCGCGAGCAATTGGTTAATTCTGATTTACGACATCTGAATACTGATTCTGATTCAGAAGTCCTGCTCAATGTGTTTGCTAAAGAGCTGCAGTCTGAGTACCGCGTACAGCCAACGCCGGAAGATGTATTTCGTGCAGTACGCGGCGTACATGATCGTTGTAGAGGTGCTTATGCCGTCGTGGCAATGATTGGCGACCACGGAATAGTTGGCTTTCGCGACCCCAACGGAATTAGACCATTGGTTTACGGCGCACGTGAAAGTGAGAATGGTAAGGAATACTTATTCGCCTCAGAAAGCGTTGCACTAAATGTGCTGGGTTTTGAGTTGATAGACGACGTAGCGCCGGGTGAGGCGGTTTACATCAGTGCTGATGGGCAGTTGAGTAAACAGCAATGCGCTGACAATACCTCATTAACACCGTGCATATTTGAACACGTCTATCTGGCGAGACCGGATTCGATCATTGATGGAATCTCTGTTTATAAAGCGCGATTGCGCCAGGGCGAAAAGCTGGCAGCCAAGATTCTAGAGCTGCGACCTGATCATGATATAGATGTCGTGATTCCGATTCCTGATACAAGCCGGGTTGCGGCTCAAGTGTTGGCCTACGATCTAGGCGTTAAATTTCGTGAAGGCTTGATGAAAAATCGCTACATAGGCCGTACATTCATAATGCCGGGCCAGCAAGAGCGGCAAAAATCAGTCAGGCAAAAATTAAATACCATCGAGTTGGAATTTCGCGGTAAAAATGTTTTGTTGGTTGACGACTCTATTGTGCGTGGAACAACCTGCAAACAAATTATTCAAATGGCTAGAGAAGCCGGCGCCAACAAAGTGTACTTCGCTTCAGCCGCCCCCGCGGTTGTGCATCCCAACGTTTATGGTATCGACATGCCCTCGGTTCATGAACTGATTGCCTATGACCGAACTGAAGAAGAAGTTTGTGAGCAAATCGGTGCCGATTGGCTAATTTACCAAGATCTGGAAGACTTGATTGAGTGCTCCAAAGAGGGCAACCCTGATATTGATCGCTTTGATTGCTCGGTGTTCACCGGTGAATACCTCACGGGCGATGTCGATGAGGCGTATTTGCAGCGGCTTGAGGCTGAACGCGCCGATTCAGTTAAAGAAGAAAAGCGTGAGCGAATTGGTGGAGATGAAGACCATGTTATTGGCCTTCATAATGCGGTCTCCTAGTGCAAGACAAAACTAATCAACCTCGTGAACCGCAAGGTCTGGAAACTCTTGGCATCCGAGCTGGGTACGAACGCACCGCTGAAGATGAACACAGCGAAGCATTGTTCAATACGTCTAGTTATGTCTTTTCCTCGGCGGCTGAGGCAGCTGCGCGATTCAGTGGTGATAGCGAAGGCAATGTTTACTCCCGGTACACCAATCCAACGGTTCGAACATTTGAACAACGCATAGCTGCGCTGGAAGGTGCCGAATCAGCTGTGGCCACGTCGTCCGGAATGGCCGCTATTCTAGCTACTTGCATGGCCTTACTGCGCTCCGGTGACCACGTACTTTGTTCCAACGCTGTATTTGGTTCAACCATTGTTATGTTGAATAAGTACTTCGTGAAAATGGGCGTTGAAGTCACTTATGTGCCGTTAACTGACAATGAAAAATGGCGGTCCGAAATGCGCGGCAACACGCGGTTGCTGTTAATGGAAACTCCATCAAATCCATTAAACGACATCGGTGATCTGGCGTTTCTTGCAGAGCTTGCGAAGCAACACGGCGCGAAGCTGGTGGTTGATAACAGTTTTTGTACACCAGTGCTGCAGCGACCATTGGAGTTGGGTGCTGATATTGTCACTTACGCGGCAACCAAATACCTGGATGGTCAGGGTCGCTGCCTAGGCGGTGTTGTACTGGGCAACAAAGAAGACATGGCCGAGGTGTTGGGCTTCGTAAGAGCGGCTGGCCCGACCATGGCGCCGTTTAATGCCTGGGTTTTTCTCAAAGGTCTTGAAACCTTGCAGTTACGCATGAATGCGCACTGCCAAGCCGCTCAGCAACTGGCCGAGTGGCTGAACGAGCACGAAGGCGTTGCAAATGTATATTACGCCGGTCTTCCAGACCATCCCGGCCATGACTTGGCCCAGCGGCAGCAATCCGGATTCGGCGGTGTCGTATCGTTTGATTTGGATACACCTTCAGAGCACGCGCGCGAGCAAGCCTGGGCGTTTATTGATCAGCTGAAACTGATTTCACATACGGCTAATTTAGGTGATGTTAAGTCGACGGTTGTGCATCCTGCTACAACTACGCATAGTCGACTGACTGATGATGAAAGAGCAGGTGCTGGTATTGGTCAAGGCTTGATTCGTATATCTGTTGGGCTCGAGACCTTGACGGATATCAAAGCTGATTTGCAGGCGGCGTTCGACACTGTGCGGTGACTCCCACATAGGTATACCGATGCGCTGATCCGCCTTACCATTAGTTGCCAGCTGCTACACTGTAGTGAATCACAAGATGAGAATGGGTTGGCGGCTGAATGAGTACCGAATCGGATATAAACCTGGTTGTTGATGAAGTTGGCAAGGTTTTGCTGGGTAAAGAGCGCCAGATTCGACTCGCATTGTGCTGCTTGTTCTGCAAAGGTCATTTATTGATCGAAGATTTGCCAGGCATGGGTAAGACAACCTTGTCACAGGCACTAGCAAAGGTGCTTAGACTGGATCATAAACGTGTTCAGTTCACTAGCGATTTGCTGCCAGCGGATATTCTCGGGTTTTCGATCTACGATAAAAATACCTCACAATTTCAATTTCACCCGGGCCCGGTTTTTACCGAAGTGTTACTGGCTGACGAAATTAATCGAACCACACCGAAAACCCAAAGCGCCTTGTTGGAAGCGATGGCGGAAGGCCAGGTGACAGTAGAAGGCGAAACACGAATATTGAAGCCACCATTCTTTGTTATCGCTACCCAAAATCCGGTTACTCAATCGGGTACCTATCCATTACCTGAGTCGCAGTTAGACCGCTTTCTGATGCG
>JBGCDE010000272.1:0-8615 GCA_045105115.1 Pseudomonadales bacterium | reverse complement strand
GGTCGTAAGCCTTACTCAGATCGGGTAAAAAATCTGTTCAGTCGGTTTCCCTTATTGCTAAAACTGTATCGAAAAATGCAGGACTCTATGATGGGAATGGTGCTCGATGGCGTGACAATTGGTCACAAGCGTATGGTGCAGTTTCAAGCGATGGCGCATAAGTTTATAGAGCAATCCATAAGCGATGAAGAGCTGAGAGAAAAAGTTAGGCCTACAGGGTATTATGGCTGCAAGCGTGGTCTGGTCTCAGATGATTTTTACCCTGCTTTGCAGCGTGACAATGTGGAGTTAGTTGCTGAAGGCTTAAAGGAAGTCAGGCCTGCTGGTATAACGACCGTCAGCGGTAAAGAGATAGATGTCGACGTGATCGTATACTGCACCGGTTATCGTATGATGGATTTTGACCGTATTCAGGTCATTGGTCGCAAACAACTGCATTTGGCTGAGGTGATGGCTGAGGCACCCCAAGCCTATAAGGGTATTGCCGTTCCAGAATTCCCCAACTACTTTTTTGCAGCAGGTCCCAATGCATTGGCTATCAATGTTTCTTACTTCACCAACGTTGAACGCAATGCCAAAACGATAGTGAATCTCTTAAGCGACATGCAAAAAAAAGGCTGGGCCGCTATTCACGTGACCGACAAAGCCAATGCTGAATACAACGCTTTGCTAAGCACCAAATTTGATACTTATTCATGGGGCAACCCTTCCTGCAACAGCTATTACCGCACAGAGGATGGTCACGCGCCTTTTTTGTTCCCAGGCGGTATTAAGGAATACAAAGCCTTGCACGAGGCAACTGACCTGCAAGACTTTCAAGCTGCTTGAAAGACTACGCGCCTGACGTCAGAGCCAGCCGAGCTTGCTCTTGTAGCCATGCCAGCATTTGTACGAAAGGCCCGGGCCCATAGCTCACTCTTGCAACTCCCAGCTCCGCCAGTTGCCCTATGGCAGGCCCGCCCGCCTTCATCATTATGTTGACCGGTAAGTCGGTATGCTGGCACATGTTTTTGATCAGATCAGGATCTACTAAGCCCGGCACGAAGAAGCCGCTTGCCCCAGCGGCGGCGTACGCAGTGGCTCTCTCAGCGGCCAAGTCGAACAAAGCGCTGTGTTTTGAAGTATCAGGCTCTTTCAGAAATACATCGGTACGAGCGTTAATAAAAAAGTCCGGGCACAATGAGTTTGCCTTTTCACGAATGGCGCGTATGCGTTCGCTTTGCAGGCTTACTTCATGCAAGCCCTCGGCACCGATGATCTGGTCTTCAAAGTTGATTCCGCACGCGCCAACACTCATGAGCTGCTCAACATTTTCGGCACCGCCATCCGGGTCAGTGTTATAAGCACCTTCGAAGTCGATTGTCACTGGTAGGTCTACTGATTCACAAATTCTTGCAGCGATAAGCAGCAACATATGCAGTGGTACTTGCTGGCCATCTGGAAACCCTTGAGCACCGGCCACAGACCAGCTACCTGTTGCTATGGCGCTTGCACCCGCTTCAGCGATAGCCTTAGCGCTGCCTGCGTCCCATGCATTGAACAACACCACGGGTTGCCCCGGAATATGCCGCTGCGTAAAGTCACTTGCTCTCGCTGTTTGATTCATTTGCTGTTACCTTGAGCGTTATCTGATAAACCAGATGCTAATGTTGAGTTCGCGGGCTTACAACCGGAAACTGAACTTTCATATTTATTTTAAGACCCGTGGTGGAGAAAAATGAGTCAAGCTGACTTTGATGTGGTTGTGTATGGTGCCAGCAGCTTTGTTGGGCAGATTATTGTGCGTTATATGCTCGAACATTTTGACCAGCAGCAGCTGTCTTGGGCTATCGCCGGCCGTTCAGAGCAAAAGTTGGAGCAGTTGAAGAGCGAGCTTGACGGTGCCCATCTTGAGACTATCGTCGCGGATGCTGCCGATGAGCAGGCTCTGCAAGCTATGTGCGCGCGTGCACGTGTGGTTATGTCTACAGTAGGACCTTATGCACTCTATGGCAGTCCATTGGTGAAAGCCTGTGTGGAATCCGGCACGCATTATTGTGACCTGGCCGGTGAAACACAGTGGATTACCCGCATGCAAAATAAATATGAGCAGCAAGCAAAAGACAGCGGTGCATGGATTGTGCATTGCTGCGGGTTCGACTCAATGCCGTCTGATCTTGGCGTGCATTTTCTTCAAAAACACGCTCTCGAAAAATATGGGAAGACGTGTGAAAGCGTGAAGATGGGGGTTGCGAAAATGAAGGGCGGCGCCTCTGGTGGCACTATCGCCAGTATGATTAACCTGACCAAGGAAGCCTCGAAAGACCCGGCGCTTCGAAAGGAGCTGGCAAACCCCTATGCAACGTGTCCACCCGACCATGGTTTCACAGCAAGACAACACAACGTTAAAGTGGAATACGATGAAGATTTCTCCAGCTGGATGGCACCGTTTGTTATGGCGGCCATCAATACGCGTGTAGTGCACCGCAGCAACGCCCTGAAAAACAAAGCCTACGGCGAACAGTTCAAGTATCAGGAAGCCATGATGACGGGCAAAGGCAGTAAGGGAAAAAACGCGGCTCGCATGATGATGTGGGGTTTGGGTGGCTTTATGATTGGTGCGGCCGTAGCACCTGTTCGCTGGACGCTAGAGCGCTTTGTTTTGCCTAAGCCTGGTGAAGGACCGTCTCCGGATGAGCAATTAAATGGCGGCTTCAGGCTTATTTTGCTTGGCGATACCGACTCAGGCGAACAAGTACGTTGCGAAGTAACCGGTGATAGAGATCCTGGCTATGGGTCTACCGCAAAAATGTTGTCGCAGGCGGCCGCTTGTTTAGCGCATGACATTGCCGGCGATACCCCCGGCGGTTTTTGGACGCCGGCCACTTTGCTAGGAGACACTCTGATCGAAAGATTGGAGGCCCATGCGGGGCTAGAGTTTTTGTTGCTGGAGTAGCGCTTGATTGGTGTCGGTGCATTTGCATTTGGAGTAGATGCTCCAGGCTCTTGGCCTTACTGTCTTCTACTGCTGTTTTTGCTTGCGAACTTCCTCTCGCAAGGCCTTGATTTCCTCATATAGCATGTCCAGTGTACAGGGCTCGTGACCAAGCTCTTCGGCTTTCATGCGCTCGTTTTCTTCATCCAATACTCTAACGACTATGCCTATCACCATATTGAGAAATGCAAACGCAGTAAAAAATATGAAGGTTAGATAAAATGTCCAGCTTAATGGATACACCACCATGGTTTCGTACATAACGTCCGTCCAGTCCTCAAACGTCATTATGCGAAACAAGGTGAGCATGGCAATTGAGATATCACCCCAAAGTGTTTCGTTTATTTGCGCGAAGAACATACTACCCATGGCCGCGTAGATATAAAAAATAATAAACATCAATGCGACGACGTAGCCCAACTGCGGCAGTGCTTTTAGCAAAGAGTCGAGCAGCATGCGTAACTCTGGAATGATGGAGACCATGCGCAAGACACGAAATACTCTAACCAAACGCCCAAGCAAGGCCATTTCGCTGTTGTCTATTGGCACAACACTCACCAATACAATCAAAGTATCGAAAATGTTCCAGCCTTTCATGAAAAAGCGTCTCTTTTGTTCTTCGCCCATGAAACGAATACTCAATTCAACGATGAAGAACGCAGTAATGAACCAGTCCATCCACAAAATAATTGACTGCACTGTGTCGGATATTTCGTAGGTCTTGGCACCAATAAGCAATGCCGAGGTGATGATGATAATAATTACAAACGCTTCGAACGCTTTGTTACTGCGTATTCGGTCAAATTGGTATTGCAGTGATTCGGTATTCATAAAGTGATAATCAGGTTCGGAAGTCAGTTTGAAATAGAGTAGTTCAGCGTTAGCCGCGCAGAATTATACAGACAGAATGTGTCGAATGATGCCCACTTTTTTCATGGCAACAACTTACAGTAGGTACCGCTCATCACGATTTTCAACAGTTCGTTATTTTCGAATGAAGCTACAAATTATCCGGATTTTTATTCCATGCATCTCGGCCTACAGTTATTTCAACGACAGGCAATGATGGAGAAAAAGATGTCCATACAAATACAGGCGCATGGATTTGAGTTAAGCGAACCCTTGGAGCAGTATACGCTGGCGCGCATTAGAAAGGGCTTGGGACGACGGCTGGATAGAGTGAGTAAATTGCGGGTAGGTCTGAGCGATATCAACGGACCAAAAGGCGGAGCTGACAAGCGGTGCCAGATACACATAGCACTTCCCAGACGAAAGGATGTAGTGGTAGAGGAAGTGCAAGAGGACATGTATGGCGCCATCGACAGCGCGATGCGAAGAGCACGTCAAACTTTAGGAAGGCGTTTGTCGAAACAGCGCGTTCGCAAGCAGCCCAAGCACGGCTTGAATACTATTGAATCTGAAACGTAAACACCCAAGTAAACCAAAGGAGTAACAGTATGAGTAGCAGCATAGAGAAGCCCAAAACACCAAAAGAGCCAGGTAGTGACACCATTGGTGCATGGTTGAACGATCCTATGGGCTCTGTTATTGCCGCGACGGCATCGGTAATCACAAGCTTTGCGTTGGTGCTAACCGGCATTGGAATGATTAATATGGCGGTGTAGGAAAGCTAAGCGAATTGGGTTTCTGTTGCAGTCTCTGAGAACGCCCGATACGCGTTATCCGCCAACGCCGTGTATTTGCGCGGCACCTGACCAATAACGGTCTCTAAGGAGTGCGCTGGCCTCATCTTCAAAGATTGGTCGGCTCATTAGAAACCCTTGGCCGCAGTGGCAGCCCCAATCATTGAGCAATTCCCATTGCAATTCGTTTTCAATCCCTTCCGCAACAATGCGTAAACCCAAGGTTAAGCCAATGCCTACAATACCGGCTATCAGGCCTGGGTTGTAGGAATTTTCGGTAAGGGAACTGACGAAGGTGCGGTCTATTTTCAGTACATCCAGTGGTAAGCTATGCAAATAGGAGAGCGAAGAGAACCCTGTGCCGAAGTCGTCAAGAGCAATGACGAATCCAGCTTTACTGAGACCCTCCAAAATACGTGTTACAAGATCCGTATTTTCAATGAGGCAATTTTCAGTAACCTCCAGTTCAATATGCTTAGTGGGGATGCCGTACTGCTTACAACTCTGAACCATAAACTCAATGATAGAGTCGTCGCGCATCTGCTGCGGTGAGATGTTGATGGCTATAGACACGCGCCCCAAGCCTTGATCGTACCAGCGAGCGTGGCAGCGCAATGCTTCTTGTATAACCCACTGCCCGATCGGGACAATTAAACCGTTGCGTTCTGCAATGGGAATGAATACGTCAGGTTGTACCCAGGTATCATGATTATTATGCCAGCGTAGAAGCGCTTCAACACCGATGATCTTGCCATTGGAAAGCGAGTACTTCGGTTGATACACAAGTACCAATTCTTCATTTAGAACCGCGTCGTAGAGATCTGCCTCAAGGCGAATAGCATTTCGTGCGCGACCAATTTCCACTGGCGCGCTTGATGCATCGTTGCTGTTGGTAATGTGCGCGCAATCAGCGGACAAGGATGCAGAAAGCAATAGTTCATTGGCATCTAAACCTTCTTGCGGCCAAACAGCTGACCCTAGTGCAACCTCAATGGGTACTTGCTTTCCCTCAATCGTCAGAGGTTGCTTGAGACTATCAAAAATTCGCCGCTTAACGCGCGTGACGTGATGTGGCTCGACTACTTCTCCCAGTACAGCTATAAACTCACCGCCACCAATTCTTGTAATATTTTGTTTTGTGTCTGACTTATCCTGAATGACTGTGTCGTTTTGCCTAAGCTCTCCCAAAACCCGAGCACGAATTTCTGTTAGAAGTTGCTGGCCGACAATATAACCCAGTGTCTTACATATTTCCGCGAAGCTTTCCAGGCGAATAAGCAATACCGTACCTGATGCCCTGCTTTGCAATCGTTCATTCAGCTCAGAAAATTCGTAGTTGCTCTTCCATTGTGGCGCTGAGGGAAAATTCATAGGAAGCGGTGTTGTTCGCGTTTCGCGTTGGCAGCTTAGCTGCAGTGTGAGTGGGCCGCCGTCAACCCCTTTATGTACAGTACCAAAGCATCGAAGTTGAATATTCGAATCTTGGGCGAGTGCCACATTGCTACTAAACGGAGTTCCATGTTTGATTGCTGCGTTAATCTCGTTGACCAATCGCTCATGATCTTTGGAATCAATTCCGTCGATTAGTGCCCGCCAATGAATCTCTGTGTCGCTAAGCTGTGAATGGCGTTGAAAATCCAGCCCTAGCAGGCGAAAAAAAGCCCTGTTGGGTTGGCAAGATTCTGAGGCAATATCAATAATGCAGCTTGCCGCGTTTAATGCGCGCAAGGCTGAGTTAGATTCAAGGAATGCGCTCTCTAGTAAGTTTGCCTTGCGGCCAGTAATTGCCATGAGCTGCATCTGCTGAGCGAATATCGACCAGTTTTCTGGTGGTTGATGCACGCAAGCCACATTAGATTCTTTCAGTTTTTCAAGATCGATATCGTCGCTGGCAGCGATCAAAACGGTGTGGATACGCCCGTCTGGGTTTGCATACTCAAGCGATGCACTCAAGTTCAAAAGGGCGTCGTCTATCTCAGGTGCTGTGATAACAATAAGATCTGGTCGTAGCTCAACTGCGCGATCATGAACATCGTGCGTGCTGGCTGAGATATAGCTTGAACAATGCTCACTATTAAGTGCTTCAACAGCGTCATCACCCTGGGCGATATCCATCAAATCCAACAGCAAGATCGACAAACGGTCAAACATGACTGTTACTGAGCAGGTAAAGTGCGGCCGTTAGGTAACAAATCGGCTGGCGGCATCGTGCCATTAGAGGCGAACTTAAAACGCTCGCATTCGGTATGTCTGCGCGAATGGCAATACGTTTTCTTAAACACCTCCAGGCCAAATTCATTTTTGAATTTTGGGTACATCGGGCATTTTATGGAGAACCGACACGCGGTTGCATTTTCCATCACTCGCTCCTATCCATGGTGCGGCTATTGATCTAAAAGCATAGCCTATCAACCGGGATAGAGTGGACGACATCGGCAATTGAGTCGGGATGGCTATATTCTGGTTTTAAGGGCTAACTGGACGGAACAGGAATGGTCAGGGTCTCTTTCACTGCTTCCATCACAGCGATACTGGTAGAGTCCTGAACCCCTGGAACGCTGAGTAAAGTATCCTCGAGAAAATCCCGATAGGCCTTCATGTCTTTCACCCTCGCTTTGATTAGATAATCAAAGCTGCCAGTGACAAGATAACATTCCTGAACCTGCTCCAGCTTAATCACTGAGCGTTTGAACCGTTCGAAGTTCTGTTTACTAGACCGATCCAGACTGATCTGCACAAAAACGATCAGGCCTGCCTCTAATTGCTCCGGGTTTAGCATGCCCGAATAACCGCTGATGTAACCTTCGCGTTCGAGTTTGCGAACTCTGTCAATGCAGGGCGTTGTGGTCAGTCCCACTTGCTTGCCAAGCTCAGTGTACGAAATTCGACCATCAGATTGAAGGGTGCGTAAAATTTTTCGGTCTATGGCAGTCAACATGCGAAATTATTGTTTCTTTCTATATTAGCCATAGAATATATGGTTAAACATGATAAATACATTAAATAATATCGCTAAAATCGAATATTCCATACGTTAGATCTGTCTGTTTTTTGTCCTGTTCGCTACACTTCTCGAAAACGTCGGGGAGTTTAGCTATGAAGATTGGTGTACCAAAGGAAATCAAAAATCACGAATATCGTGTAGGTCTAACGCCCGCCAGTGTCAAAGAGCTGTGCTTATATGGCCATGACATCACTGTGCAGCGTGGTGCGGCCGAGGGCATTGGGCTGGATGATAGAGAGTACGAAACAGCAGGCGCGAGGCTTGCTGAGACGGCCGAAGAAATCTACGCCGACAATGAGTTGATTATTAAAGTCAAAGAGCCTCAGCCAGACGAATGCCGCCAGCTTAGTGAAGGCCAAACATTGTTCACTTACCTGCATCTAGCACCTGACCCTGAGCAAACCAGGTTGCTGCTGGAATCCGGCGTTACCGCAATTGCCTACGAAACGGTTACCAGCCCACACGGAACATTGCCACTTCTCGCACCTATGAGTGAAGTGGCTGGCCGGCTTGCCGCGCAGGCTGGCGCGCATTGTCTGGAACGTGCGCAAGGTGGTTCAGGCGTATTACTGGGCGGGGTGCCAGGTACGCCACCGGCTAAAGTATTGGTTATTGGCGGCGGTGTGGTAGGGGATAATGCCGCGTATATTGCTCGCGGCATGGGTGCGAATGTCACCTTGCTGGATCGCTCATTACCGCGCTTGCGTGAGCTGGAATCAGAATACGCAGGTAAGGTGAATTGCATTTACAGCACACAAGAAGCCATCGAGAAGTACTCGCTTGAAGCTGACCTGGTGATTGGTGCCGTTCTGTTACCCGGGGCTTCGGCACCTAAGCTGCTAACGGCCGATATTGTTTCACGCATGAAGCCCGGTTCAGTCGTGGTTGACGTTGCCATTGATCAAGGCGGCTGTTTCGAAACCTCGCAAGCGACAACACACGAAGAGCCCACTTATGTTGTTGATGGCGTGGTGCATTATTGCGTGGCAAATAT
>JBGCDE010000271.1:0-9023 GCA_045105115.1 Pseudomonadales bacterium | reverse complement strand
AAGCGATGCTTTTGAACAACTACTTTCCCGGCGGGTTAATGGCGAACCTATTGCCTATATTCGAGGCTGGCAAGAATTCTGGAGTCTGCGTTTTGAGGTAGGCCCCGGCGTACTGATTCCCAGGCCGGAAACGGAATTGCTTGTTGAGCAAGCGCTTGGCCTGGAGCTTGGCGATTGCGCTACTGTGCTAGACCTTGGCACCGGCAGCGGTTGTATTGCCTTGTCTCTGGCCGCAGAGCGGACTGGATGGCGGATCACTGCCGTGGATCAATCGCTTGATGCGCTGGCTTATACGAAGCGAAACGCGGCTCAGCTGGCAAAGGGGAACGTAGAGCTATTGCAGTCGAACTGGTTTGATCAACTGGGCCATCGCCAATTTGATCTAATTGTTAGCAACCCACCTTACATCGCCGCTGGTGATCCTCACCTATATGAGGGTGACGTCCAATCTGAGCCTGATGCTGCTTTGGCGTCCGGACCGCTGGGTCTGGATGATATTGGCTATATCGTGGAACACGCCAAACACTTCCTGATATCCGGTGGAACGCTGATGATTGAACATGGTTTTGATCAAGCCGAGTCGGTGGCTGAGTTGCTACGTGACAGTGAATACAATCGTATTCAGCATTTCAAAGACCTTCAGGGGCATATTCGGGTTACTGCTGCCCAGCTTGCTTGAGCGCTTCTACAATCCGTAAGTTGCAGTGGGCGCTATGCGCGCGGTTTTTTACGCCGTTGCCGGTATTTTTCAAGTTGTACGCTGTTGTCCAGGTTAAGACCGCTTTGCTCTGCGTTTGCAATCGGTACTATCGCCTGCCAATACTGCGCGCCATTATTGCTTTGTTGAAGTAGTAAATGGCCACCGTGCTCATCAAGCTCACTGTGCAGCCCGCCAAGTCGGTTAAATAACGCTGGGTCTGCACTGAAAGCGTTGGCTAATTTTTCATTGGGGATGGAGGCACTTCGTTTCATCGAGCCGTGGCTCATGCCGAGCAACAAGAATTGCCCGTTCACTTCTTTGTCACAGCAGAAACAGCGCTCAGCTTGATAGTCGTTTAATCTCATTTCCAGTGCAATGGCTTTCTTGTTTGCACGGCTGGTACTGTTTTCACTCACATGCTGCGCGGCCAGGCGGAACAATTGAATGAGCATTTTTTGCAAATGCACAACATCCAATTCTTGTGCATAGAGGTCATCTTCTATGTCGGTCGTCAATTTGTATGGGGCACCAATGGATTGCTTTATCAGCTCCATTGTGCGGCGAACTGTTTCGCTGAGATCGGCTGACTTAGGCGAATCTGATGCGGCAGAACGATAGGCTAACATTTTGACAATCAGTTCGTGCGCATGCCGACTGGATTCCATAACACTGGTAAGGCGATCACTAATGTCGCCGGTGCCAAGCGTGGTGTCTTCATCGGTATCGGTGAGCGCGCGCTGCGCTTGATCAGAAATACCAAGCATCAAAGCATTAAAGTCGCTGGCTATGCCAGTGACTAGCTGCTCTATTGTTTCTTTCCCCGAAGGCTCTGACTGAGCAGCTCGGGTGAGATCATGTTCAAGCTTTTTTTTTTTGCCCGCCTCAGCCGCTCTGGCTTGTGTGCCAATGTCTTCTGCGTCGGAAGGTAATACCAATAGAAAGCTGGACTGGCGTTGTTCGCTGTCACCGTGCAATGGTAGCTTTATGAATCGGTAAACCATCCAGTCATCCGGGTCTACCTGAATGCTCATTTCGGCTACGTCGTTGTGTTCCTGCATTTGCGCATCAAGCGTCTGAAGTTGCGTGGCTAGCGATTCGTCGAACAGGTCGGCCTCGCTTTTACCCACAACGTCGTCTTGTCGCAAACCAAATAAATCGAGGAAGTAAGGGTTGGCGCGTTCAAATCGGCCGTCGCTGTCTTTTACTGCCAACGCAAACGGTACGCGTCGGGCAAATTCCTTCATCGTATCAAGTTCGGTACTGATACTTTCATGTCGCTCGTACAGGTCGCTGATGTCGGTTGCAAATATCATTGCGTAGCGCTCGGCGCTGACTTCGGTGCGCAGCAAAGAAAATGTACTGTGTAGCCAAAGCGGACCGTCGCTCAGTTCAAGCCGAAATACAATATGCTGTGATTTACCTGTGTTGAGTGCCTTGCTCAATAGCTCACGACATGCCTGTCGCTGCTCTTCTACAACTAATGAGCTAAGGGTTTGGCCTTTCAGCGATGCTGCATCATTACTAACCGTGGTCCAATCACCGGATACAAGATCAACAATATTGCCTTCTTCATCAAGCAGGGCTGAAAGCTCAGGGTAGGAGGCCACAATATGACGCCATAGCTCCGTGTCCTGGCTTGGTTGCGGTGACGCAGCGGTGTTAGCCGAGCTGTCAAAAGCCTCTACCAGAAAACCATCACTGCCCAGATTTCTTGCTGTGATTTGTCGATGACGCGCCGCACCTTGCTCATCAATTGTAAGAACGTCAGTGAACGTTGACGCGGCACCGGGCGCTATCTGACGTACAGACTCCAGGAAGTCCAGATTTTGGTAGGCCAAATCCTCGTTAGACAACACGGTGCCCAGCCGGTTAGCTGCCTGCCAGCCCTCCAAGGCACAAAATGCCGGGTTCGCAGCGGTAATAATCAAGTCCTGATCTTTTTGCCGCAATTGCAATACGCCTGTACTCAGCGCATCAAACATTGGCTTATCACCCGAGGGTAGTTCTACAGCGTGTGAAGGCTGCAGCGTTGTTTCCGGTGCCTGTGGCTCAGACTGGTGCTCTTGCGATAGTAATGGTGACTGTACCGGTGCTAATTCAGCTGCTTGTGCGGGTAATCCTCGTTGGCCTAATACCACTTCAGGCAGAGGCGCAGCCATACCTGCTAGCTCGCCGATACTTGCCTGCAAAGAAACTCGGCTCAGGCTCTGTTTGGACAGAATTTCGCTTAAGCCTAACTGGGCTGCTTTCAATAAGGTGCTAGCGGGTAAGGAATCAGAGCTTAGCAACACCACCGGTGCGCCAGTGTATTTGCCTCGAATCAGCTCAAGAAGTTGAAGCAGTTCGGAATTTGCGTAGTCTTCTGCCAGCAGTATGAGATCTGGCGTGCACTGGGCAGGAAAAACGCCTTGACTGGAATGATGGGTGACAGCCTGCATACCCATCTCAGGCATAGCCGCAAACATTTGCTTGAGCAGCAATGCGTCGCTGGGATTGTCATCCAGTACAAGCGCTGTATGTGGTTTTGAACGGCCGGCCATAGTTAAAAAAACAGAGTCAATCAACGGTGCTCTCCAATAGTACTGGCATTGGTTGGCTTTTGACCATATCTGTTTCTGCAAAATCTTCCCGAATACAGGTCTTTTTTGCTAAGCATCTGATTAAACAGGGCAATATTCCCGGCCGTGTGCCGATGTTTCTGACCAGCGGCCGGATCAATGACAAGAAGTTGGGGGAGTCATGCAACTTTCTTACCTAAGCCCGGTCCGAATTCCCAACACGAATATGAGGAGAGTAGAACGTGAGTTCACTAGCACAGACTTACCACACAGTACGATCACAAACCTTGGGCAGATTGCAGCACCTTGATTTTCTTGGTCCCCTGCTGCTGCGACTTTATCTTGTGCCTATATTCTGGATGGCTGGATCCAAGAAGATCGATTTTTCTACGATGATGCCTTATGAGAATACCGTCAGCTGGTTTGGCAACCCGGATTGGGGATTGGGCTTGCCGGCGCCAGCCTTGATGGCCTTTCTCGCCGGTTGGACCGAAGTACTGGGCGCGGTGTTTCTTGCGATAGGCTTTGCGGTTCGCTGGATCACCATTCCATTGCTTTTCACCATGGCGGTAGCAGCAACTACAGCCCACTGGGACAACGGCTGGCAGGCAATATCAGACCCTGGTGCGCCGTTTGCGAACGAAAGAGTAGAAGAATCGGCCGATCGGCTGTCAAAAGCCAAAGAGATACTCAAGGAGAATGGCAACTACAGCTGGCTGACCGGGCGTGGTTCGATTGTTGTTTTGAACAACGGAATTGAATTCGCAGCCACCTATTTTGTGATGCTGCTGGCTCTGTTGTTCACCGGTGCTGGTCGCTTCGCGAGCCTGGATTACTGGTTAGCGCGAGGCAACGACTTACCGCCGCTTGGCAGACATTAAGCGCTTTATTTGTCTTTATGGCTGCTCATGGTCATAATGCGCCGCAGCCATCGTTGGCGCCTTACCCTCTAAGAGCAGCATGTGACGTCAGATAGCAAGTCCCCAAACGGCCAGTGGTCGATAGAACAATTTCCAGTTGAACCCCAGGAAGGCAAGTCACGGTTTCACGACTTTGATTTGCCCGTAGAGCTTATGCACGCGGTTGCTGACCTGGGTTTCGAGTATTGCTCGCCGATTCAGGCGCAAATACTGCCGCATACTTTGCATGGCCTTGATGCCATTGGTAAGGCACAAACAGGCACAGGCAAGACAGCCGCCTTTTTGATGACCGTGATTACCCATATGTTGGAACACGCTGTTGAAGGTGAGCGATATCTGGGCGAGCCGCGGGCCACAATAATTGCGCCTACTCGCGAGCTGGCGATGCAAATAGCGGAAGACGCTGAGTTGCTGACCAAACATTGCGACTTGAATGTAGCCTTGCTGATTGGCGGCATGGACTATGACCGCCAGTTGCGTACCTTGCATTCAAAAGTGGTTGATATTCTGGTGGCAACACCAGGACGGCTGATGGACTTTGTTGAGCGAAATGAAGTGCAATTGCATTTGGTTGAAACCTTAGTGATTGACGAAGCGGACCGCATGCTCGATATGGGCTTTATTCCGCAGGTGCGCCGCATTGTTCGCCAAACACCACCCAGAACCCATCGGCAAACCTTACTGTTCAGTGCAACCTTTACGCCGGCGATCCTTGATTTGATCGAGCGTTGGACAGATAAACCAGTCACGATAGAAATAGAACCCGACCGCGTTGCGACTGATTCTGTTGAGCAGTTTATCTACCTGATGAGTGAAAACGAGAAATTCAGGGTGCTTACCAATATTCTCAAAAGCGATGTTGTTGAAAGCGCCATTGTGTTTGCCAATCGTCGTGATCAGGTGCGTAGGTTGCATGAGCAGCTGAGCAAACGCGGTATTGAGTGCGGCGTTTTATCAGGCGAAGTTGCGCAACAAAAACGCACCAAAACACTGCAACGTTTCAAAGACGGTCAATTGCGTATTCTGGTGGCCACCGATGTTGCAGGCCGCGGAATTCACGTTGATGGCATTAGCCATGTGATTAATTTTAATCTGCCAGAAGATCCCGAAGACTATGTGCATCGTATCGGGCGAACTGGCCGTGCGGGCGCAAAGGGCACCTCAATCAGTCTGGCCTGTGAGTCAGACTCTTTTATGCTGCCAGACATTGAAGAGTTGTTAGGGTATACGCTCAACTACGAACAAGCACCTACGCATTTGCTGGAGAAATCCTGATTTTAGTTGGGGTTGGTCTGGCGATTAAGTAGCGTCGCACTGACTCTGAAGTTGTTCACACCAGAGCAAGGTTGCGCCGCATACAGCTGCAGGCATCACAAATAAGTTGAGAATGGGAATCAGCGTAGCGACAGTTACGGCGGCACCAAAGCTCATGGTTAACGCACGATTCCTGCTAAGCACTGAGCGCATATTGCCAAATTTCACGCGGTTATTGTCTGCCGCGTAGTCCGAATACTGGATAGACATCATCCAGGCCCCCCACAAAAACCACAGCACTGGTGCCGCCACGTTTATGGCGGGAATGAGTGTGATGATCCAGATACCCAATGCCATTGGCAGGGTGTAGGCAAGCCGGGTAAGCTCGCGCACCAGACTTCTTGGCACAGATGCGGCCACACCGGCCCAGGTTTCAGTCGCACTTGGGGGTGTTTTCCCTGTGCAGCGCTCGGCCACTTGCTCAGCCAGAATGGCGTTAAACGGAGCACCAATGATATTGATCAGCATGGTAAAGCTGAATATCACAATGATCAGCATCAACAAAACAAACAAAGGCCAGAGAATAAACTCGAGAAAACCTAGCCATGACGGGATTTGGCCGAGAAGATAATCGGTCCAGTAATTGAATTGCTGACTGGCGAAGGTGATCAGGCTGACAAACAGTACAATATTGATCAGCAAAGGGCCGGCCGCGTACTTTCTTACTCCGGGCTCTTTGAGCATTCGGAAGCCGCGGGCTAAATAACTCAGACCTTCATTCATGTCAGGTTTATCAGGCAGCACCTGCTGTTCGCAAAATATCGGCGTAGTCAGCGCCGTGTCTATGCTCGCCAACAATCGACAAAACGCTTTGTCCTTCAGGGCTTTGTGCGTTTACATCTCGATTTTGATCTTTAAAAAACCGTACGAAAATTTCGAAATCGCTGGCGCGCATGCTTTGGTAGGCTTTCAACAAGCAATGAAAGTCTGCATTGGTACCTTCCAATGGTAAGTAGTCCAGAAAACTGCGAACACGATCTTCGGTCCACACTTCGTCCAATACTTTCTCTTTGTCTTTTCTCATCCGTATTCAGTCTCAGAGTTTGTCGTTAAGAAGTTGGTTAACCTGCGCCGGGTTCGCTTTGCCTTGCGAGGCTTTCATTACCTGGCCAACGAAGAATCCTAGCATTTTCTTGCGCTTGTCTTCGGGGCTATTACGATAATTTTCGACTTGTTGCGGGTTGCTGGCAATAACCGAATCAACCATCGCTTCAATCGCACCCGAATCAGAGACTTGCTTCAATCCGCGTTCATCAATAATTTGATCCACTCGATTTGCGTCAAGGCTATCGTCCTGCCACAGCGCATCAAATACAGTTTTTGCGATTTTTCCAGACACGGTTTGATCATTGATTCGCTTGATCAGGGTGGCCAATTGTTCTGCGCTGACGCGCGAAGTACCAACACTCAATTCGTCGCGGTTTAGCTGCGCCGCAAGTTCGCCCATCACCCAGTTTGCCGATGCTTTCGGATCGTCTGAGCCTGAGCTTACCCGTTCGAAATACTCTGCCGTGTCGCGGTCGCTGGCAAGTAAGCGCGCATCATAGTCACTTAGCTGATACTGCTCTACAAAACGAGCCACTTTTTGCTTGGGTAACTCCGGCATACTACTTTGAACCGAATCAATATAGGCTTGATCGATTTCGATAGGCAATAAATCGGGTTCAGGGAAGTAACGATAGTCGTTGGCTACTTCCTTGCTGCGCATCGGTCGGGTTTCGTTTTTGTCGGCGTCGTATAACCTGGTTTCCTGCGTAATTGAGCCACCGTCTTCAAGAATGTCACGTTGCCGCTCTGTCTCAACAAAGATAGCCTTTTCAACAAAACGAAATGAGTTAACGTTTTTGATCTCGGTGCGTGTGCCAAACTCGGTTTGGCCTGCGGGTCTTAGCGAGATATTCACGTCGCAGCGCATCGACCCCTGAGACATGTCGCCATCTGAAATATCCAGGTAGCGAATCAGCGAATGAATGTATTTCAAGTACGCTACAGCTTGTTCGGCACTGCGAATATCCGGCTCTGAAACGATTTCCAACAGCGGGGTACCCGCTCTGTTCAGGTCAATGCCACTGCTGCCATGAAAGTCTTCATGCAGCGACTTGCCAGCATCTTCTTCCAGATGAGCGCGAGTAACGCCAACAGACTTAACGCTGCCATCGCTCAGGCCTATATCCACCTTACCTTCGCCAACAATGGGATAGTCCATTTGGCTGATCTGGTAGCCTTTGGGCAGGTCCGGATAGAAATAGTTTTTGCGGTCGAACGCTGAACGCATGCCAATTTCTGCGCCAATTGCCAAGCCAAACTTAACGGCCATTCTTAAAGCTTCACCATTGAAAACAGGCAGCGTGCCAGGCATGGCCAGATCAACTGCACTGGCTTGCGTGTTGGGTGCTGCGCCAAACTGTGTTGACGAACCAGAGAATATTTTCGATTTTGTGGCGAGTTGTACATGTACTTCAAGACCAATCACTGTTTCCCAATTCATGCGCTGGCTCCTTGTGCTACTGCAGGCTGAGGCCGCTGTTGATGCCAGTCTGTCGCACACTGAAACTGATGCGCCGCGTTCAACAATTGCGCTTCAGCTAAATAGTTGCCGATCAATTGCACGCCCACAGGTTTGTCGTCGACCAGACCGGCCGGCATGGACAGTGCCGGCAGTCCTGCCAGATTCGCAGCGATGGTGTAGATGTCTTCAAGATACATGGCCACCGGGTCGCTAGTCTTTGCGCCTAAAGGAAATGCGGGTGAGGGGCTGGTCGGACCAATTAGCAGATCAACTGTTTTAAACGCCTCAACAAAATCTTGCTGTATAAGACGTCGAATTTTCTGTGCCTTTCGATAGTAAGCGTCGTAGTAGCCGGCAGACAAGGAATACGTACCGACTAAAATTCGCCGCTTCACTTCTTCTCCGAAGCCTTCGGTACGGGTTCGGGTGTACATATCATTAAGATCAGTTGGATTTTCACAGCGGTGGCCATACCGTACGCCGTCAAACCGAGACAGGTTGGTGGATGCCTCAGCGGGTGCAATCACGTAATACGCCGGTACTGACAATGGGCTGTGCGGCAGGCTGATTTCGCTAATGGTGGCGCCCATCTTCTGGTACTCAGCGATTGCTTGCTCAACGCAGGCTGCCGTTCCAGGGTTCAAGCCTTCAGAGAAGTATTCTTTGGGTACACCGATTCGCAGGCCTTCTATGGAGTTATTCAATGACGCACTGTAATCAGGTACATCGGCATCGATGCTGGTTGAATCTCTGGGGTCGTAGCCAGACATCAGTTCAAGCAGTAAGGCCAGGTCTTCCACGCTGCGCGCCATGGGTCCGGCCTGATCCAGGCTTGAGGCAAAAGCGATCATCCCGTAGCGAGATATTCTGCCGTAGGTGGGTTTCATTCCGGTGATGCCACACAGAGCGGCGGGCTGTCGAATTGAGCCGCCGGTGTCTGTTCCAGTGGCCGCTGGAGCCAGGCAGGCCGCGACTGCTGCTGCTGAGCCGCCGGACGATCCGCCCGGAACACAGTCGGTATT
>JBGCDE010000270.1:0-8009 GCA_045105115.1 Pseudomonadales bacterium | reverse complement strand
GCGGGCGTCAGACTAATATCACGTACTATGGCGTTCGCATTGACGCGTATCTGGCAAGTCGCCTAATCAGTTTTTTGCCTGACGTTTTGCACCTGCGAACCCTGGCCGACAGCAACCCCTGGTTGCACAGCACCATAGGGTTCATCGCCCAGGAAGCCAGTGAGCAGTCACCAGGTAGCGAAACAGTAATTACCCGATTGGCTGATGTGTTGGTGATACAGGCCATAAGAGCATGGTTAGACACCGCGCAACACGAAGAACATGGGTGGATTGTTGCTTTGCATGATCGAAAGATTGGTGCGGCCATGTCGCTCATGCATCGCCATCCTGCATACCAATGGACGGTTGAAGTGCTGGCAAGAGAAATAGGCATGTCACGCTCCGGGTTTTCTGCACGTTTTACCGCACTGGTAGGAGAACCGGCGCTCACTTACCTAACAGAATTACGTATGCAGATGGCTAATAGGGAACTCTGCAACACAACAGACTCGCAGGCTGTGATCGCAGAGCGAGTTGGCTATCAGTCAGAGCCCGCGTTTAATCGGGCTTTTAAGCGGGTGGTTGGCATATCTCCTGGTAAAGTTCGTAAGTGAAAACTTGGCGGGATCAGGTTTGTCTGACCTGATCCGTTCTTCGCTAGACTAGAAGCTGTAGTTAATCGACAGTCCACCAAAAGCAACGTAGTCTTCGTCAACAATCGAACTGCTCGAAATACTCGAGTCCAATCGTGTTGCACCTGCGTGCACTTCAAAATCCCAATGCTGCGAGAATTCATAGCGGCCCCTGATCGCAAGAAACGCATTGAGTGCAGACCCAGCTTCGTAAGCCAGGCGTTGCGCAGTCGCTTCAGTCGCGCTAACCCCATAGTAATGATTGACCTTCTTGTTGCCCATCCAATGCAAGCCTATCATTGGGTTGATGAACCAGTTGCCCGCTCTTAAATCGAAAGTGTAGCTGAGAGTTGCTGCTTGACCGTCGTGCTCATGCCCAAGATCTGACATCACGCTCAGCGATGCTCGACCAAGCTTACTAGTGTGATTGATATACAAGCCGCCTTCTATTGTGGCATCGCGTTCATTGAGACCAGCGAGTTGCGCATTGTCTCTGTAGTCATCGGTGTCGCTCAAGAAGCTGCTGTCAGTTGCTAATGTTAGTCCGCCGCTGAATGCTCCTGCGGTCACAAGCGACAGATTCAGCGTTGCGTTCTTGATAAAGAATAGTTTGCCGTTGTAACGAAGATTAGGAATAAGGCTACCGGACTGGTTCTCTCCCTTATACACATTGGTGTAGACTCCGGCACCACCGCCGACAAGCCACAGGGTGTCACGGTCGCCAGGACCGACGGCGTCGCTAGCGTGGGCACCTTTAACGATTGCAAGTGCGATGCAAATTGTTGCGCACAGTTGAATAATGGTTTTCATAGTCGTTTCCTTCTGGTATGTGGTGGATTGAGTATTTGGGTTAATAAGTTTCATAATGATTACCTCGTGTTGATGAATCTTTAGTGCAGCGATCAACGATTGCCGTCTAACAGATGAAGTGCGGTGTTGAGCCCAGAGTCTTGACCGATTTGTCGTAAATTCTTATCGAAAACCGCTGTCTCTGCGTCTGGCCGGATACCGACCGCTTCGAACGCAATGCCGTCAGAACCGCTGTACACTTCATTTGCCAAACTGAACTGCCAGCCATTCGGTAAGGTCTTATCCAGAGCATCTGAGATAGAACCGTTCGTGGGCTCGCCGATGTGGGTCACATGTGGAATTTCACGCATGGCCAGCGCAAATACTTCCGCTGCACTGGTGGTGGTACCGCTGGTGATGAGCACTGTTGGTTGCAAATACGCGGACCCATCGATGGGCTGCAACAAGACTTCTTGTGCAACAGTGTCGCCGTTTGCAGAGCGCGCAAATTTACGTACGGCCATTCGCTCCCTGTCAGCGAAACGATTGGCAATGGCCAAACCTATTGCGTCTGTTCCCCCTTGATTGATTCGAATGTCTACGATCATTGCTGTTGTGTCGGCCAAGTCTGTGAAGACTTCATCCAGGACCTCGGCCAGCTCAATCAGTTGCTCATCGACGCTCTGTTCTGACACCAGCATTCGATCAATGCGGAGATAACCAATGTTTGTTCCGATCGTTCCCCAGAGCAACATGTCATTGTCTGGCCCACCAGCAGCCATAACCTCCTCATCCAGGTAGGTATCGATGAGGTTATCCGTCCACTGGCTAAGTGCGTGATCAAAATATTGGTCGAGGTCAGAAAATTGATCTTGATTATCGAACTCATCGAGCAGCTGCCTGAATACGCCTTTTGCCTGTGCCGGCGAGAATGCAATGTCTTCATCAGCAACCAGTGACACATGCGCGTCGTCTATGGGCAGAATCAGAGTGGCGAGCGCAATGAACAGTTCATTGTCAGTCATCTCGTCGTTGATTTGATCGCGCATTGCGTCGTACTGAGCCAGCCAATCTACGTTGCGTTCGGTGAAGAATGCGTAGCGCTCACGAAATGTATGCCAGACGTGTTCGAAGAGCTCAGTCGGCGATTCTCCAGTGGGCGTGATGCATGGATCAGGTAGCGCATCGATCCGTTCAAATCGCTGGACGAAACCGGAATTTGCTTCACTTATTACAAAGGTGTTTTCATTGTCTGCCAGTTCTACGTTGCTGATATCTTGCAGCGAGGAAACCTCTCCCAAAACGCAGGTGGCGCGAGTGAACTGATAGCTTGTGGCTTGCGTCCCTTCAATGACCACTATTTCTCCATAACCCGATTGCTCCCAAGTGCCTTGCAACTTGGATTGCAGTGATTGGACTGGTGGCGAAATTGGACTTGTTTGTGGTGAGCTGGATCCGCCATTGCAGGCAGTCAACGTTAATAACAGTATTGAAAAAGCGAGTGTGCGAAAAATCATTGTATTCTCCTAACAATTAAAATGAGGTGCCTGAATGGATGGCTGAGTCGGTGGCGAACCAGGTGATTGCCAAACCAAGCACTACTACGACAGTAAAAACAGAGGTCTTAAGCCAGTTGGGAAGTCGGTGAATAGGTTTGACTATTTCACGTGAAACTACGTACCGGCTATAAATCACCAGGGGAATCGACGCGCTCATACCAAGCACTTCGATGCCAGCTAATTCCGGTAACATGGGTGTGGGTGATTTAGGGAAGATTTGTGCCAGGTCGATTGCGTAGACACCAAAGTAGGCGAGACCGACATAGAATGCGCAGGCGAGTGCCCATTCGTACCCACGTATTGTGAACAACATAAGCACCAAGGTGCCCAAGTCCAGAGATGTCAGGAACACATTGAAGGCTGCGAGAATTGCAGGGTCAAACTGTGAAAAATCTCGATTCTCAATAGGCCCACCGGGAACAAGTAGAGCAAGTAGTCCCACAGATATACCCAGCAGTGTGGTGACAATAGTTTTGCGTTGTAGTTTCATGCTGTTTCTCCTGATGCCAGCGATGCTCTTCATCGTTCTTTGGTTTTTTAGAGGCAAAGTCGCCCCGTGCGCCATTTCTGGCGCAAAAAATAATTTGCTTTGTAATGCCGAATCAGTCAGATAAGGCGGGCTATTCTCTAGAGGGCGAATACCCTACCGACTGATGTACTAGACAGACTGACTAGAGGGCTGGGTTCATGTTGTGTTTCCTTGCGGATCCGCGCGTCGTGTGGCTGGCGCCAGGGCACTGTTGGACTGAAATCGTTGTCGGTACTCGGTGGCGGCAATACCCAGGTGGCGCTGAAACGCTCTGCGCATTCGCTCGGGATTAGTAAAGCCAACCTTTAAGGCGATTATTTCAATCGACTCATCGCTTTGTTCCAGTGCAACTCGCGCCTCTTGCAGACGTGCTAGCTCTACATACTGCGCAGGCGTCATGTCTACGGCGTCTTTGAATTTTCGGGCGAAAGAACGTTCAGACATAAATGCTCTTGCAGCCAATGCCGTTACAGTAAGGTTTTGATCACAGTTGCCGCGAATGTAATCCAGCGTGTCTTTCAGAGGGCTGTCTTCCGCTTGTTGGGCGATAAGCTCAGCGCTGAATTGTGATTGCCCGCCTGGACGCATCATGTACATAACGTTGTATCGGGCAACCTGCAATGCGATGTCGTGCCCCCAATCTTCCTCTATCAGCGCCAGGGAAAGATCCATTCCCGCGGTCACACCGGCCGACGTCCAGATCTTGCCGTCGCGTACGAATAGTGAGTCACCCTCTACCGTAACATTGGGGTAGTTTTTGGCCAGTGTGGGGCACCAGAACCAATGAGTGGTGGCACGTCGATGATCGAGTAGCCCTACCTCGGCGAGAATCATCGCACCCGTACAAATGGAAACCACTCGCTGAGCTTTTTCAGCGGCCCACTTTACGAAATTCAGAAGTTCGGCGTTTTGCATAGCCTCCGTAGTTCCGTGCCCACCCGCTACTATTAGAGTGTCGATCTTTCCGAGTGTGTCACGCGCGCCAACGAAATCATTATCGGCTTGAATCGGTATGCCGCATGTGGTTTCTATCGGCCCAGATGAGGCGGCGACGATGCTGACGGTATAGGGTTCGGACTGCTCAGCAGCAAACAGTTTGACGCCTGTCAGCACTTCAATAGGCCCTACAACATCCAGGATATGCGCCTGGGGGTAGGTGACCATCACTACTTGACGGGGTGTTTTGCTGGTTGCTGTTTTTTCAATGTTTGTATCCATGTCTGTAGAATACAATAAGGTCTGAATACCGGTTAGGACAGCATCCCCTCGTTTTCTGCCAATTCAAAATGTCCGCACCAGCGAGTCACGCCCTATGCCATTTTGCGGCCAGACGATAAGCTATCAAGGTAGTCTGGGTCTTGAAAATCGTTTATGGCCTGCTCAACTTCTTCAATTGTATTCATCACGAAGGGGCCGTATTGCGCGATAGATTCATCGATCGCTTGGCCACTGAGTATTAGAACGTCCGCCCCCTCAGGCCCGCTACTTAGCTGTAACGTCTCGCCGCTGCTGTATACACCTAACTGGCGCGATAAGACCTGATCTGTTTTCCCCCCATAAACATAGACAAGAGCTGGACTTGCTTCATTGAAAGATAAGGCAACGGTTTCGTTCGCGGCCAATCGTACATCCAGGAATACGGGCTGCGTTGAAATGTCTGGTAGCGGTCCTTGCAGAGTATGTTGATTGATTTCCACCTTGCCAGCGATAACCTTAACCCTTCCGCCGTCAGGTAGTTCCTGCTCAGTGACATCTATACTCGCAATTTCCTGATAGGCAGCAGGCTTCATTTTTTCGGCAGCCGGCAAGTTCAGCCATATCTGAAACCCATGCAGCAGGCCCTGTTCTTGCTCTGGTATTTCTGAGTGAAGAACACCGGCGCCCGCTGTCATCCACTGCACATCACCCGCTGCAATAACGCCTTCATTACCCATATGATCACGGTGGCGCATGCGCCCGGCCTTCATATAGGTGATGGTTTCAAAGCCGCGATGTGGATGCTCCGGGAAGCCACCGACGTAATCGGCGGCATCATCAGAGTTGATTTCATCAATCATTAAGAAAGGATTGAGCGCTTGATGCAGGTTGCGGCCGGCCAGGCGATGAATGCTGACACCGTCACCATCCTTGGTAGCTTGCGCATTGAGTAGTTGCTGTAATGCTCTCATTGTAATTCTCCAAATCTTGTTTGTCGTGCAGCGCGTTTAAGCGGCTTTAAGCGCACCACGGTTATGTGGATAGTCAAAATTCTGAGCAGGTCCAACCGGAATAACGCCCGTAGGGTTGATCATCAGGTGGCTGGCGTAATAATGTGTTTTGATATGCTCAAAATTCACAGTCCCAGCAACGCCTCGCATCTGGTATAGATCGCGAACATAAGCGCTCAGCGCTGGATAGTCGGCAATACGTTGGCGGTTGGTTTTAAAGTGCCCAAAGTACACGGCGTCAAAACGGATCAGGGTAGTAAACAGCCGCCAATCCGCTTCTGTTAAATCGTCACCTGCCAGGTAGCGCTGTTGAGACAACAGATCTTCAAGCCAATCGAGAGAATTAAACAAACTGTTGAAAGCTTCTTCATAAGCCGTTTGAGTTGTTGCGAAACCGGCGCGATAAACACCGTTGTTTACCGTGTCATAAATCCGATTGTTCAGAGAGTCGATAGTTTCGTGCAGATTCTCCGGGTAATAATCGGTGTGGTCGCCCGTCAATGCGTTAAACGCCGTATTGAACATGCGAATAATCTCGGAAGACTCATTGCTGACAATGGTTTGGGTTTGCTTGTCCCACAACACAGGTACTGTCACGCGGCCTTCGTAATCGGCATCGGCTTTCAGATACAGTTGATAGAGAAAGTCCAGGCCATACAGTGGGTCGTTCATCTCCCAGCCGTTTTCCAGCATGATGGATTCAACTACCGACACGTCAATATAGTCTTGCAGCTGTTTGAGTTCGCGAAAAATAAGCGTGCGATGCGCCCAGGGGCAGGCTAACGACACATATAAGTGATAGCGATCTTTTTCTGCCTTGAAGCCATGCTCGCCATTTGGACCTGACTCACCATTCGGTGTTAGCCAGTTTCTGAAGCGACTTTCCTGGCGGCGAAACGCCCCTTCGTTGCCCTTTGTTTCGTACCATTGATCAACCCATTTGCCATTTTGTAGTAAACCCATTGCCCTTCTCCTGGTGCGTGATTACTGCTTTTTTGCAGTGAAGTATTCATTGTAGGGATTTAAATATTCGCTATAAGACCTAAAAACTGTTTAGAATGATCTAATTATTAGAACAAATAAGGAGCGCACTTGTGAGCAAAAACCCCTTAAGTATTGAGGTTCTTGAGGCGTTGGATGCAATAGACCGACGTGGAAGCTTTGCAAAAGCCGCTGAAGAATTGAACAAAGCCACGTCTGCGGTTTCCTACGTGGTGCAGAAACTTGAAGAGCAGCTAGACATTGCTGTTTTTCAGCGACAAGGCAGGCGCTCAGTGCTAACCCCGGCTGGGCAATTGGTGTTGGAAGAGGGTCGGGAAATACTGCTTGCCACTACTCGCTTGGCAAACAAGGCGAAAGAAGTAGCCACCGGCTGGGAGCCACGAATCCGCATCGGCGTAGAGTTGCATCAATCCTGCCCCGCTTTTTTTGAAGTGTTGCATGATTTTCTGGTGGTGCACCCCAGCATTGAGATTGATGTTTGTGAGGTGGTGCTGAATGGCGGCTGGGAGGCGCTTGAACATGGCAGCGTTGAACTGCTGCTTGGCTCGCCCGGGCCTGTGCCCGCACAGAAAGGCTACCGCGCAGTTGCATTGACTCAAGCCGAATTACTGCCGGTGATGTCGTCCAGTCATGTGTTCGCCGGCATCGCTACACAGCCCAAAGCACTGGCGGCCAAGATGCCTGGTATCAGGCGTGTTATTGCGCACGATACCTCAATGATTGATGTTGCCCGCAGTGCAGGATTGAGCGGCGACGGGCTAAAGTTCTACGTACAAAATATCGATCAAAAAGTTGAAGCGATTTTGGCCGGCATCGGCATCGGCAATCTACCGCGACAACGTATACAGGCGCAACTGGATAGTGGTGAGCTAATACCACTGGCTTTGCCAGAAGACCCTACTCTTGACACTTTTCTGGCCTGGAAAATCAGTAATAAGGGAAAGGGCTTAAAGGATTTAACCCAGCGCCTGTCCGTAGTGTTCGCGCAATAGCCCCTGTTGTTTGATTCTGCATTTAACACAATCGAATCTGCAGAAAAGTAAGCTATCCGCTTTTGATAAGCGGCTTGTCCGGGCGTAACATTGAACTCGACCAGACATACTAGGAATGGAGTTTCAGTGAGCACAACAGATTGGATTTTTATTGCTGCTGGAAGTCTTGGTTGCATTGTTGCCGTGGTGCATGGCGTGATACTACAGAAAAAAATGGTAGGCCCAATTCTCGCTGAAATGAAGCTTGCGGGAAGTTTGCGTCGGCTTATTCCATTGCTATTACATTTCAGTACTGTGTTTTGGTTTCTGGGTGGTCTGGC
>JBGCDE010000269.1:0-4096 GCA_045105115.1 Pseudomonadales bacterium | reverse complement strand
GGCATGTGATCACGAATCACCCGGCGCCCAAAGCGCTCTATTTTCTCGCGTACACCGAGTCGTTGTTGTACTGCTTGCTCGCCAGTATGAAACGGACTCGGGGCAGGCGTTGGTGTGCGAAGAGTATCGGTCATTGTCTGCGTCCTGGTTGTTGCAAGGGACCTGCCACCCGCAGGCGGCAGCAGGATGTATCACTTTGTGCTGTTACGCAGCAAGTCCAATGGCGGTAGCCTGCATCGGTAAAAAGCCGGGCAAGTGCTCGACGCGTCGTAACCAGGCGCGGATATTGGCGTAATTCTCTAACGACACATCACCCTCTGGGGCATGAGCAATATAGGCATAGTTGGCGATATCAGCGATTGTCGGCTGCTCAGTTGCCAGCCAGGTACGCTCGCCTAAATGTGCGTCAAGCTCCGCCAGAACTGCGTGGGCTATAGTAATAGCATTTTGATGGTCGAGGCTTGCGCCAAACACGTTGACCAGGCGAGCGGCGGCTGGACCATAGGCGATTTTGCCTGCGGCGAGTGACAGGAAACGCTGAACTTGCGCTGCTGCTGCCGCATCTTGTGGCAACCAGGTTCGTGCCGCGTCATAGCGCGTTGCGAGGTAAACCAATATTGCGTTTGAATCCGCAACGGTAACATCACCGTCCTCCAGCACCGGAACCTGGCCAAAACGATTCTTCGCCAGGTAGTCGGCTTGCTTGTGGGCGCCACTGGCGAGGTCGACATCGATAATGTCAGCTTCCAGGCCCAGAAGGGCGAGTAACGCTTCCACCCGGTGAGAGTGGCCTGAAAGGGCGTGACGGTAGAGCTTGATAGTAGACATGATGTTCTCCTTTGCTTGCTATGTGGGGTTATCGTCTCTGGTGATACATCGCCTGCTTGCGGTCATCTCCAGGTCTGTTGCTTAAAAGATCTGTTTGTAAACAGATCTGTACATGTTGAACTGCAATCTATACCGATCGGTATAGCATGTCAACAAGTTTCATTGCTGCGCTTTTTCAGTGCTATATGGCTAATTTATTCATATTACGCAGCTGTAGTCGCTTTTGTGAGGCAGTGAAAACTTGATGCAAAAAGACTTTGAAGGTAAACTAATCGGTATATTTAGTTGCATTGGGAAAACTATGCCGGCCCCATCAAAAAGAGAACAAATCGTCACTGAAGCGCTGATGCTGTTTTACCGCGAAGGCTTTAATGCCACTGGTGTCGATCGTATTAGCGCGCAGGCGGGCGTTTCCAAGAAAACCTTGTATAACCACTTCAAATCAAAAGATGAATTGGTGTTGGCGACGTTACGCAAGCGCGATGAGATATTCAGAAACCGTATTATGCGAGATACAGAACGCCTTGGTGATTCACCGAGGAGCTGTTTGCTGGCTATTTTTGACGCGCATGACTTGTGGTTTCGTGAGCAAGACTTCGCCGGCTGCATGTTTATCAACGCGGCGGCGGAGTTCTCCTCCAGAGACGACCCCAATCATATTGTTTGTGCCGAGCATAAACGCCTGGTGCGGGACTATATCGCCGAGCTTGCTGAACAAGCCGGCGCCAGAGATGCACAGGGCCTGGCGATGCAATTGAATTTATTATTGGAAGGTGCCATTGTCGAGGCCCATGTCAGCGGCAATACCAAAGCTGCGCAATTAGCGCGCTCGATGGCGGAAGTATTTGTCAAACGCGCCTTTGAAACCGGCTGATGCGATTAACCAACATCTGAACTGACAGGCAGTGTAAGATCGAGTCTCGCCTTGATGTCCACTTTGACCCAATGTGGTCGTCTAGATGGCATCGATTTAAACCACTCCGAAGGCTGCAAAGTGCCAGCTTCGGACTTAAGGTTAGATGATTGCAATTCAGGCCAGTGCCCACGAAAGTGCTTACTTAATACGCGGTTATTCTTGTTCAGGGCTTAACATTATAGAAATCTCAGGATAAGTCCGTTCAGCGAGCGGAGCAGGGCGGCGGCTTGAGACTTGGCAGCAGATGTCTGTAATCTGGTTGGGTTAACTTGTCAGAACAGTACCGAGCAGTCAGTGGTCAGTGGTCGTGGCTTGAAACAGAGTAGCGGAAATCCGGTAGCCTGAAATTAGCTTGGCGAAAACCAAACCGCTAGCAGGAACGACGAAAATCCTTGGGTGATTGCCCTGTCCATCGTTTAAAGGCTCGCGTGAAATTACTTGAGTTGGAAAACCCTAACAATAATGCGATTTGGGTAATATTAAGGTTTTTCTGCCTGATATAACTCATGCATAAATCTTTTCTTGTCTCTTCCAGTAACGATTGAAAGTGGGTATCACGACGGGCTAGTTTTAGTTTCAGGCTTTGACTACTGATATGCAGCTGACTGGCAATTGATATCAGGCTTGGTGTACTGTTTTTCAGCGTTTCAATAATGGCAATTCTAACCTGATTGACAATATCATCTTTATTGAGCTTTTCGATATACTGCATCACGATCTGATCGTTGTAGGCCGCCATTTCTGAGTTGGCGCCATGCAGAGGTTTATCCAACAGTTTGGCATCGAAAGCGATCTTAACATCACGGCAGCCAAATCTGACCGGACAATCAAAATAATCAATGTAGGGCTGATCTCCTTTTTCCGGACAGGGGCGGCGAAATTCAATCCACCGTGGTGCTACTTCTGTTTGGAATAGAAAATTCAGGTAGCGCATAATCAGCGCTAGCCAAGCGTCTTCAGCTTGATAGCACAACGCCGGATTGATGTGGGAGGCATATAAAATGCATTCATCATCGGTAACCTCATAGCCATATTCCGCGGCTTTGGAGGCAATAAAAAAATACTTGCTGATTCGTTCAAAGAAATCCCTTAGCGACGTACTGGCCAGTAATCCAAATCCTAAGGCATGTAAGTTGCCTGGTTGCATCATCTTGCCGACATCCAAACCAATATATGGATCGTTCGTAGCCTTAATAGACGCAGAAAACAAGCGTGAGACGCTCTCTTCTGAATACCGGTTGAGAGGGTTAGAGGTCAACTTGAAAGGAATGCCTGCCTGCTCAAATACCGCTTTAGGGTCAACCCCTTTAGATTCCAGGGCCGATACAAATGCGTAGCTGTAAGATGCCATTGTGTCGGGTGTGGCATGCTGGGAGTTGGGATCAGTTGAATGCATGGTCGTTGTTTGGGCAGCCTCTTTACACTGGTAGTCGCTGTTGGGAGTGAAAAATTAGCCCCAAAGACAAGTTAAATTTCTCTCTGCCCGTAAGATGTTATGCAAAGCACGTTCACTATAGCATCTGGTTGGAGAGATCAACATGATTGCATTAAACCATGTGGTAAGAAGAAAAGAGCATGCAAGCGCTGAGCAGTTTAGTGACTATTGGCTGGGAGCACATGCGGATCAAATGATTAGCATGGCGTCTGAGCTGGGAGTGCAAAAATATACCAAATGCGAAACTCAGCATGCTGATGAGATTACTGGTTTATTACAGGGCCTATACGGTACGGCCAGTGACTCTTATGATTTTGTCGATCAATTGTTAATAAATGACCTGGCGGATTTTAAACGGGCTATGGCAAGCGAAGATGTTGCCAATCGTTTTAAAGCTCTTTATGAAGAGAGCCTGGAATATATTGAAAGTAGTCGATCCGATTTTTGGATCACGGTTGATATCCCGCAATTACTGCCTCGCCAGCCCGTTTGCTCAAGCACTGAAAATACGCATCTGAAAGGGATTTATATTGGCCCTCATCGTGATGAGTTAACGCTACAGCAAGCACAGCTGCATTGGAATGCTTGTCATGGTGGCATGGCTAGGCAGTACAGCACTATCCTGCCATACGATCAGTATATACAGGCGCACCGCATGCCGTCGCAGGTAGTCGATGACCTTAAACAATTTTTGGGCGGTGATTTTCAAAATAATGATGCCATCATAGGGCATGCTGAGGTATGGCTTGATCGTCGCATTGCGCCAACGTTACAGGGCCCTGAAATTGAAAGAATGTTGGCGTTGTTGGTAGAGGATATTGGGCAGTTCGCAAAGCCTGAGGAAGGCCACATCTTTGCGGTCAAAGAGCATGTCTTAATATCAAGATCACTTATTAATGACACCCTGCCACGTTTAT
>JBGCDE010000268.1:0-4948 GCA_045105115.1 Pseudomonadales bacterium | reverse complement strand
TCACAATATGCTGGCAAGGATGCTGCAGATTAGCCTTGTCGCCTTCATGGCCGGAGGGGCGTTCCTCAGCTTGGCATATTTTGACCTTGCTTGGCACATCATGGCAATAACCATTGTATTGACGAATCTGACTGAACAGCTCAAGGGCGGAGAGCCCGTTAAAAAGAAAACGAATCAGCGCCTGCCTCCCCGTGTTGCATACGGCCGCCGGCGTCGTCTGTCGGGAGGAGCATGAGCGCCGGACTCACAGGGCTCTCGCGTCTTGGTCCGACGCTGCTTGGCTACCGTGCCAAGCAGCGGCTTACTATTCTAATTTTTCATCGGGTCTTGCCAGAGTATGATCCAATGCGGCCCGATGAACCCACCGTTGCGCTTTTTGACTGGCAGATGCAATTGCTCAGGCGTTACTTCTCGCCGCTGTCACTGCGGGAGGCGATTGCCAGGCAGCAGGACAACACGCTACCAGAGCGGGCGGTGTGTGTAACGTTTGATGATGGTTATGCGGACAACGCTCTGTGTGCACTACCTGTTCTCGAACGCTACGCGATTCCGGCAAGTGTTTTCGTTAGCACTGCATTTCTCAATGGCGGGCGAATGTGGAACGACTCCGTAAGAGAGGCGTTACGAATTGCACCTGGTGATGAGTTTGACTTGACCGATTTTGGCTTAGAGCGTTACCAGACATCTTCGATGGATGAGCGTTTAGTTGCAGCAGAAGCTATTATTCGAGCAATAAAGCACAAAGATCCGTTGGAACGGGCAACGCTCGTGGATCAGATTGAGACGCTCGTCGGTGAGTTGCCTGGTGATCTCATGCTTACAAGTGAACAGCTGCGCAATTTGGGGCGTGGTGAAGTTTCGATAGGAGCGCACACCGTTAATCATCCGATCCTATCCAGTATTTCAGCTTCGCAAGCCGAGGCAGAAATCGCGGGCAGTAGGGAGACTCTTCAGGATATATTGCAGAAGGATGTTGAGCAGTTTGCATACCCTAATGGCGCGCCTGGTGTTGACTATACCGCCGAGCATAGAGACATGGTCGAAAGGTTAGGTTTCAAGGTGGCGGTTTCAACGCACTGGGGGGCCGCTTGTAAGAAGAGCGACCCATATCAACTCCCAAGGTTTACTCCGTGGGATCGTTCGTCGCTAAAGTTCATGCTCCGGCTGCTGATGAACTACAGAAAAGTCGACCCACTGATTATCGGTCAGTAGCGACAGCCTGGTTTTCTCAATCTAACGCTAAGCGCTATCGGCTTTCTCTGGCTCTGGCTTTTTGTCTTTAGCTGCGGATTCTGCCTTTTTTGCCTCGTTCGCTTTCTTTAGTTTCAATTTCTTTGCCTTGTCCTCCAGAGTCTCCGCGCTTGTTTCGTCTTTCCAGTGTCCAGCGGTAATTAGTTTGTTGCGCAATCCTGGCAGCGGGAAGCCCGTTGCGTAGACACGCTTGGCGACTGCTTTGGCTTGCTTGTATTTTTTAACTTTGATCATTGTCAAAGCCATGTTGTAAAGCAGCAGAGGATCATTGGGGTTTAGCTTGTCGGCAGCTTGATAGGTTTTCAGTGCGCCGGTGTATTTCTTCATTTTGTACTGCAGTATGGCGTATTGCAGATGTACAGTAAGATCACGTGGACTAAAATTGATCGCGCGCTGGTAATAGCATTCTGCCGGTGGCCACTTTTCTTTAGGTGACCACTTTTTGCGCTTTAGTCGGTATTTCATCGCGGTTTGAAGCGCGCGATGGTGGTTGGGAAACGAGCGCAGTACAAAATCCGTATCACCCATTGGTTCTGTTGTCAGACCTTTGACCAGATTCTCGACATCTTCATTGTAGTGATGTCGCTCAGTTAGCTTGAGTAGTCCAGCTACGTTCTTTTTGAATCCACGATGCAAGTAGTCGTGGGCGCCGGCTGTTCCCTGCTCACCTTCACAGTTTTTCCCTCTGAAATCTTTGCCTACCCATTCCTTGGCCTGTGCATTGGGCGCCAACAGTAGGGCAAGCGCCAGTGTCGCTACACCTGTCGGCAACCATTTGTTTTGCCGCACTACAAAAGCACGACCCGCGCGCCTAGTGGAGTTGTGCTGTGGTTTAGTCATGAATTTCGTCACGATCTTGCTCATCAGTTTAGACCTTAGAGTAGGCAAATATACTATGAATATTTGTAATGGTGTTAGGGGCATGCCAGCCGATTTTTTTGGAACTTTTTCCATTTCTTACACCATAAACTAGTTGATATTTAGGCAGCTTGCCGAGGTTCTGTTTGCCAGTGCTTCGCGGCATCTCATGTAGGCCTCGGTTGCAGCTCTGGAGAGTTCGGGAGTCAGTTGAAACGGTGTACTCTCACTCTTACTGCGTTCAATTTTGCCAGATTTTAATGTCTCGGAGGTGTCGCCGTAGCGGCTCATAGAGGTTTTTTTCTGCATGGAGTATGACGCGCTAAGGGGTGAGCTAAGGTTGAGCCATTTGCTCAAACGTGCCAAGCACTGCTCGGTTTGCTGCGTCATGACTTCTGCGTCGTAATAGAAATACTCTCTGTCCATTTTGGAGGCCAGTAAAACTAACTCTTCTGCTCTATCAATGTAGTACTGCGTAGAGAATTCTGCGTCGTTGAATTCGTGGGCAGGGTCTTCCTTTGCATACAGTGCCATGATGCTTGGAATTGTCTTTACCGGATCACGCAGTGAAAAAATGGCCTTTGTCTTATCGGTATTTAGTAGATGAGGAGCAACGTGGTGGTCATTGTGTAGAACTTTATCGAACATGTACCGGCACTTTGGTTTTGGCTCTTCCTCTTGGAAAAATATCATCTTTTGTCGGATTAGGCTTTTCCAACTGTGATAGCCAATATGGAGCTCGTAGTAGCCGGAAATTTGGGGGTGTGAGCCCATGATGTGCCCGAAGAGACTGCTGTAGGCCCGCATATGACTGAGGAAAAAAATGTGTTCGCTAGGCTGCGCGATGGCGAGGGCTTTACGCGGTTGCATTAGGTAAGTTGGAAGGCTCACTGGGAAGTCCTATCGCACCAGTGTTACGCGTGTGATTGTGTATCGCTGCTTGTATGGAAAAGGGCGCGAACACTAATCTGTATTGTATAGACAAGCCATTTTAGGCTGAAACCGCTTAGCAAAGCCTCTCTGGCATACTGTGAAGCGCCGCGGATATCACCGTTTTTTTCTAGAATTCTTGCAAGGTGTTTTTGCTCGTAAGTTTTTCCTCTTCGGCAGTAGCTGGCAATTTCTTTGCTTTTCCCTAAGGCAACGCCTTTATCGTAGACCCGCATTTGGTATAGCTTCTTTTCTATGTTTGAAGCCATCGTTGACATGTTGTCTTTCTTCGAGTTATCGGGAATATGGTGAAGTGACATGTAGCGCGTACTGAATAGGATTTCCGTGGCTACATCAGTTGCTCGGATAATAGGATCCTGATCATTTTCGTAGCGTATGCTCGCATCCGTTCCGTTGATAGAGTCAGAAAATTTCCGGCTGAACGCGCTGCAGTTCAAATGCCCGAAGCCTGCGCTCTTGAGTAAAAAGGTACGATCAACCTGATGAGTGCCTGGTGCAACCTCCGGCAGGCTTTGAGCCAGAGGTATTCTGTCTTCTAGCCACACAGTTTCAGTTTGTGGTTTCCCGTCTGCAAAGAGCGCTTTTTGATGGCTGTAATGCACGTCGACTGGTGCGGGAGACGCCTGAATACTGTTATACAAAAATTGCAGATAGGAAAAATCTGTCCACTCGTCGTCGTCGTCAAGAAAGCAGAGGAACTCGCCGTTGGATTTACTGGCTCCATAGTTAACCGAGTAGCTTTGGCCGTGCCCATTGTCTCTGTGTGTCAGGTAATGAAACGTGACGTCGTCACGTTGCTTCTCAATGGCTTTGTACTTGGCCATGTTTTCCTCTGAGGATCCATCGACAACCACAATAAGCTCTTTTGCGGCGAAATCCTGCTTTGCCACAGAATCTAGTGCAGCGAGAAACATCTTTGGGCGGTCACGCGTTGCAACGACAATTGAGAAGAAGGGTGCTTGGTTCATGTCAGAGTTCGATAATTAGAGTTGGGTATCAGTTTAGGCGCGTATTTTTACGATTCTCTCACGAGTTAAGCACGTGCCTGTTAGTTATGGGCCATTGTAAGACGTGCCCAGAAAACTTGCCCGTGGAATTTGTCGTATTCGCAGTAATACCTGAGATAACGCTCACAATTTGGGGAGAAATCGGTACCAAACTGGTATAATTGCTGCGATAAATAGCGCTGCGGTTGCGGGTCTAACGGAATGGGGCTGGGGAAGCATTAAATCTGTAGCTCGTTGCTTTAGGGACTGTCTCGTGAATCGCATTAAGGATTGAGCTCAATAAGTCGGCCAATACAAATGAAGGCGCTGATACGAATGCTTCTGGTTCTATGAATGCGTCCAACAATATTCTGTTTTACTAGCATAATAAAAAACGTGCGGCCTACATCATGTTACCGGCACAAATATTACCGGCAGAAAGGTCACTACCGCACAGCGGAAATAGGCAAATTAAGACCACACCATGTCACCAGAAAACACTGATCATTCCAATTTAGTGAATAGGGCAATGTCCGCCTTTCGGTGGGTGGCCGCCTTGCGTTTTTTGGGCCAGGTTATCAGCTGGTTGTCCACGATATTCGTGATCCGCTTTTTGGCGCCCGAAGATTACGGTGTGATTAGCCTTGCTGAGGTGTTCCGGACATTTCTGGTGTTGTTCTCTACGGTAGGTCTTAGTCAGGGTCTTAGGAAGGTGGAGAACCTTACTGGTCCATTGATTCAAAAAACGCTGGGGTTGTTGGTAACAATCAACTTTTTGCTTTTCTTGTTCCAGTTCATGATCGCGCCCCATGCAGCCGCGTTCTATGGAAACGAAGATTTAGAGCTGGTCTTAAAGGTACTTGCTGTAACCTACCTGATTATACCCTGGACGTCGGTCCCAT
>JBGCDE010000267.1:0-5671 GCA_045105115.1 Pseudomonadales bacterium | reverse complement strand
GATCTGGGCCCGAAGAAACACCTAGCTGTATGTGGGAAATTTCATGTTGGTCCAGTGTTTCTTTTGATTTCAGCAACTCGTTCAGCAGGTAGTCACTTAATTCTTCGATGGTTATGTTGCGCACTGGCAGAACCAGAACATCTGTTTTCAGAAAGCTCATCGCGATCTCATTATGTGTTACCAGCCAGATGTCGCCCTGCTCTTCTATCGTCAGGTAAGGCGAAAACTCCGGAAGTAATGTGTATTCATCGTATTGTGCGCAAAGCTTTTTCAAAAGTTCCTTATAAACGGCGTAATCAAAGCACAGGCCGTCGAATTGCACAGGACCTGTTATCGACGCGGAGACGCGCCAATTGTGGCCGTGCAATCGCTCACGTTCAGTGGCGGAAAATATAGTGAAGTGGGCAGCGGAGAAATGCAGGTATTGCTTGCGTATTTCAATGGTGGTCATTCGTTGCATACGAAAACTCTGTGGATATGGCAGTGCCAACTATTATCCGGTTTTTTACGTGACTTTGGCAGCTACTTTATTTACTGTCTTGGAAGTGATCCAATCCCAAATCGCTGTGCAGGTACTCAAAAGGTAATCTGGGCAAAGCGTGGCTGAATCTTACAATCAACACCCATCGTAATAAATACAGTTCGTTCAAATGGCCACGATCTATGGCGGCCATGGAAGAGCCACAATTTCGATGGCTGCTAGGCAGTAATCTCGCTTTTTTTCTTGCATTGCAAGGTCAAATACTTTCTCGCACTTACCTTGCTTGGGAGTTGACCGGCGATGAAATGGCCCTGGCTTATGTCAACATTGCATTTGCTGTGCCTATGCTGGTGTTCTCATTTCTGGGCGGCGCTATCAGCGATCGCTCTGAACGGCGAATGCTTGCGCTGATAGGTCAAGCCACCATTGTATGCACTGAGGCCGGTATTCTCATTCAGCTGCTGCGTGGCAATCTGGAGTTTTGGCATATTCTGGCGGCTGGAGCGCTGGGAGGCGCTGTATTGCCATTCAGCATGCCGGCGAGAACGGCAATGGTCTTCAATATCGTAGGCGCTCACCGGCTGGGCAATGCAACAGCCCTGTCTGGCGCGGTCATGAATATATCTCGCGTTGCCGGACCGGTCGTGATGGGTTTCACGATCGACCTTTGGAGCATAACCGGCGCTTATTTTGTGGCTGTAGCACTGCATTCACTGGCGTTATTGTTCCTATTTGGGGTCAATCGTTATACCGTCGTACACGCCGTTAAGAAGAAATTTACGGCCGATGTCGTACTGGGCTTCCGCTATGTGTTTGAGCGCAAGGAACTGGCTGCCTGTTTATTATTCGGCATGCTTCCGATGTTTTTAGCCATGCCGTTTCAGAATTTGCTGGTGGTATTCGCAGACGAGGTTTGGCAAGTTGGCGAACGCGGACTGGGTATTCTGATGGCTGCAGCTGGGCTTGGTGGCGTAATTGGCTCAGTCTGGATGGCGCAGCGTGGTGAAAAAACCAATCGCACGCGTTTAATGGTTGTGAGCACTTTCTTGTTTGGGCTTTTCCTCGCGGGCTTCGCTTTGACCCCTATTTTTCTGCTGGCACTGGTGCCGCTTATTATCGCCAATATCTGCGCCAGTGCGGGACAAACTCTCAACAACACTTGCACCCAGCTGTTGGTTGAAGATGAGTACCGGGGGCGTGTCTCAGCGATTATGCTAATGACCTTTGGCCTAATGCCCTTAGGTGTTGTTCCGTTGGCGTATCTAGCCAGTGAATTTGGTGTTCAAACAGCCATTCTGATCGCGTCAATAACGCTTTGCAGCGTGGTTATCGTGTTCTATGCGATCAGCCCGAAACTTCGAACGCTCGACGACTACGTCGCAAAAAGTGTTGATCTTATTGACGGCAACAAACCATCCTCTCAGTAGCCACTGGCCGCACCCAATGGTCGGCGCGTGTCACTGGCGCCATGCACGTAGCCATCGCCCGCAACAAATTCAGGATCAATCATGATTGATTGAGTTCGCCCCAATGTGCGCTTACCAAGCTCTAATGTATGCCCCTTCAAGCCAAGCAGTTTGAGTGTATCTACACTAACCCCACTCTCAACTCTTAGTTTGTCTGGCATCCATTGATGATGTACTCGAGGCAAAGCCGCAGCAGTGGCTACATTGTCGCCAAACACTGTTGCGTTGAGTACCACCTGAAGCACTGAAGTTATAATTAGGCTGCCGCCTGGGCTTCCCGTAACCAGCCAGGGCTTGTCATCTTTAAAGACGATGGTTGGGCTCATTGACGACAGTGGACGTTTGCCTGGCTCAATAGCGTTGGCGGTTCCACCAAGCAACCCAAAAGGGTTGGCGTGGCCTGGTCGCGCTGAAAAATCAGCCATTTCATTGTTTAGCAGCATGCCGGTTCCCTTTGCGACAATACCCGAACCAAAGCTAAAATTGAGCGTATAGGTGTTGCTGACTACATTGCCATATCGATCAACCACGCTGTAGTGCGTAGTATCCTGGCTTTCGCTGGGCAGAAGAGCGCCGGGGCGTACCTGGGCAGAAGGCGTCACCACATCTGGCTTAATCGTAGCGGCAATTTCGCGTGCATAGCTTTTGGAGGTGAGCTCAGCTACTGGTACTTTAAAGTAATCCGGGTCACCCAAATACTGACTGCGGTCCGCATACGCAAACTTCATTGACTCTGCAAGATGGTGAATATACTCAGCGCTGTTGTGACCCATTTTGCGCAGCTCAAAATTCTCCATGATATTGAGCATTTGCAAAATATGCACTCCACCACTGGACGGAGGCGGAGCGGAGAGAACTTCGAAATCAAGGAATCGGCCGCGCACAGGCGTTCTCTCATGCACTTTGTAATCAGCTAGATCTTGTAAGGTGATCAAGCCATCGTTAGCTTCCATATCGGCTACAAACCGCTTGGCAACCTTACCTTCATAAAAAGCGCTACGCCCTTTCTTTTTGATTTGCTTCAATGTCCACGCGAGATCACCCTGCTTTAACCAATCGCCTGGCTGCAGATTAGTACCGTCTTTTCTGAAATAAACACGCATCGCTTCCTCATCACTCCAGGGCGCATACGATCCCCTCCGACTGATACCACCGGCAAGCGCATAGCTGACTTCAAACCCTTTATCAGCCAGCTCAATAGCAGGTTCAATGACCTCGCTCAGCGTCATTGTTCCGTATTTTTCGAGAGCATGAATCATTCCAGCAACTGTTCCGGGCACGCCGGCGCTCTGCCGGCTGGCATAATAGCGAGAGCGATTAACCTCCCCATTCTCGTCAAGATACATGTCTCTGAACGCAGCTCTGGGCGCCGTTTCCCGATAATCGACGAAATGTTGCTGACCATCTTTATGAATAAGCATGAATCCGCCACCCGCCAGATTGCCCGCACTAGGATAAGTGACCGCGAGAGCAAAACCCGTCGCCACGGCCGCATCAATGGCATTTCCACCTCGCTGCATGATTGTGACGCCAACATCAGCGGCTAATTTTTCAGCAGCCACGACCACCCCGTGTTTATAACTATCGGGCAGAAAACGATTGCCAAAGTTGATAATCGGGCCGGCCTGCGCCGAGGTTTCGGCGTGGGCCAGCGAGGCGAAACCAAGCACAGCAACAAGTAACAGCGTGCAAAAAGGTGTAGTTCTTGAGAGCACAATTTCTCCAGCATAATTAGCTAATTTTCCAGCGGAATTTATAACACAGGGTCCGCCGCACAGATAGTGTGACCGGTGTCGCTTTCACAGTGAACAAAGTTGGCGAAATGCCGACCTGAGCTATAGTTGATTATGAATTGAACAGATTCGCGATTTCCAGTCCCTGCCGGTAAGCGGCGCAACGCAAAGCGGCAGTCAGGGAAGATAAGCATGTTATAGTTCAGTGCTTTAGCATGCATAGCTAGATTTACTATAAACATTTGATATTGCGATCATAGCCTGCAATGTATGTGCTATTCGATATCAAGAAGACCAAAAATCGGGGACAGGCCACAATGAAGGGTTTCAAAGCAATAGCCCTCTGCATTACGTTTTTTGTCGGCGTTGGCGGACCATTCTCAGCAATGGCTGAGTCTGTGGACACAGCCATCGCAAGCAATAGTGATAAGCCACTTGAGAAGGCAGAGAATATAGATCTCGACAAACCAATCGAGAAACTGCCGGAAGCCGTTGAGTCTGCGACAGATGGCGAAAATACATTATTGGAATCAGTTCCGGTTGCACAAGAGGACTACGATGATGGCGTGCCTTTCGTGTTACTCGGCAAAGAAGTTCCTCCACGCACAGCTACGCGCATGTCGTGGACGCCTAGCCAATCTTTCGAAGGCATCGCGGGTTCAACGCCGGTTCTGGTGGTTAACGGCACCCGACAAGGGCCAGTTCTATGCTTGACGGCCGCGATTCACGGCGACGAACTGAATGGCATCGAAATCGTTCGGCGCGTTATGTACGATATCGAACCAGAAAAGCTGACTGGCACGGTTATTGGTGTGCCGATTGTAAACTTACAGGGTTTTCGCAGAAATTCTCGCTATCTGACAGACCGACGAGATCTGAACCGCTTTTTCCCCGGAAATCCGGACGGCAGCCTCGCTTCCCGTATCGCTCATTCGTTTTTTAGCGAGATAATTGATCAGTGCAGTTATCTGGTCGACCTTCATACGGGGTCTTTTCATCGAACCAATCTGCCACAAATCAGAGCCGACTTGCTCAATAGTTCGGTGGTAGAACTTTCTCAAGGCTTTGGCTCCACGTCTGTTCTGCATTCCGGCGGCGCGAAAGGTACGCTACGATACGCGGCTAACATGCACGGAATTCCTGCAGTCACCTTGGAAGCTGGCGAACCAATGCGGCTTCAAGACAAGGAAGTTGCGCATGGTGTGAAAGCGATCCAAACACTGATGAACAAACTCGACATGCTCAAAAAGGCGCGTTTCTGGGGTAAGCCAGAGCCCGTTTTCTACGAGTCTACATGGGTACGTGCTGACTACGGCGGTATTTTGTTCAGCGAAGTATTTTTGGGCAAGCGAGTTAAGTCAGGCGAAGTGTTGGGCACCGTAACCGATCCAATCACGAATAAACGCCACGAAGTTCAATCACCGGCAAAAGGCCGCGTACTGGGAATGGCGTTGAATCAAGTTGTGATGCCTGGTTTTGCGGCATTCAGAATAGGTATTGAGCGTGAGGAAGATGAATTAACTGTGCCTTCAGCCGAAGACCCGGAAAACCTTGATTCATCAGGTGTGGATCGAAACTCAACCGGCGATGTAGCCGCTTCAGATCCTGACATGGAACCAGAAACGGCGGAATAATCCAGTTCACTGTTGCGCTGGTGCGAACACGCAAAAATATCTTCAACTACTCGCCTTGATTAGCGGTGAATTGGCGCTGTGCTGCTAAACTTTAGGGGATGTATAGCGCTTATTTTCAGCGGGCTAGCGCCTGCACTCGACTTTGGCTTGGTCTCGCACTGAGCACCTTTTTTGCGCTGTACAGCAACTCGCTTAGCGCTAATTCAGACATTACTATGAATATGCGTGATGCAGACGTGCGTACCGTCATTCAATGGATGTCAGAAACTACCGGCCGCAGTTTTATTGTCGACCCGTCAGTACAAGGCAATATTACAGTTCTTTCTAGCCAGCCACTCAGCGCAGAACAGGCTTTTG
>JBGCDE010000266.1:0-21165 GCA_045105115.1 Pseudomonadales bacterium | reverse complement strand
GAAAGTCAATTTCCAGTGATGATTGAGGGCGTTGATCAGGGTGGAAGTTTAAGTCCGCGTACTTTTGTAGTTCCCCGGAGTTGGCCCGGCAATTAGAAGTGAGAGATCGTGTGTAATTCATGACCGGTGTTGGGGTGGGTTTACGGCGTATCTCGCTGACCGACATTTGGTTTAACGCCGGTCTCGCAGTCTAGGCAATAGTTAAGAAATTTCGCAGCCCAGCAAGCCTAAAAACACAACCGCAAGTGCTTCTCTCTGGCATCCGCAGAGTACCGTTTAAAGCCACCCGATAAAGCACACACGTCAAATCCAAGGCTCTGCAGAAAATAAGCCGCTGCCTGGCTTCGCCGACCTGAATTACAATAGGTAACGTATTGCTTACTCTTATCGAGCATGCGGGTTTTTAGCTGTAGTATTTCAAGTGGTAAGTGCAACGCACTGTCACAATGCCCCGCTTCAAATTCTTCCTGTGTGCGAACATCAATCCACTGCGCACCACCGAGTAAAGCATCACTGGCTGCTGACAAATTAAGGTTTACAACCTTGGGTTCGCGCAGCAGCAGATAAAAATCTTGCTTACCAAGACACATTAAGCGGCCATCGGTATTCATTCGAATAGTCGCGTTTCGAAGCGCATTATTAATTAATGCATCCTCGCCGAAGCAGCGACCCGGGCCCAAGCGCGCTACGCAGCTTTGCTTGGAGCGCTCATCGGCAGCTCGATACACATCCGCTTCACCGCTTTTAATCACATAACAGCAATCACCAATCTCACCCTGGCGCAGTATTACATCGCCCGCCTTCACCTCAACTTCCTTAAAGCGATGCAAAATCTGCGCAATGTTGATCGGTGGCACTTTGTAAAATAGATTTGAGCGCAATAAGGTTGTCATCCACGCCACATCTGAATCTAACTCACGACGCGAAGATATATCCAACAATATGTAACTGACTATTTGTTCCCACGCCACGATGCCATCAAGTTGATCAGAATCAAAGCGCAGCAAACTGCAGTCAGTCAGTGCAACAGCGCTGTTAGATCTGGGCTGAGAATGAGCCACTGGATACGTACACATCATACTTTCGGCAGACAACACTTCGGCGCGACCGTTTACGTCAGAAAGCTGCAGCTCGCCGTGAAGCAAATAAATGTGTTTGTTGTCGCTCTCACCTGCCTCAAACAAGGTTTGTCCGGCGCACAAGTATTCCACTTCCACGTCTCGCAATAAGCTTTCAAGGTGGTCGTCGCTGAGTTTGTTAAGAGGCACAAAAGACTGCAGTAATTCGAGCTCAATGCCGCTCATATTCGCAGCCGCCGCATTATCAGTAGCGGTCGGGTCGAACAATGTGGAATGCGCGGTATGCCGAGCGGGATTGGACATATGGCTGATTAAAAAACAGGCTATTGAACAAACTTCAGACTAGTTCAAAATTTGTTCGCTGTCGTCAGAGCACTCCGCTTACTGTGCTGCAGCGCGCATTTTGGCCATTTTTGCCTCCATAGCCCGCCGCCCTTGTAGGCCACCGGTGTGAATGGCAAGTACTGACTTGGGCGCATTTCCCGAATCCAGCTGAGCAGCACTGCGTATTTCTTCGATTAAACCAGCCATCATTTTCGCCGTATAAACCGGGTCTAGTGGCACGCCCGTGCATTCTTCGAATCGGTCAATGAAGCGTACAAGGTCTCTATTGATTTTGGCGTAGCCACCAAAGTGGTAGTTGTTATTCACTGACCAGTCTGCGCAATGCGACTGGTTTTCCAACAGCGTAGTGACCGCTTGCTCCACACTACCCTGGTCTTTCAACACAGAAAAACCCATCAGCTGTGTGTCACTTCGCAAGCCACACGCCAAACCAGCAAGAGTGGTGCCCGTTCCGCAGGCCACAGCTACCCAATCATATGGACCAGCTTGCGAACACTCCGACACATGCTCGCCTATTGTCGCAACACTTGGTAACACCTGTTTCGAATGCCCGCCTTCTGGAATAACGAGTGCTGCGTGCTTGCGGGCAAGTTGCGCTTGCCATTGTGGGTCGTAACGTCGGGCGTATTCGGCTTTGCCAATAAACTCAAGCTGCATGCCATTATCGCGCGCATCTTGCAGCGTAGGGCTCAGGCTTTGCTCTAGCCAGTCGCCCCCGCGCACATACGCAATGCTGTGAAAAGAATATCGTTTACCAGCAGCGGCTAGCGCGTGCAGATGATTGGAATGTGGCCCGCCAAAGCTCAGTATGCATTTTGTATTTTCCTGGCGGGCAAGCTCCAGCCAGGGCATTAGCTTGAACCACTTGTTGCCGCCCAGGAAATCGTCAATGGAATCCAGGCGAAGTATGTCTACACGGGTTGCAATGTCTGGCGCAAAGCTTGAAAGATCGAGCGATTGGGGTGCGGGTAAAGGCGGCGACAGCAGGCCCGGCTCAGGCCCCACGCTGAATGGGGATGGGCTCGCATTGTTGCGACTCTTGTTTGTCATCATTGCCAGCCTGGGCATCAACGAAGGTTGCCTGATTTTGATGTTCGGGGCAACGATTGCTGAAGTTCGCCACGTATTGATTTGGAATCTCTACTCGTTCCAGTGACCGCCCACATGGAAAGCTGTCACCTTCGCCAGACACATCCACGTCGGCCTGACACACAGGGTCATTGTAGTGTTCCAGCCATACGCCATACAACTCAGAATCTACGTAACATTTCTTTGCAGCAAAGCGCTGCGGTGAATCCAGGTACTCGCCAACATCAGCGGCCGATATCGATAAGTGTCCGGCACCCGGATGATGAGCAACAAAATCAACGCCCGCCTCACTTAACTGCTCAAGATAACTGTTCGCACCTTGATTCAGTAAGCGTACTTTTTCCTGACGAAGATTGGCAATCTCATCGCGCAATGCCGTCATTTGCTCTTCGCGATAGAACAACTCTACGTTACGCATTTCCAGCATCTCTTTGAGCTCGGCCGTTTCAGCGCCAATCTTAGCCTGCAATTCCAGATCAAATTTTTGCTGCAATATATCAAACTGCTCACCAACGTCTTGCGTGCGCGCTTCACTTAATTGCGCAGCGGCGCGCTCCCGCTCCTGTTTGATATTGCGCACTTGCTCTTGCAGTAAGGTCTTAAAGCGATCGGCTCGCTCGGTTTGCTCCTGACACTGACGCTCAAGCTGTTGCGCAGTCTGCTGATGATGACGAAGCTGTTTCTGGAACTCAGACTTGAGCTTCGCAATGTCTTCATTGCGCTTATTCTTCAATGTAGCTATGTGCAGGCGCTGGCTCTTAATGTGCTCTGCAATACGCTTGCGTTCCGCAGTTTGTTCAGCAGATAACACCTGGGCTTCAGCGCCAAATTTCTTTTGTGGCACCGATACTGCCTGATCCATTCCCAGCGATGGCAATGCCTGCGGATTGCCACTAGTACCTTCAGGAGCCAGTGCGGCCGGCACGTGCGTCAAACCAAGACGATTGTTCACCAGCGCGATGCGTATCTGCATAAATGTGTTGTGGCCTGGCGACATAGCCGGGTCCCACAGTTGTTTTTGATGCCAGGCTACCGGGCACTGACTGTAGCAAGCCAAGCGAATTTTACCCGCACCCAGGTCAGGACCCGTGCTTGAGTTGCTAGCCATGTGCTCCAGGGGTACGTTCCACTTAGGGTCAGCACCGCCGCCACGAACAAAGGCAATTTTAAAGAAGACAATCGCCGTAGCGTGCAGATTCTCGTTAACACGAACGAAGGCCGCTTCAACCGTTTGGTCCTCAAACTCAGGGACCGAAACCACATGATCAAGCACGGCTTCAAATTCCGCCAACAGCATTTCCTTGCTGATCTCGTGGTTTTCAAAAAACAACACCACGTCGGTGTGTTCTGGCTGCATTGCGTATCCTCAAACCCTACTGTCGCGGGTTATTGTTTCTTGCTGTTAAACACGCGTGCGGTCATTGGGTTAACATCAAGCTGGCACGCATGAATACGGCCCCTGACAACAGGGATTGATCAAAGTATAAGCAACTTATAGGAAGCTGCTTGAGACCCAAGCAGCAAAGCTGAAATTAGCCTGTGAACTGCTTGGCAAAAACGGCAGCTGACGTGGGTCGACCTTATCAAATAGAGTTATCTACATTTTGTTCTATTTTTCAAACACTTAGAATCATTACGACGGGCTAAGCACGGGTAAATAATGTCATTAGCGTGATATACTCTGCCGCCAGTTAGTCCAACCGTATCAACGGCACCTTCTGACCAATATCCCGACCCAAAGGACCCCCATGAGCGAAGACACCAGACTCACCAACGCAGCCGGCCAAAGCGCTGCACTGGAAGGGTGGTACACACTGGATGATGACAGCCCAGCGCTGATCGGCACCCGTTGTACCAGCTGCAGTACCTACTACTTCCCCAAAATGGCGCGCTTCTGCCGAAATCCAGACTGCAGCAGCGAAGAGTTCGAAGAGATTGAATTGAGCCGCGAAGGCACAGTTTGGTCTTACACTGACGCTAACTATCAGCCACCTGAGCCCTATGTGTCTCCTGAGCCATTTGAACCGTTTGCAATCATTGGCGTGCAATTAGAAAAAGAACAAATGATAGTGCTGGGACAAGCCGCGCGTGGCATTACAGTGGCTGATTTACGCGTAGGTATGAATGTGGAACTGATACTGGAAATCTTGTACAGCGACGAAGACGGCGACAAACTCGTTTGGCGCTGGAAGCCAACACAGTAGAAGCTGCCGACTATTGATGGCACCTTTATAAGCGTAAGAAAGAGAGACAGTTAATGAGCGACGACATTGCCATTCTTGGCGTAGGCATGCACCCCTGGGGTAAATGGGGTAAGAATTTCGTAGAGTATGGTGTGAAGGCTGCCCGCGATGCCCTGGCCGACTCAGGTGTAGATTGGAAAGACGTGCAGTTTGTATCAGGAGGCGGCACGGTTCGCTGCGGCTACCCCGGTTACGTAGCGGGCGCCACATTTGCACAAGCACTCGGCTGGAACGCAGCTGAGGTAAACACCTCGTATGCGGCTTGCGCCTCCGGCTCTCAAGCATTGGCCGCGGCCCGCCACAAAATTCTGTCAGGTGCCTGTGAAGTGGCATTGGTAATTGGGGCTGATACGACACCAAAAGGATTTCTGGCACCAGCCAAGGGATATCGTCCTGACGACCCAGATTGGGTGCGGTTTATGGTGGGTATAACAAACCCCACCTACTTTGGTTTATACGCCCGCCGACGAATGGATTTGTACGGTGACACGGAAGATGATTTTAATGCGATTAAAATCAAGAATTCTGAGCATGGCTTTACGAATCCAAACGCGCGTTACAAAAAGAAATTCACTGAAGAAGACATCGCGAAGTCGCCGATGGTGGCAGACCCTTTACGCTTGCTGCACATCACGGCAACATCAGATGGCGGCGCGGCGTTGATTGTGAGCAGCATGGATTACGCTAAGAAAATGGGTAAGGCTGATGCGGTAAAAGTAGCGGCCATTTCCACCGTAACACCGACCTTTGCCAGCGGTAACGTTGAGATGCCTGACATTGCCACAGACTCTGCGGCAGCGGCCGGGATTAACCCGGTAAACTATCGTTCTACCATTGCTTTGAAAGCCTACGAAGAAGCCGGTATTTCCCCGAAAGATGTCAGCCTGGCTGAGGTCTACGATTTATCTTGTGCGCTTGAAATGGACTGGATGGAAGACTTACGCTTATGTGAAGAAGGCGAAGCGGCTAGCCTGGTTCGTGCGGGTGATACTCGAGTGGGCGGACGATTACCGGTGAATGCATCTGGGGGCTTATCCTGTTTTGGCGAGGCAGTTCCCGCGCAGGCGATTGCGCAAGTTTGTGAGTTAGCGTGGCAGCTGCGCGGTACTGCGGGCGAACGGCAGGTTGAAGGCGCCAAGGTTGGGATCACGGCTAACCAGGGTTTGTTTGGGCATGGGTCTTCGGTGATTGTTAAGCGCTAGGATTGCTTGGATTGAACCCCGGGCAGATCTCGCATAGCCTCTTTGCTACACACGCCGTAAACCCATCCATGGGGGCTCTTCAAAAAGGTCCCTCTTTTTGAAGGTCTAGCAAAGAGGCGATGCGAGCTCTACCCTACCACCGTAGAACTTTCGCATTTCCTTGCTTTTCAGAGCGGTAAACGTCATGCATCGCTAATTTAGGAGTGTTCTGGCCACAGTCCGCACCAGATACCGTTGAAAAGAGGGACCTTTTCAACGAGCCCCCATGGATGGGTTCACGGCGCGTATCTGGTGTGGACTGTGGTCAGAATACGGATCGAAGCGCCCAAAGCCGGGCACACATTGAGGTAATCCCACATGTCTACACAATCCCAGAAGAAAAAAGTAACCGTAACCACGCTACAAAAAATGAAGCGCGACGGTGAACGTTTCGCGATGATGACCGCGTATGATTATTGTCAGTCTGTGACTGCTAACAAAGCCGGTGTTGAGGTGATGTTGGTCGGTGACTCATTGGGAATGGTGATACAGGGGCATGACTCAAGCCTGCCTGTTACGGTTGAAGACATTGCCTATCATGTGCGTTGCGTTCGGCGCGGTAATAGCAGCGCTATGATTATGGCCGATATGCCATTCATGAGTTACTTTAACGAATCCACCACGCTCGAAAATGCCGCCTCACTGATGCGCGACGGCGCGCATATGGTCAAACTTGAAGGGGCTGCATGGTTGGGCAAAAGCACCCAATTGTTGGCGCGCCATGGTATTCCTGTTTGTGCACACATGGGGCTCACGCCCCAATCGGTAAACCATCTTGGGGGCTACCGTGTACAAGGTCGAGATCCCGGCCAGGCTGAGAAAATCATTGCAGAAGCAAAGCAGCTTCAGACCGCAGGTGCCAGCGTTATTCTTCTCGAATGCGTGCCAACCACACTGGGCAAAGCCGTAAGCGACGCCCTGGACATCCCGGTAATCGGAATTGGAGCGGGCCCTGATACCGATGCACAGGTACTCGTGTGGCATGACTTACTTGGCTTATACCCAGGCAAACCCGCAAAGTTTGTTAAGAACTTTCTGGAAGGAAATCCCGGTGGTATTGAAGCAGCTGTTCGCGACTACGTAACAGCAGTTAAAGATGGCTCATTCCCGGCACCAGAACACTGCTACGAATAGCAGTGTTCCCGACTCGGACAACTCACTGGCCTGCTGCTTAGAACAGACCAGCTACTTCACCTTCGGCATTGATATTAATGCGGTTCGCCGCCGGCTCACGCGGCAGACCTGGCATTGTCATAATGTCGCCGCAAACAACAACGATAAAACCAGCACCGGCTGACAAGCGAACTTCGCGAATTGGCAGCACGTGATTGATCGGTGCGCCTTTTCTCAAGGGGTCAGTTGTAAAGCTGTATTGAGTTTTTGCTATGCAAACCGGGAAGTTCTCGTAGCCGCTGTCTTGTAAGCGTTGAATCTCGTCACGCACTTTTTGATCCGCAATGATGTCGTCAGCGCGGTACAAGCGAGTGGCAACAGTCTTGATCTTTTGCCAGATTGGCATGTCATCCGGGTAAAGAGGTGCGAAGTTTGCATGGCCATTATCTACCAGCTCAACTACTTCCTTAGCCAGTTCTTCAGCGCCGGCACCGCCATTTTCCCAATGAGTACTTTCAACAGCAGTTACACCATTGGCCGCACACACTTCTTTGACCTTGGCAATTTCTGCGTCAGTGTCAGTGATAAAACGGTTGATGCCAACAACTACTGGCACACCAAATGATTTCACGTTTTCGATGTGACGAACCAAGTTGTCACAACCGCCTGCAAGCGCTTCTACATTTTCAGCACCCAGTTCTTTCATGTCTACGCCACCGTGCATTTTCAATGCACGTACCGTTGCAACAATCACGGCAGCATCCGGGTTTAAACCGGCACTGCGACATTTGATATTGAAGAACTTCTCAGCACCCAGGTCGGCACCGAAGCCAGCTTCTGTTACTACGTAATCAGCCAGTTTGAGCGAAGTACGAGTGGCGATAACAGAGTTACAGCCGTGCGCGATATTGGCGAAAGGACCGCCGTGGATGATCGCCGGGTTATGCTCAAGAGTTTGAACAAGGTTTGGTGCGAGCGCATCTTTTAGCAGAACCGCCATTGCACCAGTGCCATTTATATCAGAAGCGTGAACCTGTTTGCGGTCACGAGTGTAACCAACCACGATCTTGCTTAAGCGCTCTTGAAGATCATCAAGATCTTTAGAAAGACAGAAGATTGCCATGATTTCTGAGGCCACAGTAATATCAAATCCGTCTTCACGAGGAAAACCATTACCTGGACCACCCAAAGAGCAGGTGATCTGGCGCAGGGCACGGTCGTTCATATCAACAACGCGCTTCCAGGCAATTCGGCGGGCGTCGAGTTCGTTTTTATTACCCCAGTGAATATGATTGTCTAGCAACGCAGACAACAAGTTAGGAGCCGCACCAATCGCGAGGAAGTCACCTGTGAAATGCAGGTTGATGTCTTCCATCGGAATAACCTGTGCGTAGCCACCACCCGCAGCACCACCTTTCATTCCGAAACACGGGCCAAGGCTTGGCTCGCGCAAGCAAACCAGAGCTTTCTTGCCAATTCTGTTCAAGCCGTCAGTCAGGCCAACCGATGTTGTGGTTTTACCTTCACCGGCCGGCGTTGGTGTGATTGCAGTAACGAGAATCAGCTTACCGTCTGGTTTGTCTTGTAAGCTGTTAATGTGATGCAAATCGATCTTTGCTTTTGTGCGGCCGTATGGGCTCAGAGCATCACTGGGTATATCCAGCTTGTCTGCGATGTCACCTATCGGCAGTGCGTCAGCTGCCTGTGCAATCTCAATGTCACTCGGTACTTTCTTGGCCATCACAATTTCCTGTTTCTTATTCCTGATAATGGGCGTAGATAGTGGGCGTAGAACCTGTCAACACTGCGCCGTCACGCGCGTAGAGTAAGGGAGTTACGCGATTTTGAGAGCGTCAGGACCGGCAGTAAGTGTTCTCTCTGCGACCAGAACAATAGCGCTACTGCGCGCTAGAGCAATCGCTACTTTCAGCGCTGGCTTGAAAGCCATATTCAGCCGAGGCGTCGGCAATCCATGCGTATAGATAATCTGAAAAACTGCGTCGAATTACCAGGTCGAAGTGTGTGTCAGATTGCTTGATAACAAGTGCGGTCGCCTTGGCAAATGTGGTTTGAACGCAGCTTCCAGACGGAAAATTTACTGGCGAGAAATCGTAGCTGCAGCTCTTCTTAAGTACAGAGGGCACATCATCACCAGACAGACTGAGTAGAGTTTGACCGCCGCTCACATCCACAATCGAGACGTGACCTTGAAACGCATCACGTAAGCGCAGCTCTATCCCCCATTCTTCACCGGCATCTAGTAACAGCATCCACTCTTCGGGACCAAGGCAATAACATTGCGCGATTTCTGATTTTGCTGTTTCTCTCACGCTCGATGGAAGACTCAGACCCAGAACCGATGCACATGCATTGAAAAAATCCGGGTTGCTTCGATCTCCGCGTAAGACCAGGTGCCCCTTTCTCGAACGCTCAAGTAAAAATACGCCTGTTGTGCGGTCAGGCGTTCTCGGGTCGGCCGACACATAGGCGTGCAACGGTAATTCACTGCGTAGCTCAATCATTGTGTCGCTCTCCTTTCGGATCATAGAATACCGAGCTAACAATCTCGGCCTTTATCATCTCACCATTTGCCTGCGGGCTATACACTGTATCGCCCATGCGATCCAAACCGCCTTTGACCACAGCAAGCGCTATTGAGTGCCCAAGCACAGCGCTGTAATAACTTGACGTTACATGGCCTTGCATCGCCATAGGAATTGGCTCATCCGGGTCGTTGACGATTTGTGCGCCTTCAGGCAGCACAGTGTTCGGATAGTGCGTTTTCAAGCCAACCAGTTGCTTACGATTGGCGCGCGCTGTGTCACTTCGATCAAGAGAACGCTTACCCAGGAAACTGAACGCTTTGTTCTTGCCAACAATCCAGTCCATGTTCATGTCACCGGGTGTCATTGAGCCGTCAGTGTCTTGACCAACAATAATAAAACCTTTCTCGGCACGCAGCACGTGCATGGTTTCAGTGCCGTAAGGCGTGATACCAAACTCTTCACCGGCGGCAATTAATTGTTCCCACATGTAGTGGCCATAATGAGCCGGTACGTTCACCTCGTACGACAGCTCGCCGGTAAAGCTGATTCGAAACACACGGGCTTTCAAACCCGCCACAGTTCCGTCGCGCCAATCCATAAACGCGAATGCGTCTTTAGAAAAATCAATATCGTCACACAACTTCTCTACGACTTTTCGTGCCTTAGGTCCTGTCACGGTTGCGGTAGACCAATGGTCAGTTACAGAGGTGAAATACACTTGTAGCTCTGGCCATTCAGTTTGTTGCCACACTTCCAACCACGATAAAACGTTAGCCGCCCCACCGGTAGTGGTGAACATGAGATAATGGTTCTCACCCAGGCAGGCTGTGACACCATCGTCGAAAATCATGCCGTCTTCGTGCAACATCACACCGTAACGGCACTTGCCAGCTGCCAGTTTCAAATACGAGTTGGTATAAATTCGGGTGATGAATTCAGCCGCATCCGGGCCCTGAATATCAATCTTACCCAAGGTTGAGGCATCCAATATGCCAACGCTGTTGCGCACCGCCAAACACTCGCGATTAACAGCCTCATGCATTGACTCACCCGCTTGCGGGAAATACCAGGGCCGCTTCCACTGCCCTACGTTTTCCCACTCAGCGCCATGCGCCTCATGCCAGCGATGAGCTGCAGTGCAACGCACAGGGTCTGACAACTCGCCAACGTCACGCCCGGCAATCGCACCGTAAGTGCTTGGCGTGTAGGATGGTCGAAATACTGTAGTGCCCGTTTCAGCGATGCTCTGCCCAAGCGTTTTCGCAAGAATCGCCATGCCGTTAATGTTACCTAGCTTGCCTTGATCGGTACCAAAACCCATCGCTGTGTAGCGTTTTGCATGTTCTACAGAACGATAACCTTCCCGAGCCGCCAGCTCGATGGATGCTGCCGTTACATCCAGCTGGTAGTCAACAAATTGCTTTGGTGCCCGACTGACTGGTTTTTTGTGGGGTGCTAGAAACAAGGCCTGCTGGGCTTGAGCAACGGGTTCTTTCACCTCAGGGCAGACAGGCAGCTCAGCATCACTCGATGCTACACCAGCGGCTTTTACCGCTTGCAATCCGGCTTGCGCTCCGTCTTGCAGGCAGGCTTGCAAATCAAACAAACCCTTGCATGAACCAGTCGACATGTAGGCAGCATTGGATTCGCCGGGGACAAAACCAACCACGTCTTCATTCCAGACCGGCTTTGCACCGGTATGAGAACTCAAGTGAACAACCGGACTCCAACCACCAGAACTTGCCACCACATCGCAGCGAATCTTTTTCGCACTGCCTGTCACCGCGGTAGCGTCCGCATTGATTGGTGCAATCTTTACCGCTTTCACTTGGTTACTGCCTATCACTTCTGTGATCGCGTGACCTTTGAGTACCTCTATACCTAAAGACGTAGCCGCGGCCACTGCATCACCAGAAGCATCGGCACGGCTATCCACAATACTCACCACACACCGGCCAGCTTTGTGCCAATCAACCGCTGTTTGATACGCACCGTCATTGCTAGTAAACAATACAAGATTTTTGCCTGGCACCACGCCGTATCGATTGACATACGTAGCCAGCGCAGAAGACAACATAACGCCGGGCACATCGTTGTTGCCGAACACAATCGGCCGTTCAATCGCACCGGTGGCAAGTACAACCTGGCGCGCTCTTACACGGTGCAGTCTTTGTCTGGCACCTGCCGTGTTGGTTAAGCCGAGATGATCTGAGCGTCTTTCAAGAACACCCAGAAAGTTATGATCGTAGTAGCCGAACGCCGTGCTTCTCGGCAACAGAGTGACCTGTGGGCTTGCGCTCAATTCTGACAGTGCCTGTGCAATCCACTCTGGCGCAGGTGCGGCGTTCAATTCAGTTGATGTAGAGAGCAAACTGCCACCCATTTCCGCCTGCTCGTCAGCCAGAATCACTCGAGCGCCAGCGCGCGACGCCGACAGAGCGGCTTGTATTCCCGCCGGTCCTGCGCCAACCACCAACACATCGCAATGTTGGTTCATCTTGTCGTACACGTCAGGATCTTTACCGTCGGGTGCCCAACCTAAACCCGCAGCCTTGCGAATAATGTGCTCGTAGCTCATCCAGAAACGCTTCGGCCACATGAAGGTCTTGTAGTAAAAGCCCGGCGGCATAAAACGCGCGAACCAACCCGTTATCGCCATCAGGTCATTGGTGACACTGGGCCAGCCTCCAACACTGTGTGCCTCGAGTCCTTGGTAAATCTCTATCTGTGTAGCTCGTAAATTAGGGATAGAGCTAGCACCATGACCCAGTTGAACAATAGCATTCGGTTCTTCAGCACCCGCAGCGACAATACCGCGCGGCCGACCGTATTTAAAACTGCGGCCGACTATGCGAACACCATTGGCCAGCAGCGCAGACGCCAGGGTGTCGCCTTGATATCCCAGCATGGCCCGGCCATCAAAACTGAAATAGATAGGCTTGCTGCGATCAATTCGACCGCCATCGGCCAAGCGATTTATTTGCATCAGCTGGCATCCTCTACGATTGCCGCTTTATCGCCGACTTTATAGGTTTCCAGAATTTCATAGCTCACCGTATTACGCGAGACGTAGAAGAAGCGTCTACAGCCTGCGGTGTGTTGCCACATTTCACGATGCAGCCCGCGCGGATTTTTGCGAAAAAACAGATAATCGCCCCACTCGGCATCGCTCAAGCTTTCTGGCTCAAGTGGCCGCACAATATGCGCCTCGCCTTCATAGCTGAATTCATCTTCGTCGCGAGTTTCTTCGCAGTAAGGGCAGTGAATCAATAACATCTAATTTACCGTTAGTAAGCTGACGAGGATTTCTTAATGAGCAACGCCGGCCGCACCGTGTTCATCGATTAGTGCTCCGCTATGGAAGCGATCAATAGTAAAAGGGGCCGCCAACGGGTGAGGCTCATCTTTTGCCACTGTATCGGCAAATACAAAGCCAGATCCAGGCGTGGCTTTGAAACCGCCGGTTCCCCAACCACAATTAAAATACAAACCTTCTATGTCGGTTTTACTGATGATCGGACAGGCGTCCGGACAGGTATCTACGATACCGCCCCACTGTCGGTTCATACGCACACGACTAAACGATGGAAACAATTCACAAATAGCCTGTAAGGTATGTTCAATCACATTAAACGAACCCCGCTGACCATAACCGTTATATCGATCAATACCCGCACCAATCACTAGGTCGCCCTTGTCTGACTGACTGATATAACCATGCACAGCGTTCGACATAACAACAGTGTCAAGACAGGGCTTTAAAGGCTCAGAGACCAACGCTTGCAAGGGGTGAGACTCCAAGGGTAATCGCAAATCAGCCATGGCCGCTAACACACTGGAATTGCCCGCCACCACGCAAGCTACCTTGTCCGCGCCGATAAACCCTTCAGTGGTTTCAACACCTTGAACTTTGCCCGATGCTCTGCGAATACCGGTTACTTCAGTTTGCTGGATCAAATCTACGCCTAAGGCATCGGCCGCGCGAGCATATCCCCAGGCAACTGCGTCGTGGCGTGCTGTGCCGCCGCGTGGTTGCCAGGACGCACCCAGTATCGGATAACGCGCATTAGCTGAACAATCCAGCAACGGAACCTTAGCATTCACTTCTTCAGTGTTGAGTACCACGCCATCTACGCCATTCAAACGGTTGGCATTGACCCTTCGCTGGATATCACGCATATCCTGCAAGCTATGGCCTAGATTCAGAACACCACGTTGGCTGAACATGACATTAAAGTTGAGTTCCTGGCTCAACCCTTCCCAAAGATTCAGTGCCAGGTTGTATAAATGCGCGGCTTCGTCCCAAAGGTAATTTGAGCGAATGATGGTGGTGTTACGCCCGGTGTTACCACCGCCCAGATAGCCTTTTTCAAGCACAGCCACGTTGGTAATACCATGCTCTTTAGCGAGGTAGTACGCGGTTGCCAGGCCATGCCCACCGCCCCCGACTACAATCACATCGTAGTGCTGCTTGGGGCTTGGCGAACGCCAGGCCTGCTGCCAGTTTTCATGGTATTGGGCGGCGTGTTTAGCCAATCCAAAGGCGGAGTATTTGTCCATACGGAGGTATCAGATGATGCGTTCTCGCAAAGCGCGTAGTGTACTGGTATATCTGGGCTTTCAATCCCGCTTACGCGACGTAAGCTTATGGCACAGCGGCATTCGAGTCTATGCGCTCAAGAGGCCGCTCGGCGCTCGTCTCTAGGCGGTTTTCCGTACAATTCGCTGTAACATTTGCTGAAATGCGGGGCTGTAGAGAAGCCGCAGCTAATCGCCACATCGATCACCGGCATACCGGTTTGCAAGAGCAGTAATCTGGCGCGATGCAGGCGTAACTCCAGGTAATATCTGGAAGGCGCGCAATGCAGGTATTTATGGAACAAACGCTCAAGCTGACGGCGCGAGATACTGACGTATTCGGCGACTTCGTCCAGGCTCAATGGCTCTTCAATATTAGCTTCCATTAAGGCCACTGCATCAATTAGCTTAGGCTGACTCGCACCAATAAGATGTTGCAATGGAACGCGCTGCGCATCACGCTCGGTACGAACACGCTCATACATCAGCAATTCACTGACCTTTTGCACCAGCTTGTTACCGTGCATGGCAGAGATGATGTTTAGCATCAGATCCATGGAACTCACACCGCCCGAACAACTGTAACGGTCACGGTCGATAACAAACAATCTGGAGGTTACCTGTAAATCCGGAAACTTCTCTTGCATGCCCACCATATTTTCCCAATGCACTGTGCAGCGGTAGCCTTCCAACAATCCGGCGGTGGCGAGCACAAAAGAGCCAGTGCACAAGCCACCCAGAGGGATCTGACGTTTTGCAACACTACGCAGAGCATCAAGCAAAGGTTCATCGCAGTGTCGCTCAATGCGCTCGCCACCACAGACCATTAGACAATCCAGAGTTGCTACCAGCTCTAAACCACCGTCAGGTTTCAACTCCAGAAAATCACTGGAAAAAACCGGGTTTCCGTCAAGGGTGATAACAGACCAGCGAAACAGTTCCTGACCACTCTCGCGGTTTGCTGCGCGCAGCACGGCAATCGCGTTTGCCAGGGTAATCATCGTGTATTCCACTACCATGAGAAAACCAATGTGCATTGGCTTTGGTACGGAATCTGACGTAGCCGATGTTGGCACGTGAATCTCCTCTGAAAGTGCAGCTAGTTGTTTTATAGCTAACGCTGCTATAGCGGAGTATATCCGAAGTTTTTAGGCGCCTGCACCTGCTCTTGAACGTTCTGAGCTAGGAACCAGCACATTTAATGCAATCTTCTGTAATTGCTCCCACAATGGCATTTCGATGCGAATGCCATTGCTTCGCGACAAATCGAGTCTGTTTTGAATTTCGGTCGCCGCAACAGCCTTGTTTATGCTGTACTGCGCGTGGATCTGCTGCCAAAAAGGCAAAATTTGCTCAAAGCAAGGCGCTGCCATTAGTATTAAGCATTCAGGTGATGAGTTTTTCTCACTCAGTTCCTGTTCAATATATTGATCATTAAGCCCGTCGTTCGACGCCAGGTACGCACACCGTGTGTCTGGTTCGTGGTCGTTGCTCCAGGAGGCTAGCATTGGAACGCCTGCCGCCGCATTTGACTGTAAGAAGTGCAATACCATAGAACGGTCATTACACGATTGAACACTAGCGAATACGCACTGATCACGCTGCGCTGCATAGGCAGACGTAAGACCGGCAAATACACTGCCATAGCAAGCGATGCTACTGCGATTGCCGTCAATCTCCAGCCAGCCATTTTTCTCGTCAATACGCGGTATTGGTTTTGGTCTTTCACGCTGCAAACGTTCAAGCATTTCCGGCAAGGTACAGAACGCTGAAAAACCGCGACATTCGGCCGCCAGGATTGCTTTGGCCGCGTCTTCTTGCTCGCTTTGGTCGCAGCCTATTGCTTCAAATACCCGCTTGAGCAAAGCCGTCAGCTCATTACTGGATGCTTGCACGTGGCTAGCCGACACTGGGTGCTACCGGAAAATACCAATCATCTGCGTAGGGCTTCCCGATGTCTCTTAGCAATGGCGCACCTTGATACATAGTGTTGCGAAGCCACAGGCGTGAACGTGGATCAAATTTACTCACGCCAAAAAACGCTAATTTGCAGCGCAGCAATTGAATAGGCATTAAGTCTCGATGCAGAACATTGGCGTGAATATCGCCGTAGCGGTAGTTGCACATAGTCAGTACTCTACGCAACACGCTTCGCCATTGCGGCTGGGCTAACAAGAATTCGGCAAGCATAGGCTTACTTCCTGCAGCTTCCCTGGACGTCTGCCAATCGAGCAAAGCTCGATGACACTCTTGCACGGCCAAGGCTATGCCAAGCGGCATCTGTAGCGATTCGCCATCATCTTCACCACGAACACCCAAGCGGGGTTCAGACTTTTCTTCAGAACGATACCAAAATAGGTAGTACTCGTCCGTTTGCTCAAAGTCAGTATCAAGAGCCCATTGATAACTCTGCTCAATCAGCTCAATGGCATCAAGTACTAGCATAGAAGAATCCAGTGCATAGTCTTCAAGAGCAACCATCTCATCGGCCAGCGGGTCTACAATTTCGGGGTAAAGTTCAAACAGAAGAGTACAGAATAATTCCTGAGCGTCCAGCCCAAACTGGTCGCGAGCCAAATCTAACACCTCCGACCAGTTCCTAAATTTTAAACCCTGATCTTTTAACAGCATTATCAGTTTCTTGAGATCTGCACTAAGCGACTTATTTTTTTCAGCCTGCCACTCATCGTCTACAAAGACTTGAGCAAAATGTTGCGCAGACTGCTCTGTTAGAGCGATCAATTGATCAATCTTTTCGGTAACTGAATTGGAAAGCGATAGAATGTGTGCCAGCGCGGTTTCTCGCGCATCAATCCACTTTGCAATCAATAGCGGATGATGAATCAGGTAGGGCGCCATGCCCAAGCCAGTGGAATTACCTATTCCTAGATAACGCCGAAGCTCATCGCGCAGATCTACCGCTTTGTCCACCGATCGCGCGCGTGCAATATGCTGCGCTTGAACCACACTGAATTCGCGCAGCATGTAGCAGGTGAACATTTCAGCGGCAAAGGGTGCCGCAAAATCCGGCAGACTGGATTGAACTTTTTGCCAATCTGCCATGCCAAATTTACCGCTGCCGTACACCGCCGTAGTCCGGTACAAATAGCCAACCCGGATAAGCTTATCAACATCCGGTTGCTGGCCATTCGCCAGACAATCGACAACGTAATCAAAATTTCGGCCGCTGCGATTAGCCCGCGACAACACCAGGGCTTTGCTGTCCATGCGCCCCGCTTCTTGTTTCGGTACGTTCTCACGAAGAACGCCCAGATACTCTTCACTAACCTCACCTTCACACAAGGTCATCGTCAGGTCCCATTGCTCCGCAATCACCCTGTCGTTGCGAAGTTCCGGTTCGATGTAGTTTGCAAAAATAACAAAGCTATACATACCGTGTGCTGCCTGAATACGGTAAACAACCGTACCGTAACCATCAGCATCCAGATCAAATACGCTGGGTGATATTTGCCACTGTTCACTCATCACTCTACGCAGCAACGTGCGCATAAAGCTCAGTCGACTGGCGTGTAAACTGCCCAGTCTGTCCAGCTGCATTACTTCTTCAGCCGGTCGCCATTGCAATTGCGACTGCGCGTTCATGCTGGCGTAAACGACTGCTCGAAAAAGCGTTGCCAGTTGCCGCCCATCACTTGTTCAACTTCAGACTCCGCAAAACCAACATCACGAAGCCCTGCCGCCAAATTAGCGAAGTGGCTCGAATTCTCAAACCATGAAGGCTGACTCGGCCAATTGGCATTGCTGGCTGACCCCTCTCCGTAATCGGCGGTTGAGGTCCAGCGCCCACTTCGCATCCACTCAAGTACTGAATAATCCCATTTCAAACACAGGTCTGAGCCGATACCTATGCGGTCAACGCCCATCAACTCTGCGGCTTGCGCAATCATTTCACTGAATTCACGCAGCGTGCAATCGCCGCCGTTTTTTAGGTGGAATGGGTAAAGGCTACAACCCAGCATGCCACCGGACTCGGCCAAAGCCGACAGAACTCTATCCGATTTGTTGCGCAAGGCCGTATGAAAGAAACTCGGATTGGCGTGTGTGATAGCGATGGGCCGCTCAGAAATTTCAATCGCCTCCAGCGTGGACAGCTCTGCGCTGTGGGACATATCAATGACCATGCCCACACGATTCATTTCCTTTATCGCTTCGCGGCCAAATCGCGTAATACCTGAGTCACGCCGCTCATAGCAACCTGTGGCTAGCAGACTCTGATTGTTGTAGCTAAGTTGCATGATGCGCACACCAAGGTCATAGAACAGCTGCACTTTTTTCAGGTCATCTTCTATCGGCGAGCAGTTTTGAAAACCGAAGATAATGCCAACTTTACCGGCTTTCTGTGCTTCAACAACATCGGCTGCACTGTGTACTGGCTGAATCAAATCGCTGTGGGTACGGAAGTGACGCTGCCACTGACCAATATTTTCAAGTGTTTCCTGCGTATTTTCCCAATACGCTATCGTTACGTGGATCGCATTAAGACCAGAGTCGCGCGCTTGCTGAAACAACTCGCGGTCCCAGTTTAGATATTGCAATGCATCGATCATTAGCATGACGCTACCTCACTCAATAGGGTCGGCAATAATTAGTTTTTACAATCGTATAAAATTCTTTCGCGTACTGACCTTGCTCACGTGGGCCGTAACTTGATGCCTTACGGCCGCCAAACGGCACGTGGTAATCAGTGCCCGCTGTTGGCAGGTTAACCATAACGCAACCCGACTTTGAATGACGCTTAAAGTGACCAGCACGATTCAATGAGTTGGTAACAATGCCCGAAGTTAAACCAAACTCAGTATCATTCGAGATCTGCAAAGCTTCGTCGTAATCTTTGACCTTAATAACACTGGCTATTGGCCCAAAGACTTCCTCACGATTGATCTGCATATCATTGCTCGTGTTAACAAATAGTGTGGGTGGCAGGTAATAACCTTCTGTTTCCAGCGTTAACTGCTTGCCGCCTTGCGCCAGCTCAGCACCTTCTGCGCATGCAATATCGATGTACTTAAGATTCTGCTGCATCTGTCGCGAGTCAACCACAGGGCCCATCTGCACGCCTTCACCGAGCGCGTTGCCGACTACCATGGCTTGCATTGCTTCCTTCATGCGGCTTACGAATTCGTCGTGCACACCCTCTTCAACAATCAATCGAGATGACGCTGTACATTTTTGTCCGGTTCCCGAAAATGCACCGGCCATTGCACATTGCACGGCAATGTCCATGTCGGCGTCGTTCAACACAACAAGAGCGTTCTTGCTGCCCATTTCAAGCTGAACGCGAGCCATATTTTTGATCGCTTGCTCAGCGATGTGGCGGCCTACAGGTACCGAGCCAGTAAAGCTAATTGCCTGTACATCGGGAGAGCTGCACAAGGCCTCACCCACGTCACGTCCAGAGCCCATCACCAGATTGAACACACCCGCAGGTAAACCACTGCGGCTGATAATATCGGCAAGTAGCCATGCACTGCCGGGCACAAGTTCGGCAGGTTTTAATACCACACAGTTGCCGAAGGCCAAAGCCGGTGCCACTTTCCAGGCGGCTACGGCCACTGGGAAATTCCAGGGTGTGACGATACCAATCACGCCCAACGCTTCACGATGCACTTCAACATCAATGCCTGGCCGAACAGATGGTGTAATTTCGCCCATTTGACGCAGCACTTCAGCACCGTAGTATTGAAAAAACTGACCGGAACGCGCTACTTCACCAACGCCTTCAGCAAGCGTTTTACCTTCTTCTCTAGCCAATACACGGCCTATTTCGCCGCTTCTTTCAATCAGCTCTGCGCCAATACGATCGAGAATAGCTTTTCGTTCTTCAAGCGCAGATTGAGACCAGCCTTCGAAAGCTGCAGTGGCCGCCGCAATTGCGTTTTCGCAATCTTGTACGCTCGCTTTTGCATAGCGACCTACCACATCACTGGTGTCAGAGGGATTGATATTCTCAATGACGGCATCGCTGCCCAGCCATTCGCCATTGATGTAGTTGCCGTGAATGTCGTCGCTCATTGTGTCTCTCTTCTCTGGGTTTAATCGCTTACTAATCTGGTAAGCGGATATTATGTTGTCCATCGGGCGAACAAACTGGGAACGCATTAGGGTTCTTCGGCAGCTCATAATAACTGGCCGCTTCGTCGGTAAATATATGGGCTGCGATGCTTAGCCCACTTGCGTCATCAAGACTACCGGCCGCAATACTGATTCGGTCGCCATTAACTTCTTCGAAAAATAAGCTGGAACCACACTGCTGGCAAAAACCTCGGCGAAAACCTTCAACAGCAGCAAACCAGACCAAGCTTTCGTCTCTGTCAAAAGTAAATCGATCACGTCGCACGGCAGTGGCCGCCACAAAGTGCCCGCTAGTGCGACGGCACTGTTCACAATGACAGGCAATAACCGGGCGAAGCGAGCCTTGCGCGATGTAGCGAACCGCACCGCATGCACAGCCGCCAGAATGTTGTTGCGCGTCTTCAGCCATCCTCAACACTCAATCACATTCACGGCCAATCCACCGCGGGAAGTTTCTTTGTATTTTTCCATCATGTCAGCACCGGTTTCACGCATGGTTTTAATCACGTCGTCCAGTGACACGTAATGACTGCCATCGCCACGCAAGGCCATTTGCGCGGCATTTATTGCTTTGGCCGCCGCTATCGCGTTGCGCTCAATACAAGGGATTTGAACCAGACCACCAATTGGGTCGCAGGTCAGCCCAAGGTTATGTTCCAGACCTATCTCGGCTGCATTTTCTACTTGAGCTGGCGTGCCACCCAGCACCTCAGCCAAACCCGCTGCCGCCATCGCACAGGCACTACCCACTTCGCCCTGACAACCCACTTCAGCGCCGGATATAGACGCATTTTTCTTACACAACATGCCAATCGCTGCAGCCGCCAATAAATAGCCA
>JBGCDE010000265.1:0-5076 GCA_045105115.1 Pseudomonadales bacterium | reverse complement strand
CGCGAAGCCGTCATCGGAACTGGAGGGGAAAAATGGCAGGATATGCAGTGAGCTCACGAATGAGCGAAAATGTCTGTCAATAAAGCGTTTCAATGTGAGCAGAGGCTTCTCGCCGCTGCTGAGCACCGAATCGGCGTATGTGATCAGGTAAACATCGCGTTCTGACCACAAGTTAGTGTGCCTGGCGGGCTCGCTTTCGACATCTGCCAGTCGCATAGCGGCAATCAGTTGCTGAGCAAGTAGTGCCTGTTCTTCTGCGCTCAGTAGCTTGGCGTATATTAGCTCAAGATGCTGAGCCAGCCGTTGCTCAAGCAGTGGCAGTGCGGTATTCATCGGTTTTATTTGTTATCAGAGGAACGTGAGGTGTTGGCGCGAATTCTTGATAGTCCAGTTCTACAGCTTCTGCTATCCGCTCTTGAATATCTGGAAGTGCGCTTACAACCCGATTCCAACTGGGAATGAACGGTGTGTCCATTGGGTTATCAAGGAATGCTTTCCCGGCGGTCATGATGTTTTGCGCAAACATTTCAATCGCTTTTTCTTCTTTGTGAATATCCAGAACCAGGCCGTTCATGATTGCGTCATTGCGATACGTTTCCACTAGATCCAGCGCAATACGGAAGTAGGTTGCCTTGAGTGTTCGAAACGTTTCAACACTGAAAGTCTCACCCTGGGTTGCCAGTTTTCTGAATAATGCCTTGCTTATGTCGATCGACATTTTCGAAAGACCCGCATTTTGATCGTCAATGGACAGTTGCTGATGCTTATGGTCATACGTTTTTGCAATATCAACCTGGCATAAACGATTGTTCGCAAAGTTTCTGTGCATCTCAGATAGAACGCCAATCTCTAGCCCCCAGTCACTGGGTATGCGTATGTCATTGAGCACGTCTCTGCGAAAAGAGAACTCGCCAGCAAGTGAGTAGCGGAAGCTGTCCATGTACTGCAAATACTCCAACTCGCCACAAATTCTTTTCAGGGCGCGCAGTAGCGGTGTTACCAGCAAGCGACAAACCCGTCCGTTCATTTGCTGGTTGGCGGTTCTTGCGTAAAAGCCTTTGCAGAACTCATAGTTAAATTGTGGGTTGGCAACCGGGTATATCAGTCTTGCCAGCAATTCCCGGTTGTAAGTGGTGATGTCACAATCGTGCAGTGCAATAGATTCGGCTCGGCTAGCGGCCAAAACGTAGCCCATGCAATACCAGACGTTTCTGCCTTTGCCCAATTCAGTTGGTGCCAGATCAAGGGCTTTGAGTTCTTTATCAATCTGTTTGAGTCTTGGGCCATCATTCCACAGAACACGATGGTGCTGTGGTAAATCTGAAAAGAATGCCAAGGCTTCCCGATATTGTTGTTCGTTGGAGCGGTCCAGACCAATCACAATTTCAGAAAGATAGGGAACAGCTTGCAGCTCCTTCACTATTTTTGGTAACGCGGCTCCTTCCAGCTCTGAAAAAAGCGAGGGCAGTATCAAGGCCATTGAACGCTTGCTACTGAAGCGTAGTAAGTCTGCTTCCAGCGCTTCAACCGGTCTGTCTGACAAATTGTGAAGTGTTGTGATGATTCCGTTTTGATAAAAATCAGCCATTGCTTGCCTCCAGAGATTGTAAGGTTGCGCGAAGAGTGGTGCTCCAGCCCAATGGACCACAGCTAACGCTTATCTGCGTACTTTTTTGTCGCTGCAATCGAGGTGGGTCTTTGACGGGTGAGCGCACAATAATCGCGGTGTCGCTGGCCTCAAGCATCGGCGCGTCATTTTGGCTATCACCGAGAGAAATCGTATGAAATGTCTCAGTAGGCTGCTGATCTCGATAATGGCTTAATAACCAGCGCAATGCGGATCCTTTGTCGCCATTGCCGTTAATATTCAGGAAACGTCCGCCCTGTTGTACAAACGCGCCGGCTCTTATCAACTCGTTAATGAAAGCTTGGCGTCTTGCCGTATCACCAGTCCACAATAAGGGCTCGGAGTATTGCCGCTGGTTGGCCAGTGCCGCTTCCTCTAGCGGCATGTCAGCTACCTTTGCAATTCCAGCAGCGCCTAACTCCGAAAACGATTCGAAGCAGCCATCAAACTGCGTTTGCAGGTGCTTCAAAATTTGTAACCAATGTGTACGGGGTTCCGCAAATTCTTTAACCCAGCAATCTTCGCGAAGCACCGTGCCATGTGGCTTGCGACCAAAGTAATCCTTGGGAACGTGCACTGCCGATCCGTTTTCCACAATAAAAGGGTGTTGATTTTCAGTGGCTGTTCTAAGCGGTTCTATTTCCGCTTTGGTTTTGCTGCTTGAATAAATCAACGGGATGTTATCTGCCCGAAGATCATCAATCAGTGCTTGCGCGTCGTCATAGCGGTAGGTGTGATGATCCAGCAGAGTGCCATCTAGGTCAGTAAAAACGAGAACTTGCATATCATTAGTGTCGCGTGGCGAATCGTTGATGTATGGGGTTGAAAGTTGCTTGAGCATGGAAACAGTCAAGGCTAGGCGGTTTTGCCAATAGTTGTGCGCTTTGCTTTGTTTTGCTCCAAACTGGTGCGAGAAAAACGATGTTGGCGCTTCATTTCTTGAGTTCGCCGAACAGCTGTTTTCAAAAGTGCATCGCTTGTTTTTAGTCCCTGACTGCGAATGCTGTCGTGAAAAGTCCGTTTAGCCCTTGATTCCAAGGTATTACCCCTTTTGCCGCGTACATCAGCCATTGAGTTTGTTCTTGAGCCGCCTATGTACGGCTTCACGCCTTGAAGTGATACGTGCAGTCAACGATGCAGTTAACGTGCCAAGGTTAACTGGCATTGATATTGCTTTGTAATAAACCATGCGAACCACAAGACATGGTTTCGCGCGCAAAGGTAGCTCTCGCAAATGAGTGTTACTGGCGCGGCGACAATTTAGCTGTAAAGGATGTGTAATGATGAGAAAGAACAACGGGTCTTCACAAGCGATGTACTGTATCTCCAGAATTGATGACGACATCCATCGCACCTATGCCTGGCGCGTCAGTATGTGCCGGCGTGGAAAACGCTACGTAAGAAACTTTAGTGACAAGAAACTCGGTGGGCAAGAAATAGCGCTGAATGCAGCCAAACAGTATCGTGACCAATTGCTAGTACGGCACGCTCCAATTACCCGGCAGGAGTTCTCGGTTGCAAAGCGACGCAACAATAAGTCAGGCATCACCGGCGTGTATACGTACGCCAAGCGCTTTCAGCTAAGAGACGGCTCCATTCGGGAAACGTGGTATTGGGAAGCCAACTGGCCTACAGAGCGCGGAGAGAGTGCACACGAAAGCTTCTCCGTTCGAAAATATGGCGAAAAGATGGCAAGGCAGATGGCCATCAGAGCGAGAGAGCGTGGGCTTCAAGAAGTGGAAGGTCTTTATTGGGCATCAGAGCGAGGTGTTGGATGCGAGGTTATGACAACTGCGGCGAAGACTGCTGATAACAAAATACCTGGATCTGAACATCGAGCTGCATAGATGATGATATCTACGCCGTAAAACGCGCCAGCCTAACAGTGAGAAGCGTTTGAGAGAGCAGTACGCGAGTTAACGTAGTGCTAATTACCTTCCAGCCTTACATTGAGATACACTAAGGACACTCTCTTTATTGTCGCTGGTTTAAACTGGAAAGTGTTTCGAGTTTCACTATTTTTGTTAGCAGTTTTTCCTGCTGTCGAGCTAAACGCAACGGAGTTTGTAACTCAGCTAAGCGTAGGCAATATTGAACAACTCCAGCCTAAAGGTCCGGATGCCATCGGTGGTATCGATGACTGGCTGCTAAGCAATGGTACCCTGTGCGCCGTCGTCAGTGATGTGGCACATGAGTCGGGCTTGATGGCTTGGGGCGGATCGCTTGTCGATATTTATCACTGCGAACGGGGAAATGATCAATGGTCATTTCATCATGTGATTCCAAATATTGATAAAGACCTGCAATTCAAGCCGGTCCGCATCGAGGCATTTGAATCACTAGATGGGCCTGGGCTGAGAGTTGAGTTTTCAGGTTTAGGACTTAGCTTACAAAGTGAATATCGCTTTGCTGCAGAGTCTAAAACCGAATTGCTTGTTAAGCATTCGCTGACACGGAATGAAGAAGGAGGCGCCCTGACTATGCTCGGCCTTCTGGCTTTGCATCCACACGCGTCTTTGGCACCATTCTCTATTTCAACAAAATACCCAGAGTACAGCTTGGGTTTCTCCTATCCGGCATCAGACATGAATGACAGGTTGTCTGTTGTGGATGCCATGGTGCCAGCCGATATTCATGTGTACGTTGGCGATTCGGCTCTAGGGGAAGTTAGCTACGGGGTTCAAACTAATCACGCGGTGCTGCTGAAATCCAACGGCGAGAGTGAGAACTTACCCCTTTTTCAGCAGACAGCATCTACCTACAGTATGCAAGGTGTTTTCAGCCGTGCGCCTTGGTTTGGCGGTGAAGGTAAACTTGGTCTGCTTGAGTTCGCGCAAAGTCAATTAATGGATCTGGACATTGGTGAGTCTTTGCAAATTATGCAAACAGTGTATTTGGGGCGGAGGTCTGACGTAGCTTCAATCTCGGACCAGATATATCAGGGCCCAATAATCAATGGTAGCAGCGACTCAGCTAACACGTTTGTAAACATACTTGATGAAGCGGGGAATGCCGTCACTAGCGTTCGTGCAGATTCTACCGGCAAGTTCAGTGCCAGGCTACCCAAGGGCTCCAGCGTTGTTACATTGCAGCTCCGTTCTCAAGGCAGTGTTTCACTGGTGGAGCATGTAATCGATGTAACTCAGCCAATAACGAATACCAACACCTTAAGAAGTGATGTTGCGGCCAAGTTGCCCATTCAAAATGAGTTACCGGTTCGCTTAACGTTCATCGGTGAAAATGGCACTCAAGATCCAGATTTTTATCGTGATGGACCCCTTGTACTTTTTGGTGGCTCCGATGAATCCGATATTCGCAAAGCAAATTACTTGTCTTTCGCTGGAATTGAGAGCGACCTTGATGAGGTACTACTGCCACCAGGCCACTATAGAGTGATCGCCAGCCGCGGCATGGCCTACGGCGTTACTGAAACTACGCTTGAGTTAAAA
>JBGCDE010000264.1:0-6140 GCA_045105115.1 Pseudomonadales bacterium | reverse complement strand
CGTAACTCAGCCGTTGGACCCTATGTGGAGCAAGGCGATGGCGTGCACGCTTATATTCGTTTTACTGATTGCCGCATTCCTGCAGACAACTTATTAGGTGATGAGGGCAAAGGGTTTCTTGTTGCTCAAACTCGCCTAGGTGGAGGACGTGTGCACCACGCTATGCGCAGTGTAGCCGTGCTTAAGAAAGCAATGGACATGATGTGCGAGCGCGTGTTGAGTCGCACCACAAAAGGTGAGCTACTGGCCAATAAACAACTGACCCAGGAAAAGATCGCAGACACCTACACACAAATATTGCAGTACCGTTTGCACGTTCTATACACCGCCTGGTTGATAGACAAGCATAAGGAATACAACCGCGAAGTAAGAAAGGAAATTGCGGCTATCAAATCAGCTACGCCGAAGGTTCTGCAGGAAGTTATCTATCGCGCTATGCATCTACATGGCAGTCTCGGAATGTCAGACGAAGTACCTCTGATGAACATGTGGGCAAACATTCCAGAGCTGGGTGTGGTTGATGGCCCGTCGGAAGTCCATAAAGTGACTGTGGCACGAACAGTGTTGCGTGATTACGAACCGTCTCCAGATATGTTCCCTACTTACCACACACCGACTAAACGAGCGGCGGCGATGGCCAAATACGGGCATTTTCTCGACTAAATCGGACTTGCATAACCGTTACAGTCTGAGTGCCGTAAAAACGGCACTCAGATCACTGGTTTAGGGCTTATTGCAATCACACCTACCCTTTCTAAAAAGACCGGCCGCGCTGTTTTTTTGATATAGTGCAAACAATCAGTGCCATGAATTTCGGCACCCCCACGATTTCACCGGAAAACAACACGATGGCTGCGAAAAAGAAGACAGAATCCGCAGCGTCCGGCAGCAGCCGGCAAGCGGAGAAGAGCCTGCAAACGCGTGAGCGAACGCTGAAAGCAACCGTCGATTGTGTGTATGAATTAGGTTACGCCAATACGTCTACTAAGAAAGTGGCCGACCGTGCCAATATCTCGCGCGGGGCAATGATCCATCACTTCCCTTCCAAACAAGCCCTGTTAACAGCGGCCGTTGACTACATTATCGACAAACGCATCGAAGTGTTCACCGCTGACATTGAGAAGAATCTGAAAGACCCACAGGCGAGGCTTGAGCGAGGCCTGGATATTTACTGGAAACACCTGCACACGCGCCACTTCGTTGCCTACCATGAGCTTACAGTAGCAGCCAGAACCGATAAAGAATTGCAGCCAGTAATGAAGAAAGCGGCCCGGAAATTTGAAGACCGCTGGCAGGAAACCATTCTGGAAGTGTTCCCGGAATGGAAAGACACCGGCCCACTGATTCAATTAGCGATGGATGTATGTCAGTTTTCTTTTGAAGGCATGGCGCTGAATAAACTAACGCATGACGCCCAAGCCCGGCAAAAACTGTTGGTTGAGTACATTAAGTCTCGAGTACGTGATATGTTCGACGCCGCTCAATCGGGCAACTACGACAAAGCGGTCGCCCAATTCTTAATGGATTCCAAGTAAGTCCTAAAAACTCAACCCGTAGACCCCAAGACTGATCAGCTATTCAGGTACTTATCCAATACCTGATGAAAATGTCGCACTCGCACTTCCTGATAGTTTGCGAGACTGACTGACCCCTTACGCGATGCCTTCATACCCTTCTGCACATGTGGCAGGTTATTCATGTCCTGGTCAAAGATAGGACCTAGCGCGTCCAGTTCTTCTGCTGCGGCCCAAGGCTGGTCTGCATCCAGGTAATGCGGAGCACACGGAGCATCTCGCGGACCATCCTTCGGGCTGCGCTTGAGAATCATCACTTCCATAATAGTGGAATCAACGTCCCAGCCATTCGGACGCCAGCGATAAATTACATTGGGTGGAAAGCCACCCCAAGGTGAAAAGTTCGGGAACACGTTGAATACCATAGCGTCGAGCATTTCGGCGTCTGTGGCGTGTGAATAATCATGACCGTCTTCTTCTGCGTATGTCTTACGACTCATTTCAGCCATAAAACTACGCGCATTTTCACCCTCGGGAACCATTAACTTGGCTTCGCCAGTTACCCGTCCAGAATCTGACAGCAAAGTATCTAACACTTCCTGTTCGCTGGGCAAATTGCCGGCCTCATACATATGCGGGCTGGGCTCTGCCATTGGCGTAATGCTCAGATTGGTATGATCACCCAAAATATCGTAGCGCGCATTGGTATCGGCTGAGAACGGCAGAATCTGCGCATGGGTTTGGCGCGCGTGGTAAGACTCCATAAAGGCTTCCGATACAATTTTCCAGTTCGCCTGAACTTCTTTAACAACATGCACGACCTTTACGCACTCTTCAAGGCGCCAGCGTTGAAACACTTCTGGGTAAGGTGCTAGAAATTCATCCAAGGACTGACAATCATCATCAAGATTGATAAACACAAAACCGGCCCAGGTATCGAGCTTTGCTTCTGGTAACTGCATATCTGCATTAACCAAATGCGGCACATCCCACTCACACGGTATTTCACGAATGCTACCGTCAATATTCCAGGAGTAACCATGGAAAGGACAGGTTAAATGACGGCCGCTACCATCGGCAGTTTTGAGCTTACGCGCGCGATGTAAGCATGAGTTGTAAAACGCCTTTATCTGATCTTCAGCGCTGCGCATAATGATGAAAGACCAGTCAAACAGCTCATACACAATGTAGTCGCCGACATTTGGTATGTCTTCTTCGCGGCACACCATTTGCCACACCTTGCTCCACATCTTGTCGACTTCACGCTGGAAGAATTCTTTGCCTATGTAACGCTCAACCGGTAAGTCTTCGTCGCCAAGAAAGCGATAACGATCTGTGGCAATGACATCTGGTATCTCACGGGTTTCACGCGAGAGTAATTCCGCATAAGTACGGCCATGACATCGTGCTTCACCCGGCGCGAGTTGTTCTTTTTTACTCATTATTCTGCTCTCAGCGATTGTGGCTTCTTTCTGCCCAAAGCCCCAAGTTTACTACTGTGCAACATCCGCTAACAAGCGGTTAAAAACAGGTCATCCTGTTTTATTTGTGATATCGTCGATTTGCCAATAAAACAAGTGATAACGAATGGCCCACTACTACCGATACTACGTGCTGGTAATGATTACCATCACCTCAATGCTGAACATTGCCGATCGGCTGATCATGTCCATATTGCTAGAGGACATAAAAGCGGAATTCACCATGACCGACACGCAGCTGGGCCTGCTGGCGGGTCTGGCATTTGCACTGTTCTACGCAACAATGAGCATTCCCATTGCCCGTTTTGCCGATAGAAGCAATCGAAAGAATATTCTGGCCGGCGCTTTGGTGGTTTGGAGCGGCATGACCGCTTTGTGCGGTGCCGCGACCGGTTTTGTGAGTCTGTTTTTCGCACGGCTCGGTGTTGGTGTCGGCGAAGCCGGCGGCAGTCCGCCGTCATATTCAATCATCGCTGACTATTTCAAGCCCAGTGAGCGGGCACGCGCAATGGGTATTTACACGACAGGTGCGGTGTTGGGCACAGGTGGCGGCATGATGCTCGGCGGATTGCTTGCAGAAGCGATAGGCTGGCGAATGACCTTTGTTGCACTTGGGATTCCCGGAATACTGCTTGGTGCTGTTTTGTACTTTACGGTGAAAGAGCCACCACGTGGTCGTTATGACAACGAATCTGAAGCGCAGAAACAGCCTGTTGATATGAAGCAAACGCTGAAATCTCTTGCTGCTAACAAGACCTATGTTCGAGTAAGCCTATCGTTTGCGTTGTTGACTATGGTTGGCTATGCCATGGCGGTTTGGCTTGCGCCGATTATGCTCAGAAACTTCGACGTATCGGTTAGCAAAGTGGGTTTGTACTTGGGCACCGCGTATTTCATTGGCGGTCTGCCCGGTCCATTGCTAGGCGGCTTTCTCACAGATTACGCGGTTAAATTCAACGCTAGGTGGCGTGCGTGGATTCCTGCGATTTGCATTATCGGTACCGTGATCGCGTTTTGGTTATGCCTTCGTTCTACCAGCTTGTACGCATTTCTTGGTTTCTTTACCGTGGCATATGCCTTGTTCATGCTGCCACAAGCACCGTCCATGTCTTTGTTGCAAACATCTTTGAGCTCTGGCCAGCGCGCTTTGGGTGTGTCATTCGCCTTGCTTGTGAACAGCCTGCTGGGGCTAGCATTGGGCCCGTTCTTGATCGGAATGTTGAGCGATGCACTGACACCCATTTATGGCTCAATGGCGCTGAATTACTCGGTACTGACCTTATGCTCGGTTGCTGCTGTAATTGCCTGCATTAGCTATCTCTGGACGGCACAGTCCATGAGCAATACACCGGATTTAGCCGCGTGAAAGCGGTTTCAAAAATACAGTCAGCCTTGACTGTATTCTGCCATAACGCCATACTCGAACCGAACCAAGAGAAGGAATCCAGACTGTGACTGCACCTACTGCCGTGGATAACCGCGCCCTCGCCGACATGACCCTGCTTGATACCGACACGCTCAAATGTCCGTATCACTATGCCAAAACGTTACGCACGGAAGCACCCGTGTACCAAGACCCGCAGACCGGCGTGTTTGTTGTCTCCACCTATGAATTAGTCCGCGAAGTGCATAAGAAAGCGGCCATTTTCTCAAACGAATTCACTTTGGCCTTGGGTTCAACCAGGCAAATGGACGGCGACGTTGGTGCTGCCATGAAGAATACCTACGATCTCGGCAAAGGAACCATGCTGACGGTTGATGATCCCGATCACAAAACCTACAGAGATACGGTCAAAGATTTTTTTGTGCAAAACAATGTTGCTCAATACCGACCGTGGATTGAAGATTTTGCGGACCGGTTGGTTGAAGAAATTCCAGCAGGCGAACCCTATAACTTCATTGAACAATTTTCGCGCCCGTTACCTTTGTCAGTGATCATGCATGTATTAGGCATACCGCTGGATATGTTCGACAAGGCCTTTTGGTGGACAGTTGCTAATGTGCAGGTGCTCTCGCAAGTAGCGAACAAGGAAGAGATGTTGGCGGCCGCGGGTGGCTTGAAGGAAGAATACGATTGGTTCGCCCAGGCGCTGGAAGAACGTCGTCAGTCTCCACGAGATGATTTGCTGAATGTTGTAGCGCACGCTGAAGTTGAAGGACGACCGCTCACAATTGAAGAACAGTTATCGCATTGCACGCAGTTTCTGGTGGCCGGCAATGAAACAACCACGGCAACCTTGGCTGAAGGCATTCGACAGCTGTGCTTAAACCCTGAGCAGGAGGCCTTGGTACGCGCAGATCGTTCACTAATTCCGAACCTGGTTGATGAATGCCTGCGTGTTGCCTCGCCCACATCCAATATGTGGCGCATGACTAAAGAGGAATACACGCTTGGTGATGTAACAATTCCTGAAGGCAGCATGGTTCTTCTTAAATACTTCTCATCAAACCATGATGAGGCAATGTTTGAAGATCCGATGGAATTTGATATCACGCGCAGCAATCTTAAACGTCACATAGCCTTTGGCTTTGGTACCCATGTGTGCATTGGCCAGCATTTGTCGAAGTTGGAAATGATTGTTGCGTGGGAGAAGTTACTGGAAGGCACTTCGGGAATGCGCTTGAATTGTGCGCCGGAAGAGCTTGAATACATGCCGAATGTTTTACTGCGTGGGCTTGAGGAAATTCCGGTTATTTTTGAGAAATAGTTTTAGAGGTTTTTTAGTTGGTCTGGTATTGGATGTCCGGCGCCAGATCAAATACCTGCTTTAGCGACACGCCGTAAACCCATCCATGGGGGCTTGTGTTCGAGGTCCCTCTCTCACACAGTCGCTAAAACAGGTATTTGACCCGACGCCTCAGCACTTCGTTTCAATTTGTATGACCGACGATCCTTCTCAAACTGCTAAAACCCGATACGAAGTAATGAGGCTTTGGATCACACACCCGTTTGCGCGACTGTGTGAGAGAGGGACCTCGAACACAAGCCTACAGGGATGTATTTACGGCGTGTCGCGCAAGCGGGTGCGTAGTCCAAAGCCGGTCTAGAAGCACCGCCTGAACTTAGGCAACTCAATCCAATAACAAAGAAGCCAGCCGCTTGCGATGATGATAAGAATCCCCAAACTGCTGCTGCGCCCACTGC
>JBGCDE010000263.1:0-2702 GCA_045105115.1 Pseudomonadales bacterium | reverse complement strand
GTCTGTTATGCTTGATCAGCGGCGCATCTTTATTTTCCCCAGTCTGGTAGGCCTGTTTTTCGGCGTTTGCGTGTTTGTCATGTTACTGACGGCCATCAATTTTCAAAACAACCTGGCCTACGCGCTCACGTTTTTGCTGGCGACATTGTTTGTGATTGCAACGTTGCACACCTATGCCAATCTTTCTGGGCTGACCATTCGGGCATTGCGGGCGCAGTCGGCGTTTCCGGGCCAACAAAGTGAATTTACCGTTAGCATAGAGCGCGGCCGCAAGCGTGATCATTTTGCCCTGCACCTGCAGTGGCCAAGCAGTAGCGAGGCGCTGGTAAACATTATTGAAGAGGATTCAGTTGAAGTTGGATTGCATCTGCCGGTAGGAAAACGCGGTTGGTACTCGCCGGGCCGGCTCTTGCTTGAATCCACATACCCACTGGGTTTATTGCGCTGCTGGACGTGGGTGGATTTAGATCTGTATGCACTGGTGTATCCCAAACCGCTGGCCTGCGCAGAGCTGCCGGGGTTGGCGACAGATAGACCTGATGGTGCAGCGGTGCCCATACCTGGGAACGATGATTTTTATGGTTTTCGAACCTACAAAAAAGGCGATTCGCTACGCGACATTCATTGGAAGGCGGTAGCAAAAGGCCAGGATGTTCAAAGTAAACAGTACACCGCTTACGCTGATCGTAGCGTGTGGCTGGATTGGGATTTGTTTCCCGGCGAAGGCAAAGAAGAGCGCTTGTCTTACCTGTGCTATTGGGTGCTTGAGTTCGATGCTAAAAACGAAGAATACGGATTACGCTTGCCAGGCGTAGTGGTTGAGCCCGACGTAGGCGCGAAACACCGCGAGGCCGTGCTAAAGGAGCTAGCGCAATATCAAGCAACGCGGGAGCAGCCATGAGCGTATCGACAGCCATGAGCGTATCGACAGCCATGAGCGTATCGACAGCCATGAGCTTGTTGACAGCCATGAGCGCTTATAAACAACCATGAGTGTACTCAAGCAGATTCCGCGCAATGCTCTTGTCTGGATGGTCATCTGTCTTTTTGCTGTGATGGCTCCGCATATCGCGCGTTTGCCTATTTGGGTGCTGCTTGTGTATATCGTTGCGGTTGTCTGGCGGGTGCTGGTTTATCGCGGGCGTTGGTCTTTCCCGGGCCGCTGGGTAAAAGTTGCCATGACGCTAACGAGCTTTTTCGGCATCTACGTAAGCTTTGGCTCGATAATCGGGTTGGAGCCGACGGTAGCGTTACTGCTGACAGCGTTTGCGCTGAAGTTTATTGAGCTTGCTTACCGTAAAGACGCTTACGTGTTGCTCTTCCTGGGTTACTTCATTTGCATCACGGAGTTTCTGTTTAGCCAGGATCTTCTAATCACACTGTACTCGGTAGTGTGCGTGCTGTTGATTACAACAGCGTTGGTGGCTTTGCATCAGCCCGGTGAACATCGGTTTAACCGTGGCACTATTAAAGTTGCTGGGGTGATGCTGCTGCAGGCGATGCCGCTCATGGTGGTCATCTTTTTCTTGTTTCCGCGTTTCGGGCCTCTGTGGTCCGTACCCATAAAAAGTAATACCGCTACTAGTGGCATGAGCGACAGCATGCGCCCTGGCGATGTCGCGAATCTCAGCCAATCCGGCGAAGTCGCGTTCCGTGCAAAGTTTGAGGGCGAAATTCCACGTTCGTCCGATATGTATTGGCGTGGCCTGGTGTTCTCTAAATACGAGAACGGTACCTGGTCATCTCTTGGGTACTACGACATACCGCTTGAAGAACAGCGCGCTCGCGAAATGGACGTAGTGGGCGAGCCGTTATCCTACAGCGTCATCATGGAGCCCACGCAGCAAAATTGGCTATACAGCTTGCGCTACGCGCGCTCCAGTAGCCCGGGTGTGATGCACGCGCCTGATTATCGCTTGTTTTCGCCCAACCCGGTTGAAGCCGAGTTGATGTATCGCGTTAAAAGCTGGCCAGACTCCACGTTGGATAATGAGCTGAGTGATTGGCGGCGTGAAGTAGAAACCAAACTGCCACCCAAAGGAAACAGCCGCACACGTGAGCTTGCTAAGCGCATGCGCGCCGAGCAAGAAACCGACGCAGGTTTCGTGGGTAGCGTGCTTCAGATGTTTACGCAGCAGCCGTTTGTGTATACGTTGCAGCCTGATCTGTTGTCGCCCCTCAACGCTACAGACGAATTTCTCTTCGAAAAACGCCGTGGTTTTTGTGAGCATTACGCAGCCGCTTTCGTAACCCTGATGCGCTCAGCCGGCGTGCCAGCCAGAGTGGTCGCAGGCTACCAGGGTGGCGAAATTAATCCCGTCAATCGAACCGTGATTGTGCATCAGTTCGATGCGCACGCCTGGACAGAAGTCTGGCTTGAAGGGCAGGGCTGGGTGATGTTCGATCCTACCGCATCGGTTGCGCCAGACCGTATCGAGTGGGGCCTCGAGCGCGCCATGGCAGACGAAGGTAGTTTCCTGTCTGATGCGCCGCTAAGCGCGCTGCAGTACCGCAACATTCCGCTTATCAACCGGCTGCGGCTCGAGTACGACGCACTGACCTATCGCTGGCAGAGCTGGGTTGTTGGCTTCAATAGCGAAGAGCAGTTCGATCTGTTGACCCGCTGGATGGGGCAGGTAACCGCTGCAAAGTTTGCCGCAGTGCTCATTGGTAGCTGGGTGTTGGTGCTCGTGCCCGTCGCC
>JBGCDE010000262.1:0-6435 GCA_045105115.1 Pseudomonadales bacterium | reverse complement strand
GCAATGTTTGTTGATACCGATTGGCACAATGGCAGAGTTGTTTTGTTAGGTGATGCCGTGCATGCAACCACGCCACATCTTGGCCAAGGCGCTGGCATGGCCATCGAAGACGCTATAGTGCTGGCAGAGGAGATTGATAAGGCCGCCACAACAACTGAAGCGTTTAGCAGCTATCAATCCAGACGTCAGCAGCGTTGCAAATACATCGTTGATGCTTCCCTGGCAATTTGTCGTGGTCAGCTTGGGCAAGCACCTGCGCCAGACCAGGCCACTGCGTCAATGGAGATGTTTCACGAAACGGCTAAACCCATCTAGGAACGCAGCTTGATTGAATCAGAGTTTGATCCTTATTCGGAAGAGTCGCTTCTAAAGCCTCATGATCAGCATGCACAGCTACGCGATGTCGGGCCTGTGGTGTGGTTGAGCAAATATTCGATTTGGGCATTGGCCAGGTACGAGGAAGTCAGCACGGCGTTGCGTGATTGGGAAACATTTTGTTCCAGCGCCGGTGCCGGCATGAGCAATTTCCATCACGAAGAGCCCTGGCGACCACCCAGCCTGCTCTTGGAAGCTGACCCGCCAGAACATACACCTGTTAGATCTGTGGTCACTCGAATTCTTACGCGCAGCGCACTGGAGGCATTGCGAGCTTCGTTCGATCAAAAGGCCAATGTTCTAGTAGACGAGCTGTTAACGCGTCGCGACATCGACGGTGTCGCGGATTTATGTCAGAGCTTTCCACTGCAGGTTTTTCCAGACGCAATGGGTTTAAAATCACCAGACCGCAAGATGTTGTTGCCGTACGCGGATATGGCCTTCAATGCTTTTGGTCCCCGTAATGAGTTGTTGGAACAATCCATGAAAAATGCTGCACCGGTTGCAGGGTGGATTGCAGAACAATGCGAACGAAGCGCTTTAAATGATACCGGTTTTGGTGCGCAAATATACGCAGCGGCCGACGCCGGTACCATCACTCACGAACAAGCACCGATGCTGGTCCGCTCCTTGCTTACCGCTGGTATAGATACAACCATACATGGGCTGGGCCACACTTTGTATTGCCTTGCTAAGAATCCTGATCAGTGGCAAAAACTTAGAGAGAATAAGGAGCTAAGCCGTGCAGCACTTGATGAAGCTGTGCGCTTGTTGTCACCGGTGCAAACCTTTTACCGCACGACCACGCGAGCGGTTGAGATTGGCGGTACGCAATTGGAAAAAAATCAGAAGGTACTATTGGTTTTAGCCTCGGCAAATAGAGACCCACGCCGCTGGGAGCGACCAGACGAGTATGATATTGAACGAGAAACACGAGGCCATGTGGGCTTTGGCGCCGGGGTTCATATGTGTGTAGGGCAGATGCTTGCGCGCTTGGAGGCTGAAGTACTGCTGACGGTGCTTGCGCGGAAAGTAAAAAGCATCGAATTGCTAAAAACCCCAGAGCTGCGCCTAAACAATACCTTACATGCGCTGGCCAATTTACCACTGCGTCTATTGGCTTAATTGCGTCTATCGGCTTAATAAGGTGCCAGGAATTCACCGACACTTAACAGTAGCGAGAGGATGAATAATGCTAGAGCTCTACCATAACAACATGTCGGTGTGCGCACAGAAAGTGCGACTGGTACTTCGTGAGAAGGGGCTAGAGCCTAAAGAGCATCATATGATGCTGCGAAATGGCGATGTACACGAACCAGAATACTTAGCGCTTAATCCAAAGGGTGTGGTTCCTACGCTTGTTGTTGATGGTGTACCCATCATCGAGTCGACCATCATCTGCGAGTACCTGGACGAGGCTTACCCTGAGCCCGCACTGCTGCCAGAAGATCCACTGGCGCGCTCGCAGGTTAGGCAATGGACACTGCAACCCGATGCCGGTTTGCACGCCGCATGTGGCATGCTTAGCGTCACAGTCGCCTGGCGCGAACAGATGCTGGCTGCTGGCGGTGCCCAGGCTAAAAAACGCCCCGAATCCGCAGGTGCTAGCCACCATTTTCGCGGCATGCTTGAGCAAGGTGTTGATTTTGCCGAAGTGCCACCAGCGGTCAAATTGTATGATCGAGCGATAGCAAAAATGGCCAATGCCCTGTCGAACGGTAGTCCCTGGCTATGTGGCGACAGCTACACGCTGGCTGATACGGCGATGCTGCCTTACGTTTGCCGGCTGGAAGATTTGACCATGGATTGGTTTTGGGAAGGGGAGCGCAGTGCAGTCGCTGACTGGTTGGCACGCGCAAAGGCACGGCCTAACTACAGCGGAATCGCTGATTATCGGGTGCCAGAATACGTGGGTTTATGCTCGGCCAAGGGTGCACAAGCAACACCCAAAATACGAGCAATGCTGGGGCGGTGACTGAGGCATGAGTGTTACTGACATTACCTTATTTTACGCGCCACAAAGCTGCGCGCGAGTACCCACGATAGCACTCGAAGAGATTGGTGTTCCTTTCGACATACGCTTGGTGCGGTTTATGAAAGGGGAGCATAAGTCACCGGATTACAAACAACACAATCCAAAGGGTAAAGTTCCTTGCGTGCTGATTGACGGAGAGAGTCTCACGGAAAACGTCGCGATTTTGAGTTATCTCAATGAGCGCTTTCCCGAAGCTCAACTGTTACCAGCTACAAATGACACGCTGTCACGCTACCAACAGATTGCCGACCTGAGTTTTTGCGCCGCCACTCTGCACCCCATTGTTACCCGTATCCGTAGACCCACTGTTTTTTCCAAACCGGAACATGCGCGAGCCGTCTGGGAAAGTGGCTGCGATGCAATGAACGAATACTTCACCCTGATTGATCAACGTCTTAGGGATGCGAGCTGGTGGTATGGCGAAGACTGGAGTGTGATGGATGCCTATCTGTACTGGGTATTCTGGCGTGTTGAAGGCGCAGACTTCGATGTGAGTGCCTACCCGAATTATCGCGATCATGCTCGTCGAATTGAGCAACGACCTTCCGTGCAGCGTGCATTGGCACGAGAAGCCGAGGCTGAAAAGCAGTTAGAAGCCGAAGGCTTAACTTTCACACCGCCGCCATTGCCAGGCTGATTTCTTGTAGTGCTGTCGCTGTAGTTCGTCCTATATTTGTTCAGCAAATGACTGCGCGTTTAACAGGTAATCATCAACCCGTTTTGCCACCATCTCTGGCGCTGCTATTTTCATGCCACCAGCAGCTCCTTTCAGCAGTCGAGCGTATACGCCCTCAACAATACAAGCCTGCTTCCACCATGAGAAGGCCTGGTACCAAGCCATGTCTGTGCGCACATTAATGCCAGACAGTTCCCCGTAGCGTTCTATCAGAAAATCTCGTGTCGGGAACTTTGCTTGTGCCGTTGGTGGGTCTTGTAGCCAGCTTAAGGTCTCGCCAGGTTCTGCCCAATAATTTAGCGACCAAATGAAATCGGCTAACGGGTCACCTATAGTGCAAAGTTCCCAGTCCAGAACCGCAGCTATCGACAGGTCGGTATTAAGCACCGTATTGTCGAAACGATAATCGCCGTGCGCTAAGCCTGGTGAGGCAGTGCATTCCGGCATGCTGGCTTCCAAAGCCTTATGTAACTCTGCGAATGCAGGCACATCACGTGCGGCTGCTGCATCAACCTGTTTTAGCCACCGTTTCAGTTGACGCTCAAGATAGGCGTCGTGACGGGCTAAGTCGGATAAGCCAACCGCTTCCAGATCAACAGTATGAAATGACACTTGTGCGGCTATTAAGGCTTCTGTTGCTGTAAGACATTCTTTTTCAGACAGATCATTAGAAGATTGACTGTCGCGAATCACACGCCCCTCAATCATCTCCATGCAATAGAAATCAGCGTCGCAAACATCTCGGTCGTCACAGTAGGCTAGCATGCGAGGCACCGGTACGAGAGATGACTGCAGCGCCGACATAATCCGGTATTCTCTGTGCATGTCATGGGCTGTGGCCAATCGTGCACGCAATGGTGGACGACGCACTACAAAGCGTTGTTGATTTGCATCGGTGACAATATAGGTGAGGTTTGAGCCACCCGCAGGTACCAGGTTGAACTGGAACGGTGGCGCAAAACCATTGAGAGCATCGGCAAGCCAGGCGCTTATCGTGCCCGGCCAACTTTCCTTTGTGAGTTGTTCTGTGTTCATGGTGCTCCTCAGACCACCACCGAACCAGGATAACGTCTTTCCAGAACTGAGCGTACACCGTCTTTCCAGCTCACTTTACAAGGCCCGGCCAATTGCTGTCGTTTCGCCGGGTCCACCACTTTCATGCCCCAGGTTGCCATGTCGGCCGTCTCCATTTTCATGGTCATACCGGTCAGGCTCTCGATGTAGGTGATCATTTCCTCAACCGTCACCACTTCGTCACCGCCAAGGTTTACCGTAACGGCAGGCACATCCGCATTTACGATTAAGCTTTGCACCTGCTCTGCAATATCATCTTCATGAATAGGGCAGCAGTAGCTATCACCATCGCGCCGGCGGGTGTAGGCCATGCCGTGCTTCATCATCTCAAACAATGCCATCGGCGCGCCGCCGTGGCCATGAATGCCATAGGCCACATCCAATCGCGCGATAATGGTTGGCACATTTAGCTCTCGCGCCAGATATCGCACAACACCCTCGGCCGCGAGTTTGCTCATTGCATAATGTGGTGCGTACACAGAAAAACCGCCCAGCACCGCGTCTTCTGTTATCAGCTCGGCAGGATCTTTAGTTTCACGGTACACAGAGTCAGACGACATATGGAAAAACGCTTTTACGTCTTTGTACCGGCGCATCAAAAAACCAGTGCCTTCCGCATTTTGCCGAATGGCCTCGTCCTGGGTTTTAGGAAAGGTATTGCAGCCACAATGAAATACGTAATCCACATCCGGCAGTGCGCTCATATCGGCGTCATCCATATTCAGATACACCGTATTAACACCTTGTTCTTCCAAAGCCTCTTTGGCGTTCGCATCACTGAAACGAGCAGCAGCCCAAACCTCATTGTTTTTGTTCAGTTGCTCGGTCAATGTTCGTGCTACCTGACCGGTAGCGCCAGTGACCAGAATTTTTTCATTGCTCAGCATAGATCATGACTCATGTGCGCTGTTGGGAAGCTGCCAGTGTATCAGTTGACAATACAGGCGGAGACCAAGCCGCCGGCGTACTCCATTAGGCAAATGTAATCTTGGGCTCTACAAGAGTGGTAGGCGGGCAATTCGAGTACTATTAGCGCATGTACTTCGACTTCGAATATTACTTCATCGTACTGCGCTATGTATGGCGCCTCAAAGGCCATCCCAAGCGAGGCAAGCTTCTGTTTCGCTTATTGGTACAGGTGCCCTTGGAAAGCTTGTTTCATTCAGTATTCTTGCTTCTGGACTACGTGTTCTTCCCCAGCTTATGGCGCCAGGACATCAAAGACCCGGTCTTTATAGTCGGTCACCAACGCAGTGGCACCACGCTGATGCACAGACTGATGAGCAGCGACGGCGACCGTTTCAGCTATTTTTTGTACTGGGAAATGTTCTTTCCCTCACTGCTTCAGAAAAAAATAGTACGTGGCATAGGCTGGCTGGATCAGAATCTGTTCGGTGAGTGGATGAAGAAAAAGCTGGTGGTCTGGGACGACAAAACCTTCGGCCCCTATCGACACATGCATTACATGAGCCTATGGGCTGCCGAAGAAGATGCCTTCTCCTTGAAACCCGCCTTCGTAAGCCAGCAATGGGCACTGGATTTACCCATCATGCATGTATTAGATCAATTCCATGTTGATCAAATGCCAAAAAAACAGGCCGGTTGGATGCGTTTTTATCGCGGCGTGATTAAGCGTCAATTAGTTTTGAACGGCGGTAACAAAATTCACCTCGCAAAAAACCCGGTCATGTGCGGATGGGTTGAAACCCTGATTAAGTATTTCCCGGGTGCGCGCATTGTCGTAATGATGCGCGACCCAGCTCAATGCATACCCAGCGGCATGCGCTTGGTTGAGTCTACCTGGCAGGGCAATGGCTGGAGTAAAGAAGACTACGCTGAATCTCAAGCAATGTTATTGCAAACCTGTTTCGAGAGCTTTCAAAACCCTAGACAAGTACTGGCCAAATATCCTGACACACCACAGATTGTTGTTGATTATCGTGAGCTCACGACCAAGCCTAGAGAAACAACGCATAAAGTCTATAAAGCGTTGGGCCTTGATCTGAGCGATGAATTTGATCAATTGCTTCAGCAAAAAGGTGAGCGCGAGAAGCAGCATAAGTCTACGTTCAAATACAGTATTGATGATTTCGATGTGACGTTTGAGCAGATTGAAAATGAATTGGCTGAATTTTATGAAGAGTATGATTGGCCGAGGCATAGTCAGGACTTAGCAGAATAATCAGGTAGCAGTGTATTAAACCCACTGCATTCTGATATTAGCACTGAGGCGTTGGGTCGAGTATTGGCTAGCTAGACTGTGTGAGGGAGGGAC
>JBGCDE010000261.1:0-4141 GCA_045105115.1 Pseudomonadales bacterium | reverse complement strand
ACGCTGAGGCAAAGATTCCTCCCGCTGGACACGCCGTAAACCCATCCTTGGGGGCTTGTTGAAAAGGTCCCTCTTTTCAACAGTCCAGCGGGAGGAATCTTTACCTCAGCTCACATCGTGCCGAATTCAATTCCCATTCTTCCAGTTACAGTGCTCTTTCCTTTAAAGCGCTGAATTTGGCACGGATCTAAGCCCTTTGTAGTTGCGCCCCTGATAGACCTTCAAAAAGAGGGACCTTTTTGAAGCCAACAGTAGGTGCTTTAGGCAAGCCCCCATGGACGATGCACATGGATGTGCAAGTGTCGCGGGAGGCAGGATGCCGGGAGCGACTGGGTTTACGGCGTGTCTATCAGGGGCGCAACTGCAAAGGGCGGCTACGAAGCTCAAAACTTCAAAACGCTTCTTGAACCCAGCCCGATAACCCGCATAGAAATAGTCCATCATTTACGATAAAATTACAGGGATTTCACGAAGTTACAGGAATATCCAAATTGGTTACTAAGCATGGTCTGCAGGTTGCAGAAGTACTAGCAGATTTTATCGAGCAGGAAGCGTTACCCGACACCGGCGTTACCGCAGACGAATTCTGGCTGGGTTTTGCGAACATTGTGGCGCAGTTTGCGCCAGAGAATCGTGAGCTGCTGGAAAAGCGTGAGGAATTGCAGCTCAAGATTGATGCTTGGCATCAAGCCAACGCTGGCAGTGAAATTGACCTTGATGAATACAAAGGCTTTCTTCAAGACATCGAGTATCTGTTGCCAGAGCCTGGTGATTTTCAGATTGAGACCAGTAACGTTGACCAAGAGATTGCGCAGATAGCTGGCCCTCAGCTTGTTGTACCTATATCCAATGCTCGATTCTCGCTGAACGCGGCAAATGCCCGTTGGGGCAGTTTGTACGATGCACTGTATGGCACTGATGTTATTTCTGCAGACAATGGTGCGGACAAGACTGCGGGCTATAACCCGGTCCGTGGCGAAAAAGTAATTCAGTATGCGCGTGCGTTTCTGGATCAGCATTTTCCATTGCAAACCGGTAGCCATGCTGACGCTAATCAGTACAGTGTTGAAGGTGGTAAGTTGCTGGTCAAGCAAGGTAAATTCCAGAGTGAATTGCGCCAATCAGCGCAGCTGCGCGGTACGCAATCTGAGGGGGGTGTGCTGACAGCGATTCTATTGAAGAACAATAATCTTCATGTTGAGATTCAGATTGATCCGGGTTCTCCGATTGGTAAAACAGATCCGGCGGGCGTTAAGGATCTGCTAATTGAGTCAGCTATATCCACTATTCAGGATTGTGAAGACTCGGTTGCGGCGGTGGATGCAGAGGACAAAGTCGGTGTGTACCGTAATTGGCTAGGTCTGATGCGCGGCAGTCTGCAAGAGACTTTTAGTAAGGGGGGCAAAGATTTAACACGTTCTCTTAATCCAGATCGTCAATATGAGGCGCTTGATGGAAGCGAGTTCTCCTTGCCCGGGCGCAGTTTGTTGCTGATTCGAAACGTGGGTCATTTGATGACTAACCCGGCGATTATTGACGCCGATGGCCATCAGATTCCTGAAGGGGTTATGGATGGTGTGATTACCGGGCTTATTGCGAAGCACGACTTACTTGGCAACAGTGCTACGCGAAACTCGCGTGCTGGTAGCGTGTACATCGTGAAGCCCAAAATGCACGGACCGATTGAAGTTGGGTTTACCTGCCGTTTGTTCGGAGCGGTTGAAGACCTGATTGGTGTTGAAAGAAATACCCTGAAAGTCGGTATTATGGATGAAGAGCGTCGGACCACACTCAATTTGAAAGCGTGCATTCTTGCAGCGCGCGAACGAGTGATATTCATCAATACTGGATTCCTTGATCGAACGGGCGACGAAATTCATACCTCTATGCACGCAGGGCCTATGGTGCCTAAGGGCCCAATGAAGGATCAGGCCTGGATAAAAGCGTATGAAGACTGGAACGTGGATATAGGCTTGCGCTGTGGTTTGTCAGGGCGCGCCCAGATCGGCAAGGGCATGTGGGCCAAGCCAGATGAGATGGCTGAAATGATGGACGCGAAAAGCGCTCATCCCGCAGCTGGTGCAAATTGCGCTTGGGTACCGTCTCCAACCGCGGCTACCTTGCATGCAATGCATTATCACGGTGTTAACGTCGCCCAAGTGCAAAATGAACTGATGAGCCGATCTCTGGCAAGCATCGATGACCTGCTAACCATCCCCGTATCATCGCAAGTAATGAAATTGGATGACGCTGAGGTGCTCCAGGAGCTGGATAATAATGCCCAGGGTATTCTAGGTTATGTGGTCCGTTGGGTTGATCACGGCGTAGGATGTTCCAAGGTTCCGGATATTAATGATGTCGGACTGATGGAAGACAGAGCAACTCTGCGGATCTCCAGTCAGCATATTGCTAATTGGTTGTTGCATGGGGTTTGTAGCCGTGAACAGGTGACCGAGTCGTTGCGGAAAATGGCAAAAATTGTTGATCAGCAGAACGCAAGTGATCCGCAATACCAGCCAATGTCGAGCGATTTCGAGACCAGTATCGCGTTTCAGGCGGCCAGTGACTTAGTGTTCAAAGGAGGTGAGCAGCCTAGCGGTTACACAGAGCCTCTGTTACATCAGCGCCGGCTGGAGCTTAAAGGAAGCTAGTTGAGGTGTAGTTTGCAATTGCGGCCGGTGGTGAAGAGCGTCACTACCAATGGCGGTCAAGACGCAACATTCAGGTTTTGTTCATGAATATCTGAGCACACTGTGGCATGCTTACAGCACTTTTAATGCAACAGGAACGAACGATTCAGAGTGTGGTCATAATGGGTGTTGCCAATAACATAATCGCGCCAATGACGGACTCGGCTACTTACGCTGTTTTAAATAACCCAGCACATGGGGCAGCGGCCCGACTTCGGCGTATGAGCAGCATGATCGTGGTTATCACGATGTGCAGCTTTAACGCGTATGCCAAAGAGTCTTCCGACCTGGCGTCGTTGCAATCCAGTGAGGTCATTGAAACCGACGAGTTTCTGGCGGCTTCACCGAAAGAACGCCTGAAACGATACCAGGCGGAAATTCAGACGCTGCAATCGCAATACGGCGCGTACAATCCACAGTTATCTGAAGCCCTACAAGGTCTGGGCGAAGCTCAGCAACAAATGGGTGACCACCCCGAAGCCATCAAAACGTTTAGCCAAAGCGCGCACATCCGGCGTATTAATGATGGCTTATTTACGCCCAGCATATTGCCGTTGTTGGAAAACATGGTTGAAAGCTATGCGCACCTGGGTGACTGGGAAGCGGTGGACGATCAGCACCACTTTATGATGGAAATCAACGGTCAGAGTTTTGGTTGGTCGGATGAACGCATGTTGCCAGTGCTCGATAAGCTGACGCGTTGGCATATGTATGCCTTTTTTGAGGATGTGACGCCACAGCCTGTTCACCACTTACAGATGGCCAGATCATTGTTTGCGGCTGCCTCTAGAGTCATCGAGCTTAACTTCGGGGAAACCGATCTGCGTTTGGCCAAACAACTGCGGGGTCGGCGTGTCGCTGACTTTTATCTTGCTCACATCATGCAGCAGGAAGCTGAAGATCAGCGTCGTCTCGAGCAGCTGCATAATATTGGCGGGCGTGAAAGAGACCACAGCTTCAGTCAGGGTACTCGCCTGGTGTCGCAGGGCTATTTGTCTGGTCTGCGCAGTTCCCGGCAAGTGGTAAAAATTTATCAGCACAATGAAGAAGTGGGTCCCAGGGCGCAGGCAGAAGCAATCCTTGAATTGGGTGACTGGTATCTTCGTTTCAATAAACGTCAGTCTGCTATCAAATCTTATACGCAAGCGTATGAGCTGCTAAGTTCTGATAACGAACGTATCAAGATACGCGACGAGTTATTCACTAGCCCCGCAGTGTTGGACTTTGCAGCTGACTACTCGGACTATCTGGACCCGATAGGGCCTGGTATGGCCAAGGGTTATGTCTTGCTGGAGCTGGATTTGTCGAAAACAGGCTCAGTCAGCCGAGCCAACTTTGTTGAAGAACAGCCAACAACGCCATCAAAACGCAGAGCAGCAATGCGTGAGCTAAAAGGTCGTCGTTTCCGTCCGCGGTTTGAAGACGGCGTGCCAGTTGCTACTGAAGGCATG
>JBGCDE010000260.1:0-7287 GCA_045105115.1 Pseudomonadales bacterium | reverse complement strand
AGCGCCGTGACGCTGGGCGCCTGCATTCACCAGTTCGGCTGGGGGCGTGATGATGTGGATCGGCTTGCGGCTGGTTCTTTGTGTGGACATATTCTCGAATGCGGTACCCAAGCGACCGGAGGAAATTTTACTGACTGGCATTTGCTGGAAGGGCGCTTTGAAACCACCGGCTATCCGATTGCAGAAATTGAAGCCAATGGAGAGTTTGTTTGTACCAAGCCTGAGTCAACGTCTGGGCTTGTCAGTGTTGGCACTGTTAGCGAGCAAATGTTGTATGAAATTGGTGACCCTCAGGCTTATTGTTTGCCTGATGTTGTATGCGATTTTTCTGAGGTTACGCTGAGCCAGGAAGGGGAACAAAGAGTCAGAGTGAGCGGTGCTCGAGGTTACCCGGCGCCAGATACCTACAAAGTTAGTGCTACCTATGCTGACCAGTTTCGAGGAGGCACAATCCTCACGTTTTATGGGTCCAGTGCTGATCAAAAAGCAGAAGCATTTGGTCAGGCGTGTTTTCGGTCTGCGCGAAACTCGTTCAAGGCTTTGGGCTTAGCGGATTTTAGTGAAACCAGTATTGAGCTGATTGGTGCTGAAAGCCAATTCGGACTTTGCAAAAGTATTGACGGCTCTCGCGAAGTAGCCATGAAGATAGCGGTGAAGCATGAGAACCCTGCGGGAGTAGGCCTATTTCTGAAAGAGCTGGCTGGTTTGGGGTTAGCCGGGCCGCCAGGCCTATCAGGCTTTGCGGGAGCGCGTGCAAAACCGTCACCTGTTGTACGTCTGTTTTCGTTCTTGCGGAATAAATCAGCGGTAGAAGTTTCGGTTGACTGTGATAGTGAGGTGATCAGTTGCAATGATACTCCAGGGCTGCCATTTGACGGTACAAGGTTGCCCCGACCAGAGTGGCCAGAGGCAAATGAAAATGCATCAGTTGCTGTTACCTTATCGCAGCTGGCTTGGGGCAGAAGTGGTGACAAGGGAGATAAAGCAAATATCGGTATCATTGCAAGAGATGCAGATTATTTGCCCTATATTTGTGCGGCTTTAACTGAGCAAGCAATCACGGAGCGATTTGCGCATTTTCTGTCAGAGCCTGACTCTGCCGACAGCGTGGATCGTTATGTATTGCCTGGAAGTCACTCGGTGAACATACTGCTGCACAACGTTCTGGGTGGCGGCGGTATCGCCAGTATCCGCAATGACGCGCAAGGCAAAGGCTACGCGCAGCTACTGCTGGAATTACCTGTTTTGGTACCCGAGCGGCTCTCAAAAACCCTATAAGCTTTACGACCGGAAATATTACATGCCAGTTTTTCAATCAAAAGTTGTTCCAGGCTCTGAGGCATTTTCGCGCAATCGTGAGGAAATGCTCGGTCTGATCGACAAACTTGCCGCACTAAATGCGCGAGCACCAGCCAAATCTGAACAACGCAAGCCGCGCTTTGATTCACGCGGGCAACTAACGCCTAGAGAGAGGTTGGCGCGCTTGCTGGACCCCGGCATGCCTTTTCTTACGATTGGTAATCTTGCTGGCTATTTGTTGGATACAGACGTTGAGGAAAAATCGATTCCGGGTTCAACGGTCATTACGGGTATCGGTTTTATCTGCGGTACGCGTTGTGTCATCGTTGTAGACGACAGCGGCATACAGGCCGGTACTATGACTACGGCTTGTGCGTATCGTATCGGGCGCGCAGAAGAAATTGCACTGCAACAAAAACTACCTTTCATCCACTTGGTGGAGAGTGCCGGCGGTGACCTGATCAAGTACACGGTTGAGGGGTTTAGCGGCGGCGGAGCTTTGTTTGGCCAGCTCGCACAGCTTAGCAAAGCAGGTATTCCCGTGATCTCGATTTTACACGGCTCATCGACGGCAGGTGGCGCGTATATGCCCGGCCTCAGTGATTATGTTATAGGCGTGAAAACTAATGGAAGAGCGTATCTTGCGGGGCCACCTTTGCTCAAAGCCGCTACCGGCGAGGTCGCAACCGAAGAAGAATTGGGCGGGGCAGAGATGCATGCGTCCATCTCGGGTTTGGTTGAGTACCTGGCCGAAGACGATGGCCATGGTGTGCAACTGGCCAGAGAAGTGGTGTATCGCTTGCAGTGGAATACGGCGTGCAAGACACCGCCGTCGCGCAGTTTTTCTGAGCCGCTGTATGACCCGGACGAAATCGCAGGTCTGATTCCTTGTGACTATCGCACACCTTACGACATGCGCGAACTGGTTGCGCGCATTGTGGATGGTTCCGAGATACTGGATTTTAAACCGGGTTTTGGTTCGGCTACTGTTTGCATGCAGGCCGAAATTTACGGCATGAATTGTGGAATATTAGGCAACAATGGCCCAATTGATCCAAATGGAGCCAACAAGGCTACTCAGTTTCTTCAGCTTTGTGATCAGAGTGATATTCCAGTGATATTTATGCAAAACACAACTGGATACATCGTGGGTACCAAGTCAGAACAGGCCGGTATGATTAAGCATGGCTCAAAAATGATTCAGGCTGTACGCAATATTGAAGTACCGAGAATCACTATGATGACGGGCGCCAGCTTTGGCGCGGGTAATTATGGTATGTGCGGTCGCCACTATGAACCCGATTTCCTGTTTACCTATCCCAACGCAAAGATGGGCGTAATGGGCGGAGAGCAAGCGGGTAAAACCATGGGCATGGTCGCACGCGGTCAGGCAAAGGCCGCCGGGCGCGAGCCAGACGAAGAAGCCATTGCCGCACAGGAGCAATATCTAAAAAACCATTTCGACAGTCAGTCGAGCGCGTTTTATACCTCTGGCCATTGCCTGGATGACGGCATGATTGACCCGAGACATTCTCGCCAGACCCTGGGTTTTCTATTGGAAACCGTTTGGGAGTCGCGTAATCGAACAGTTCGTCCAAACAGTTTTGGCATAGCGCGACTTTAAGAGGATACGCAGATGAATAGATTTACCAGTATCCTGATCGCCAACCGCGGCGAAATTGCTTGCCGAGTTATTCGAACGGCAAAAGAGCAGGGCTATAAAACCGTAGCAGTTTACTCAGATGCAGATGCAGCAGCACCGCATGTACAATTAGCCGATCAAGCGGTGTTGATTGGCGCCGGTCCTGTTGGCGAGTCCTATCTTCGTGCTGACAAAATTCTCGAGGCGGCCAGAACTAGCGGTGCTCAGGCCATCCATCCTGGTTATGGCTTTCTGAGTGAAAATGCGGACTTCGCAGAGGCCTGTGATGCGGCCGGCCTTGTGTTTATTGGTCCGTCTGCATTTGCAATCAATGCGATGGGCAATAAAGCCGAAGCAAAGCGTTTGATGATTTCCGCAAACGTACCTTGTGTTCCTGGTTACGAAGGCGAGGACCAAAGCATTGAAACTTTGGTCAGTGAGGGCAAAAAAATTGGTTCGCCTTTGATGGTGAAAGCAGCCGCTGGCGGCGGTGGTCGTGGTATGCGGCTGGTGAATGATTTATCGGAATTGGAGAATGCCATTTCTCTAGCTCGTAATGAGGCTGAGGGCGCCTTTGGCTCGGGAGAGCTTATTCTCGAACGAGCTATCATAAAACCGCGTCACGTTGAAGTGCAGGTCTTTGCCGATAGGCACGGACACACTGTATACCTTGGTGAACGTGATTGTTCTATTCAGCGAAGACACCAGAAAGTTGTTGAAGAAGCCCCATGCCCAATAATGACGGAAACACTCCGCGAGCAAATGGGCAAGGCCGCCGTGGAAGCGGCGAAAAGCATCAATTACGACGGCGCCGGCACAGTAGAATTCTTGCTCGACCAAAGTGGTGAGTTTTATTTCCTTGAAATGAATACACGCTTACAGGTTGAGCATCCGGTGACTGAGTTGATCACCGGGCTAGACCTTGTCGCATTGCAGCTGCAAGTTGCGCAAGGTGATCAACTCGGTATCAGTCAGGAAGATGTGCACTTAGATGGTCATGCGATTGAAGTGCGGCTATACACGGAAGACCCCGCGCAAGACTTTCTGCCGACAAGCGGCCCCGTCACATTGTGGCGTCCGGCTGAGGGAGAAGGAATTCGGATTGATGGTGGTATTTGCAGTGGCCAGGATATTTCGCCTTTTTATGACCCTATGGTTGCCAAGGTAATTGCCTACGGTAGTAATAGGGAAATGGCACGTCTTCGTTTGATTGATGCCTTGAAGCGTAGCTGCCTGTTCGGCACAACAACGAACAAGCGATTCTTGATCGAGTGTCTTGAAAAACCTGCATTTGCAGCAGGGGAAGCAACAACGGCTTTCATTGAAGAGCAATTTGGAGAGACTGCTTTTACCGAGTCTGAGCCATCTCTACAAGAAGCAGCGGTCGCTGCGGTGCTTGCCGTGCAATACGACTATGATCAGGCGCAAACAGCCTCTGTGTTTGTAGCACCAGGATTGAAAAACTGGCATAGCGCTGAAAAGCCGGCAGTGCGCAAGCATTATGTTTTTGGAGAGTGTGAACACAATCTCTTCATACACTCATCAGGCGCTGACAGTTACACGGTTAAGGGCGCTGAAGAAAGTGTTGAGGTTGAGCTTCTGAGCTATGGAAAAGACGATGCGCTTGTGGAGGTTAATGGCATTCGACATCAGGTAGACTTCTTCGCGGTTTCCGACGCTGAGCATTTTCTTGCCATAGAAGGCCGCACCTTGCATTTTAAAGATCAAGTCCGCCTGGCCGGTGCGAAAGACGGCGCCGGTGGCGGCGGTAGTGTGATCGCACCCATGCATGGGATGCTGCTGGAGATTCGAGTTGCCGTGGGCGATGCGGTTCAAAAGGGCCAAACCCTGGCCATACTCGAAGCCATGAAAATGCACTATGAGATACAAGCTGAAGCAGATGGCGTAGTCAGCGAAATACTGACGTCTGCAGGCACGCAGGTTGCGGCAGATTCTGTTCTGATAGAGATCGACTTAGGCGATGAAACGGAATAATTCAGCTTAAAGATTTCGTATCCTGATTGCCCATTTTGGTGGCACAATAGCGCCGCATTTAAGGCGTTGTGGGGGCTGTAGCTCATGAGTGATAATTTCGAACGTGGTATCCAGGCACAGTGGATGCCTTTCACCTCAAATAGAGACTTCAAACAATCTCCCAGAGTATTGGTTGGGGCTGAGGGTCATTACTACCAAAGCAAAGACGGTGGTCAGGTTTACGATGCTTTTTCCGGTCTTTGGACCAGTGGTATAGGGCATTGCCATCCGAAGATTGTCGAAGCCGTGCAGAAGCAAGTTGCCAAGCTTGACTATGCAATGTCTTTTCAAATAGCCAATGATCAGGCTGTGGAACTGGCAGCCAAACTAACTGACTTTGCGCCGGAAGGGTTCAACCATTGCTTCTTCACCAACTCCGGATCTGAATCAGCTGATACCGCACTGAAAATGGTGTTGGCTTATCATCAGGCCAAGGGCAATACTGAGCGGGTTCATCTGGTTGGCCGACAGCGTGGTTATCATGGTGTGAACTTTGGTGGTATTTCGGTTGGCGGCATTCCTGCAAACCGAGACCTGTACGCGGCGAACTTGCTACCGAATGTGCATCACTTGCCACACCACCACAGTCCGGAACATAACGCTTTCAGTAAGGGTTCGCCTGAATGGGGCGCGCATCTGGCAGATGCCTTGCTGGACTTAATTAGCGAGCACGGTAAAGAAGCAATCGCTGCGGTAATGATTGAACCCATTCCGGGTTCGACCGGAATACTTCCGCCGCCGCTTGGTTATCTGGAAAGGCTGCGTGAGCTATGTACCCAGCACGGTATCTTGTTAATCTTTGATGAAGTCATCAATGCGTTTGGTCGCGTTGGTGATAACTTTGGTGCGTCTCGCTTGGGTGTTATGCCCGACATCATCACTACTGCAAAAGGCCTTACTAACGGTGTCATTCCAATGGGCGCGGTGCTGGTAACTGACGAGATCTACAACACCTTTATGCAAGGTCCTGAGCACATGGTAGAACTGTTCCATGGCTATACCTATTCAGGTCATCCGGTAGCCGCCGCTGCGGGTTTGGCGTCTTTGGAGGCGTATGCCGAAGAGGGCAGTATCGAGCAGGCACGTGCTTTGGAGCCAGTGTTTGAGGAAGCTATACATTCCCTGGATGATCATCCGATGGTGATTGATGTTCGAAACTTTGGTCTGATGGGTGCGGTTGAACTTGCGCCGCGTGAAGGCGAAGCTGGTGGCAGGGGCCTGGAAGCGCACAAGAAGTGCTTTTGGGATGAGCAACTGGTGATTCGCAATGGCATGGACATACTGCAGTTTGCGCCATTCCTGAACTCCAAACCGGATGATGTTCATCGTACCTTTGAATCAGTGCGACGGGTGCTTGATAGCATTACGTGATCTTTCGGTATGGTCATGATTTGGGGCTGGTTGGTGGGGTAGTCTTGCGCCTATAGACTGGGTTCCTAATTGAGACCGGCGTTGGAGCTAATAGTGGCTATCGAGACACGCCGTGAACCCATCCATGGGGGCTTGTTGAAAAGGTCCCTCTTTTCAACAGTCACGATAGCCACTATTAGCTCCAACGCCTCACTGCCAATCTGAAGTCCGACACAGGAAGCAATTTTCATTATTCAGGGTTCTTTGTCTTCGAATGTTCAGTTTTGGCACAAGGATTTGCATTGGAGAGCAACTCGCCAGGCCTTCAAAAAGAGGGACCTTTTTGAAGCCAACCGTAGGTGCTTTAGGCAAGCCCCCATGGATGGGTTCACGGCGTGTCTGGCGAGTTGCTCTCCGATGCAAAGCCGATCTCTTTTAAGAAAACCGTATTTTTCCTACATTCAGAACGAGAAATTCAATGAGTCAAGAACTACTAACTGGAAAAGCCGCGCTGGTTACCGGCGGTGGCACAGGAATAGGCAAAGCCTGCGCTAAGCAACTCGCAGCCGATGGCGCGGCAGTGACGATCACAGGGCGCACCGAAGCAAGTCTTCAAGCCGCGTGTGAAGAAATTAACGCCGCCGCAGATCACGGCGGCAGCATTCATTATGTTACTGGTGATGTAACTAAGGAAGAAGACGTGCAGGCGATGATCGCTAAAGCCTGTGAACCCACAGGCGGCCTTAATGCCTGTGTAGCCAATGCTGGCGGTGGTGGAATGCCCATGGCCTATGGTGATGTGGATACGGAAGAGTTTAAGAGAGTGCTTGATCTAAACGTGATGGGCACCATGTTGTGCATGAAGCACAGTATTGGAAAAATGCTTGAAGCGGGAGGCGGTTCGTTTGTGGGTATGTCGTCATTGGCTGGCCATGTTACTCATCCTTACTTTCATGCGTATA
>JBGCDE010000259.1:0-3890 GCA_045105115.1 Pseudomonadales bacterium | reverse complement strand
CGGATTTAATTGCGATGGCCGCCGATAGTGGCGCTGGCGTAAAAGCCGTTCACCCCGAACACCACAGCGAAGTGGAAGGCGTGAACAGCCGTACCCAGCTCATCGCCTTAGAGCGCGTATACCAAGGCCAGCGAGCGGATGCATTGCTAGCCGACGGCTTAGCCATTATGGACCCTGCCCGGTTCGATGTTCGCGGCTCCTTAAGCCATGGCCAAGACAGCATGGTAGACGTGAACTGCGTGTTTGAAGGTAAGGTGCAATTAGGCTCAAACGTTAGCATTGGCCCAAACTGCGTGATCAGTAACTCAACGATTGGTGATGGCGTAGAAATCAAAGCCAACAGCGTATTAGAAGACGCGGTAGTAGAAAACGACTGCGTAGTAGGCCCGTTTGCACGCCTACGCCCAGGCAGCGTATTAAAACCCGGCGCCAAAGTAGGTAACTTCGTTGAAATGAAGAAATCTGAATTGGGTGCTGGCAGTAAAGTAAATCATTTGTCGTACGTTGGTGACGCCGAGATAGGCGACAACTGCAACATAGGCGCGGGCACTATCACCTGCAACTACGACGGTGCGAATAAATTCAAAACAACACTGGGTGACGGTGTGTTTGTAGGGTCTAACAGCACGCTGGTAGCCCCATTGGAAATTGATGCCGGCGGCTTTGTAGGTGCGGGCTCAACCATCACCAAAAAAATAGAAACCGACCAGTTGGCCGTAGGCCGTGGCAAGCAACGTAATATTGATGGCTGGAAGCGGCCAAGCAAGGACTAGAGTATGTGTGGAATTGTTGGCGCCGTAGCGCAACGCGACGTATCTGAATTACTGCTGCTGGGACTGCAACGCCTTGAGTACCGCGGTTACGACTCTGCAGGCCTTGCTGTTGTAGACAACAAAGGTGATCTGCACCGCGTGCGCCGTGTAGGCAAAGTAAAAGCACTGGCAGACGCCGTAGAACAAGAAGGTGTGCCAGGTGGCACCGGTATAGCGCATACACGCTGGGCCACACACGGCCAACCGAATGAAACCAACGCCCACCCGCACACATCCAGCGACAAGATTGTGATTGTGCACAACGGCATTATTGAAAACCACGAAGAGCTGCGCACACGTTTAACTGAGCGCGGTTATGAATTCGTGACAGAAACCGACAGCGAAGTGATTGCCCACTTGATTGAAAGCGAACTGCAATCTTCCAGCAGTTTGGTAGAAGCAGTTCAAAAAAGCGTGAAGCAACTTGAAGGCGCTTACGGCACCGTAGTAATGGACAAAGCCCAGCCCGAGCGCCTGGTAGTAGCCCGCTCAGGCAGCCCCTTGGTGGTAGGCTATGGCATAGGTGAAAATTTTGTAGCGTCTGACCAATTGGCCTTGTTGCCAGTAACGCGCCGGTTCTCATTTTTGGAAGAAGGTGACGTTGCCGAAGTAACCCGCCGCCGCGTGACCATTTTTGATGACGAAGGCAATGAAGTAAAACGCGAAGTACGCGAATCAGACATAGACCACGACGCCGGCGGTAAAGGCAAATTCCGCCACTACATGCTCAAAGAAATTTACGAGCAGCCACTGGCTATTCAAAACACGCTTGATAACCGCATAGTCAATGGCAAAGTACAAGACAGTGCCTTTGGTGAAAACGCCGCCCAGTTGTTACCCACTATTGAACACGTACAAATCATTGCCTGTGGCACCAGCTACCACTCGGCCATGACCGCCCGCTACTGGCTTGAAGGTTTCGCCAACGTAAGCTGCAACGTAGAGATAGCCTCTGAATACCGCTACCGGCATTCCTTTGTGCGCCCCAACAGTTTGTTGGTCACCATCTCACAATCGGGTGAAACCGCCGACACACTTGCCGCACTGCGCCTGGCCAAAGACCAGGGCTACGCCGCCAGCCTAACCATTTGCAACGTACCCGGCTCTTCGCTTACGCGTGAGTCTGACATGACCTATATGATGAAAGCCGGCGCTGAAATTGGCGTGGCCTCTACCAAAGCCTTCACCGTGCAACTGGCCGCATTAATGATGCTGGGTGTGGCCATTGGCCGCCATAAAGGCATGAGCGAAGCGCAAGAGCAAACCGTAGCCGCTGCACTTCAAAGCCTGCCTTCGAAAATAGAACAAGCACTGACAATGGACGAAGCCATTCAAGACCTGGCTGAAGACTTTGCGGACAAACAACACAGCTTGTTCCTTGGCCGTGGCGACCAATACCCCATTGCCATGGAAGGGGCCTTAAAGCTTAAAGAAATTTCCTACATACACGCCGAAGCTTACGCCGCTGGCGAACTGAAGCACGGACCATTAGCGTTGATAGACGCCGACATGCCCGTGATTGTGGTGGCACCGAATAATGAGTTGGTTGAAAAGCTTAAATCAAACGTGGAAGAAGTGCGCGCACGCGGCGGCTTGATGTATGTGTTTGCAGACAAAGACGCGGCGTTTAAGAGTGATGACACCATGAAGGTGTTGCAGGTGCCGCATTGTGATCCTTTGATCGCACCCATTGTATATACGGTTCCGTTGCAGTTGCTTAGTTATCATGTGGCGATTATTAAGGGGACTGATGTTGACCAGCCGCGGAATTTGGCTAAGTCGGTTACTGTTGAATAAAAGAACCCTTCTGAGCGGCGGCTTTGCCGCCCTGCTAGCAATCGGCGTAATTGCCGGTGACCATAGCTATGCAGAGGTGGCAAAACGCCACGGCTCCACCAAATTGACTGCAGAGCAAGTCAGCGCTGCCAAAATGCAGGGTGAGTGCCTGGTGGGGCTTAAAGATCTGAACTTTAAGAAAATGAACACCTTTGACCCTGTTGCAGAATGGAGCAACTACCGCACTATCTCATTGCTTGAGCAGTTTCCGCCTTGTGATGTGTTGATTATGATGGAAGTGGCGCAAGGGACATTGAAGGCGCGGCCTGGTAAGTAAGTATTTTTGGTTCTTGGCCTAATCGGGTGCAAGTTCTTATTTTTGACGTGAAGGTATGCGTCGTTAAATTCTCCAATACATAGAATCGCAGCTTAATCAAACTATTAGTTTATGGTTGATTGTGGGTGGCTGTGGGGATATATTTCGGGGTGATTGAATTGAATGCGTCACAGTGACGTATATTTGGGTGTTATGTATCAATAAACAGAGACAGAATATGAAATACGGAATCATAGCAATACTACTTATATCGAATTGTCTTGCACTAAATGCGCAGGAGCTCGAGGAGATAGTGGTTACTGCTTCGATGCGCTCTGGCGATTATTATGAAATGCCCGCAGTCACTATCAAGAAGGAAGCCGACTATCTCGTACAGAATATTCGTCTGATAAATGACAGTCGGTCTCCCGAATTACGAAGAAATGAAATTATCAGATCTATCGATGGCTTGATCAAAGCATCTAAGCGCATTAAAGGAATCGAGCTGTCATATGGAAACGGTTTTCTGGAGCCTGTAAAACTGAACGATGATTCTCTGGAATTGATCGAGGATCGCAAGAAGGTAGATACGAGCTATGTGAATATTTTTGCGAAGGTCGCTTTTGACAAAAGCCTACCTGCTAAGCAACAAATACTAGTACTTCGAAAGTTCATTAAAAATGCCAATCCTGCTGGTCGTACTGAAATAGATAGCTTGGGAGACATTGGCCTGAGTATTATTGGGCCGGAGCAATATAGATATGAAATCCTTGCAAAAATTGCTGCGGAGAGTCGGAAAGTAATAGAGGCAATGGGTCCAGATTGCGAGACTACCATTGGTGGCTTAGAAGGGAGAGTAGAGTGGGATCGGTCGGGTGTTGGAGAGCTGACGCTATATATTCCATATGGTTCAGAGATCACCTGCAAATGATACATAACAACCAGTTGCAGTGGACGCTGTAAGCGCCACTGAACTGAGGGTTATG
>JBGCDE010000258.1:0-8686 GCA_045105115.1 Pseudomonadales bacterium | reverse complement strand
TGTACTTGATCATGTCAAATACTTCGGGGTTGGTGAGTGGCTCGCCCAAACCGCTTAGGTTGATATTTTCAGGTTGTATCTGATCGTAAATGTGCTTGAACTGCTCAAAGCTCATGTGCTTTGGGTCGTGAATGATGTCTCGGCGACCGCAACTGAGACAGTCTTGGTTACAGTAGGTGGTTATTTCTATCTGGATATGCGCGGGTAGCTGCTTGACCGTGAGCGGCTTTAAAACAGCGTTTTTTGCTAAGTGCCCGTAATGGTTGAACTTTTTTACTGTTCCCAGTGCTTTTTGAGCAGAACCCATTGAGTGCTTCCTGACGGCCTAATTAATGAAGAAGTAGTGGGCCGTTGATGAATTGAGTATAGCAGTTGGTCGCTGAAGGCAACTTCTATCGCAGCTGATATCGATGAATTTCAGCAGTTCAGCCACAGTAGTCAGAAATGAATAAAGATTCTTCTTTCCAGCGCAGATTCCGTGCTGATAGCTCCAGAAATATCTTCAAACATCCCCGAGCCAATCATTACAAAAACTCATACAAAACCCCTAAAAATATCGCTTGCTAGCGCGCTTCGCGGGCTCTAGCATGCCAGCGCATAATACAAAATAAGCTTAAAAATAACCGCTTAACCGCCTATGAACAGCTTTCCCGGCGCTAATATCCCGCTGCTGAACCTCGACTCAGTGCACAAGCCTATCCATGAGGCAAACGGTATGCCTAATGCGGTATACCGCGACGCTGAGTTGTTTGCGTTTGAATGCGAGCACGTCATGGGTAAAACCTGGGCTGGTTTGGCTTTCGTCAGCGATTTACCGCAAAACGGCTATGTAAAACCGATTGAGTTTATGGGCCTACCCTTGCTGCTGCTGCGCAATCAGCAGGGCGATATCAAGGTTGTGCACAACGTGTGCAGTCATAGAGGCATGCCGTTGGTTCGAGAAGAAGGAACGGTGGCCAGCAAATTGCGCTGCGCCTATCATTCCTGGACCTACGACCTGAATGGCGAATTGAAAGGCACGCCGCACATTGGTGGTGTGGGTGTTCATGAAGTAGAGGGGTTTGATTGTTCAAACCATGGCTTGAAGCCGGTTCGCATGGCCATCTGGATGAATATGATTTTCATCAACCTGTCTGGTGATGCCCCAACTTTTGAAGAACACATTGCACCGCTGCTTTCTCGCTGGCAACAACTCACTGGCAAGCAGGGGCTTGATGAGGTGAAACCGGCGCCGTCGGGCAGCCGCATGGACCTTGAAGTTCAGGCCAATTGGAAGCTGGCGGTAGAAAACTACTGCGAGGCCTATCATTTGCCGGTAGTGCATCCGGGCTTAAACAGCTATTCGCCGTTGAATGAGCACTACAACATTATTTGCGACAACTATGGCTCAGGCCAAGGTAGCTACAACTACAGCTTGTCTGCGGTGGCGGGTACAACCCTGCCGAAAATTAGCCAATGGCCAGACGATAAAATTCGCCACGCCGAGTACATCTCGTTTTATCCAAACGTGTTGCTTGGCGTTCAGGCAGATCATGCGTTCGCAATTATTTTGCAGCCTTTAGCGGAGAATAAAACGCTGGAGCGCCTCGAGTTGTATTATGTGGGTGACGAGGCATCAAGTGACACCTATTATGATTGCCGAAATTCCGTGTTAGAGGCCTGGCGTATAGTGTTTTCCGAAGATGTGTTTGCGGTAGAAGGTATGCAGGAAGGTAGGCGTTCACCTGCGTTTACAGGCGGTGTATTTTCCCCGGTATTGGAAGGCCCAACTCATCACTTCCATGGCTGGGTAGCGAGTAAGTATCAGGCCGCTGGTCTGGGCTGACGGAGATGCCTATCCAGCCGTTGCCGCCACTGAAAAGTCTGATTGCCTTTGAAGCCGCCGCACGGCATAGCAATTTCACCGCTGCAGCGGCTGAGCTAAACGTAACCCAGGGGGCTATTAGTCGCCAGATTCGCCAGCTCGAAGACTATCTTGGCCACTCTCTATTTGTTCGTGGCCAACGCTCAACAACATTGACTGAAGTGGGCGAGCAATATTGTGCCTTCGTGCGCAAATCACTGAGTGACATATCCGAAGCCACCGCCGATTTAATTCAATGGCAAGGTGGTCAGCAGTTCACAGTTGCCATCACAGGTGCCATGGCCTCGTATTGGTTATTGCCCAGGTTTGCAGAGTTTCAGTCACTGCACCCAGAGGTAGAAGCGCGCATTCTCGCGACCGACTCTTTGCGAAATATGCGTCAATCCGAATTTGATGTGGGTCTGTTCTACTACCGCTCTGCACCTACTGATATGAAAGCAACGGCGCTTTTTAACGAGCATGTTTTTCCAGTGTGCAGTCCTGATTATCTGGAAGCGCATCCGGAACTTAAAGATCCGCAAGCGCTGATCAATGCCACCTTGCTATACCTGGACAACATAGAAGATTGGGTGAACTGGGAAGAGTGGTTTACTGCTTGTGGATTCGATTTGCCGAAAAAGCCCCTTAAGCGCGCAAAAATTAATAACTACACGCTTGTTATGCAAGCGGCATTGAATGGGCAAGGTGTAGCGCTGGCTTGGGAAACGCTGGTTGATGACTATCTCAGTACTGGTCGACTAGTGAGACCGGTTCAAACGTCCATGATCAGCAGTGCGCAGTTCTTCTTGCTCGAACCCGGGCATTCCTCTAGTAGAAAAGAGGGCGTGCAGGCGTTTTGTGATTGGTTGCTTGAGCAAAAATAATAGCAGTGTCATAGCGAACACTTGAAGAGAGCTTAATGCCTATTGGCTTGTTAAAATATGGACTGCAGAAGCAGTATCCGGCAAAGCATCAGTTCACTCCGCAAAGAGAACTGAAGAAGCACTACGACGTTGTTATCATCGGAGCGGGCGGCCACGGCTGTGCGATCGCGTATTACCTTTCGAAGTATCACGGCATCTCGAACATTGCGGTTCTTGATAAAGGCTACCTGGGCGGCGGCAATACAGCTAGAAATACGGCGGTTATTCGATCTAACTACTTAACTGAAGAGGGGGTCAGTTTTTACCGTGAGTCGGTCAAGCTCTATCAAGATCTGAGCAATGAATTTGACTACAACATAATGATGGAAAACCGCGGCCAGTTAACCTTGGCCCACAACGACTCTACCATTCGCAGTTTCCGGTGGCGTGCCGAAGTAAATCAGCATTTGGGTGTACGTTCCGAGCTTATCGACCGGCAAACCATTGCCGAGTTAGTACCTAATCTCAACCTATCGGAAGAATCCCGTTTTCCGATACTGGCGGGCCTATGGCATGCCGACGGCGCAACCGCGAGGCACGACACAGTTGCCTGGGGTTATGCAAAGGGTGCGTGCGACCGCGGTGTGGAAATACATCAGCTCACTGAAGTACAGGATGTAGTTGTTGAGAATGGAAAGGTAAGCGCTGTTGTGACCAATCGTGGACGAATAGAATGTGGCGTTGCAGTGCAAGCCGTGGCGGGTGCCAGTTCGGTAGTTGGCGCCATGGCCGGTATCAAGTTGCCCATTCACTCCTACCCGCTGCAAGCCATGGTCACGCAGCCCTACAAGCCTATTCTCACGCCTCATGTGAGTTCACCGCAAGTGCATGTCTATGTGCATCAAACCTCGCGTGGTGAGTTTGTGATTGGCGGTGGTTCTGACCCATACCCCTTATACAACACGCGGGCCACGCTAGACCAGAAAGAAGCGCTGTGTTCAGCCGTGCTGGAATTGTTTCCATTTTTGGCGCAAGCGAATGTAATGCGCCAATGGGCGGGCACCACAGACATGACCCCTGACTACAGTCCAATCATGGGCGAAAGCCCGGTCAAGAACTACTACCTGGATGCAGGCTGGGGTACATGGGGGTTTAAGGCCACACCCATCAGCGGTAAAACCATGGCGGAGTTAGTTGCCACGGGTAAAACGCCTGATTTAATCAAGCCATTTGAGCTAGAGCGTTTTTACCGCTTTGAGCAAATCAACGAAGCCGGTGCTACGGCCGCCAGCCACTAGCGGGCACGTTAAGAATGAAACTACTGAACTGCCCGCTTAACGGCCTTAGAAACATCACAGAGTTTACCTATGGCGGTGAATTTCATCACATGCCCGATCCAAAAGCGGCGAGCGCCAAAGAGTGGGCTGAGTACGTTTTCTTTCATGAGAACAGCGCCGGCATTGTTACCGAGTGGTGGTGCCACACCGCAACTTCTTACTGGTTTTTAGCCGAGCGCAATACACTAACCGACGAAGTGCTACGAACGTTTTCACCTGGTGACATTTTTGCAAACGGTGAGCAGCTTGACGGGGAAGAAGCGTGAGCAGCAATCAACGCCTGCCTTCGCCCTATGGAAGCTCAATAGATCGACAAAAAGCCATCTCATTCGAATTTGATGGCAAGTCATATCAGGGTTATGAAGGCGACACGGTTGCTAGCGCTTTAGCGGCAAATGGCAAGAGCTTGCTAAGCCGCAGTTTTAAATACCATCGGCCAAGAGGTGTGCTCACGTTGGCCGGCCAAGACGCGAACACCCTGGTGCAAGCACCTGAAAATGGCAACGCACTGGCTGATTGCTTGCCAATTCACGATTGTCTATCGGTTCGCTCGCAAAACACCTGGGGTTCGCTGGAAAACGACCGGTTGCGATTTTTAGGTTTGGTCTCAAATTTTCTACCGGTCGGTTTTTACTACAAAGCGTTTTTCAAGCCACGTGGTATGTGGGAAAAGTGGGCGCCGTTTTTTCGCCAGATCACAGGTCTTGGGCGCATTGATGAGTCGCATCAACCGGAGTATCACGACAAACAATATCTGTTCTTCGACCTTGTTGTAGTTGGGGCCGGACCTGCCGGAATGCAATCGGCCATACAAGCGGCGAAGGCGGGTTGCGAGGTGTTGTTGCTGGATGAAAATACTCAAGTTGGTGGTTCCTTAAATTACGCACGCCTTGATGCTAAAGGCCGTAGGGCTACCGAGTTAAAAAACCAACTAAGCGCAGAAGTGCAATCGCTTGATAATATTCGGGTGATGACTGAGGCCCTGTGCAATGGCTATTTCGCAGACAACTGGTTGGCCGTAGTACAAGGCAAAAGACTGTATAAGGTTCGCGCCGCACACGTGTTGATGTGTGTGGGTGCAATGGAACAACCCGCTGTTTTCCACAACAACGATTTACCCGGTGTCATGTTAAGCAGCGCGGCACTCAGAATGATGCGTCAATACGCTGTTGCACCCGGCCGCAATGCGGTAGTACTGGCGGGCAATAATGATGCTTACGCCTGTGCGCTTGAATTGCTGGATGCCGGGGTTAATGTGTCGGCCGTTGTTGATCTGCGCGAAGAACCAAACCTCAATCACAGCCTGGTCAGCCATGTTGTTGATCGCGATGTGCGAATCATCATCGGGCATGCTGTGTACGCGGCCGAACCAGGAAGAAGTAAAAATCATTTAGGAAGCGTTGAAGTTCGCCAAATCACTGGCCAGGGTCAGTGCGCTTATTCAGGCGAGATAATTCCCTGTGACTTACTGTGCATGGCCATTGGTTATGTACCCACTTACCAATTGCTCTGCCAGGGTGGCGCGCAGTTAAGTTATAACGACGACAGAGCTTTGTTCACGCTGTCTAACTTACCGGCCAATGTACAGATTGTAGGTTCCGTAAACGGTGTATGGTCTATCGATTCCGTATTGAGTGATGCGAAACACGCCGCAGCGAATGCGTTGCACAGTCTTGGTTTAGGCGAAGCACCTGCCGCTGAAACAGCGTCACTTGATACCGAAAGCGAAGCGGTCAATGCCAGCTGGCCTATTTTTCCTCATCCTCTGGGTAAGGAATTTGTAGACTTCGATGAAGACTTGCAAATTGCCGATATCGTGAACGCCACCCGCGACGGTTTCGAACACATCCAGTTAGTCAAGCGCTACTCCACCTGCGGCATGGGCCCATCGCAAGGTCGTCATTCAGCACTGGCGGCGGCACGCCTGGTGGCCGACGCCACCGGGAAAACGGTTGCTGAAACCGGTGTAACCACGGCTAGACCACCGTTTGCCCGCGAAACGATCGCCCATAACGCAGGTCGCAGCTTTTACCCAGCCAGGCGAAGCAATATGCATTACCGTCATATCGAGCAAGGCGCACAGATGATGCACGCTGGCGACTGGTATCGACCGGCATATTACGGTGCCCCAGCCGACAGGGAAGCGTGTATCAATGCTGAAGTAGATAACGTACGCAGCAATGTGGGTTTGGTTGATGTATCTACGCTCGGCGGTATTGAAGTACGTGGCCCGGATGCACCAGAGTTTTTAAATCGTTTTTATACCTTTGGCTTTCTGAAGCAGCCCGTCGGTAGAGCACGATATGCGCTGCTCACTAATGAGGCCGGGGTTGTTATTGACGACGGCGTTGCTTGTCGCTTGACCGAACAGCACTACTACGTAACGGCCACCACCGGTGGTGTTGGCCGCGTCTACCAGCAAATGCTGAAGTGGAATGCACAATGGCGCTTGGATGTAGACATCGCCAATGTCACCACCGCCTGGTGCGGAGTGAACCTGGCCGGACCCGCCTCGCGAAAGGTATTAAGCGCACTTTGCGATGACATTGATCTTAGCGCCGAGAACTTTCCCTACATGGGCGTTCGTGAAGGCACAGTAGCTGGCATTAAGTGCCGCTTGTTGCGCGTAGGTTTTGTTGGCGAGCTAGGTTTTGAAATACATGCGCCACAGCAATGCGGCGAAGCCTTGTGGGACGCTTTGATGGAAGCGGGTGCTGCGTTGAATATCAAGCCTTTCGGCGTTGAAGCCCAACGAATACTGCGCCTGGAGAAAGGCCATATAATTATTGGCCAAGACACAGACGCCATGTCTAACCCCATGGAAGTGCAAATGGCGTGGGCGGTGTCAAAGTCAAAGCCATTTTTTGTTGGCGGACGAACGTTAGCAGAACTCAGTAAGACACCATTGAGTCGAGTGTTGGCCGGCTTCGTGATTGATGACGAAAGCGCACCAATTCCGCTGGAAAGTCACTTGGTACTAGACGGTGAGCAAATGATTGGCCGGGTAACATCCTGTAACTATTCGCCCACGCTTGGCAAGCCGATAGGGCTTGCATACGTGCCACCAGCGCTTGCTGAGGCCGGCAAAACACTCTGCATCAAATCAAGCGGGGGCGTGCGAGTGAGTGCGCAAGTAGTAGAGCTACCGTTCTATGATCCAGAGTCTGCACGGCAGGAAGTGAAGCAATGAACACGGTTAACCTCGCGCGCAGAAACCCGCTGAACAGACTTCACCAAGCCAATGGCGCCCAGCTTACCAAGCTTAACGAAGCGGAAATTGTTGACCACTACGGTGATTCATCTTTGGAGGAAAAGAGCTTAAATACTCTTGCGCTGTGCGACTTGAGTGCTTTGTCTCGCTGGGGGTGTAAGGGCGCCGGTGCACCGAACTGGATAGAAAGTACAGGTCTTGAGCTGCCATCTCTACCAAACAAAGCGGTTTTGCAAAGCAACGGTGGTCTATTGGCGCGCCTGTCTTTAGAAGAATGCTTGCTACTTGATGGTGTTGGCACCACTTGTGAATGGCCGATGACTATAGAGAAAAAATGCACTGAGCAAAACCCTGAGCGAGTCTATTCGTTACCCCGCGCAGATAGCCACGGCTGGTTCGCTCTTACCGGTGAAAACGCCAGTGATACCTTAGCCAAAGTGTGTGGCGTTGATCTGCGGCTCACAAAATTCGCCAATGGTGATGTCGCGCAAACATCTGTTGCCAGAGTTAATGCCATAATCATTCGCGCTGATCTAAAGACTGTGCCTTGCTTTTATATTCTTAGCGACCTTAGCTCAGCAGAATTTCTGTGGACTTGCTTGATCGATGCGATGCAGGAATTTGAAGGCCGCGCGGTGGGCTTCACCGCGTTTAAATCCACTCTGTAAGTTTAACAACCTACAAACCGTTTTAACGAGCGAACCAACATGTCACTTCCAAACAGCTCCTCCTACGTCATTGTTGGCGCAGGCATTCATGGTCTCAATACAGCCTACCACCTTGCACTGCAGCTAAAATCTACCGGTAAAGGCGATGGCCGAGACATTGTAGTGTTGGAAAAAGGCGAAAGTATTTGCTCTGGCGCTACCGGCATTGCCTGCGGCGTTATTCGAAACAACTATTTTCAACCCGCTATGCGTGAGCTGATGGCGCACAGTGTCAAAGTATGGGAAAGCGACCCCGAGGCTTATAGCTATCACCCGGTTGGGTACATGCAGATTAGCTGCGAACGAATGCATGAAGATATTGCCTCCATCTATCAACAGCAGCAAGCTATAGATTATCAATCAACCTTCATTGAAGGCGAAAAAGACTGCACAGCTTACATGCGCGGTATCTTCGACGACTGGCAAGCGAAAAACATAACCAGCGTATTGCACGAAATGCCAGGTGGTTACGCAAACAATACATTGGCCATGCAAGGTGTCGCAAAGAAAGCAGAAGCCGAAGGTGTTCGCATCCTGACCGAAGTGGAAGTAACGGGTTTCAAACGCGACTCTGCTGGCGCCGTTACTTCGGTTCAAACAAAACAAGGCGACATACAATGCGACTACGTAGTGATTGGCGCCGGCCCCTGGGCCAAACATTTCTGGGAAATGCTGGAACTGCCGAAAACCATTAGTATTAAAAACCCAAACGATGGCAGTGTGGC
>JBGCDE010000257.1:0-23144 GCA_045105115.1 Pseudomonadales bacterium | reverse complement strand
GTCTCGATCATCAACAGCGCTCGGTGGCTCTTTGGGCAGCCAACAGTCTGGTAGACAGAATGCTCGCCAATAACAGCGACGACGCGTTGGCGCAATACGCCAATTCCGTGGCGGGCTTTACATCCTGCGGTGACGCCGACGCAGGAAGCTGTGCTGAGACTGATGGTGCCGCTGATTCGTGTACGCCCACTGAGATGGCGGATCACGACGTGTGGGGAGCATTTTGCAGTGTGGACGGTGGGGTTGACAGTAATTTGATTCAATTTGCAGCGACGATGAATTGTGCCGGTGGCTGTGCAGCCGGTAGCGATATAACACTCACTCTAAGTTGGCTGGCTAAATCTGTTAGCAGTGATCTTCGAATGGGTGCTGCGGCCGCCGCAGAACAAGTCAGTTTGGTGTTCAGACCATGACGATGTCTTTACGACGCAGAAAATTAAGTAGTGGCTACTCACTTATTGAACTGATGGTATCCGTCGCGATAAGTGCGTTTTTTATAAGCACTGCGATGTCTTTCTTGCTCAGCGCACGTACGGCGCACAGCACGCAAGATGCCGGGTCGCGAGTGCGGGAAAATGCTCGTTTCGCAATGGATGAGCTGTCTGGCATGATTCGAATGGCGGGGCATGTAGATCTGCTGCGAGCAGGTACTGAAATTCCGGATGGTCAATTTTTTACCGGTGCTTGTGGGGCATTTGACCCCTGCACAGCTGATGGCGCGGACGGTGCTTCTGATCGAATAGCCGTAATGCTCAACCCGCCACCGGATGACGGCACTGATTCAGATTGTTTTGGCAATCCACTCTCTGGCGATACTGAAACGGCGGCTACCTCTGTAGTAGCTAATCTGTATTTTATTGGCGATGACGCCAATGGTATCAGCAGCTTGCAATGTCAATCGTTCACGATCAGCAGCGTTGGTGTTGCTACTGTGCTGACAAACGCTCAGGTATTGGTGAGCGGTATTGACAATATGCAATTGCAATACGGCGTTTCTGACATCACACAACTCTCGCAGTTGGATACCGTTGTACAACGATATGTATCTGCAGAAACAGTTGCTGGCCTGCCTTTACTTGATGGTGCTGTCACACCATGGATAGATATCAAGTCAGTGAGAATCGCATTGGTTGCCAATAGCGGCTTTAACGACAACAGCAATCCTTTGGGTGATCAGAGCTTTGAGCTATTGGATGCGGGCGAGCTCGAGTACGACGGTACAGGACGTCGAGAAGCTTTCAGTACTACTGTCTTGATCAACAACGCGAGAATATAGGCATGAACACAGGCCGCAAAAAGAATAAGGTCGAACAGGGTTCTGCCATGCTGATCGTGCTGATTATTTTAACTTCAGTGTCGATTCTGTCCTTAAGCTCGATGCAGGATTTGAGTATGCAGCTCAATATGGTGCGTAATAATCAATTCTACGTGAACGCCTATCACGTTGCCTATTCGGAAATAAACGCACAGTTGGATGTGATCAACACTAATTCAAATTTAGAAGACGACGCATTGATTCTCGATTTAATGCAGCAAGACGTAGATGAGATGGTCGGTTTCGATTTTGTTGGGCCACACAGCGGCGCAGGTGCTTATACGCAAACCTTGCAGATAGCACCGTCTTGTGAGGCTGAAGTATGCCCCAGTCCGCCTGGTTACTCTATGGGTAGTTTTACTCGAGTATTAAGGGGTGAGATTGCAAGTGTAGCGCGCCTAGGTGCTAGTGGTTCGCAATCCAATCAATCACAAAATTTCTGGTATTTGTTGCCGCAGTCCGGTGGCCATGTGGTTACGTTTGACTGAGCGCAGAGAATTAATGACATGAACTTTTTGACACAACAATATTTTGGGATAAGAAGCTTCCGAGCTTCCGGAATTGGGCAACTGCTTTTTTGTCTTTATTTATTAAGTGGAACATTGGCCGTTCAAGCACAACCATTTGACGAGCAAGGTTCAGGAAAGCTCGACGCGCAAGCTGCGATTCGACACTACGACAATATGCCGCCACCGGGAACACCAAATGCCCAAACGGCCACTTACTTTAAAATGCTAGCGGCAACCAAGGGCCGACGCGGCGAATACAGCGTGCCGGTTGTTATCTGGGAGCCCGATTGTGTGCGCCCTCGATGCCAGGTTATGTCGCGGATCACTCAGGATACTCAGTTCTTCAAGCCACCTGGTACCGAGCTTGATGCAAACGATCTTAAGGCAAACACAACTTATGAAATCTGGTCGGCCAGCTTTCACGAGAGAAGCTCCGGCTTGGTGACTCAGGTTTTCATGATGCCCCAAGATTATGAGTCCTATACGGGACCTGGTCAGGAAGAGAGCAAAGGCAAAATCAATGAATAGTTTGCTCACAACAACACAGGGCTCACCTTACTTGAATCACTTTGCGACTTTATGTGTTGCGATGCTTTTGTTGTTTGCAGCTAATCTAGCGCAAGCGGACGACACCGAGGTTTACACAGATCTGCAGCAATGCGCAACAGTGTCGCAGGAAAACTATCGCTTCGTATTTATTGTTGATAACTCCGGTTCGATGAGCTCTGGTGAGTTTATTGCGTCCAAGGCAACTATTGATGCGACGATTACAGAAGTACTGAATAGTGATTTGGAGAACATAGAAGTAGCGATTGTTCAGTATGGCTCGCAACCAGCTTGGCGATGCTGCTGGAGCTTTTCAAGCGTTAACCACAGTTTTGAAGTTACTGTTCCATTCACCAGCGACGTGACTACAGCATTGAATTGGAACCGCCGCTTTGGACGCGCTCCCGGATCAGGTGACTTTCATCAAGATCACCAGCCCGCATCACTTGCCGCGATGCGCCGTGCGGGCGTGTATGGTCCGGGGCAGCCATTGGATGTAACCGATGCGACAAACGTACAATTCGTATTCTTCACCGATGCAGGGCGAGATTGGTCGGGCAGTGGATGTTGTAGCTCGATTGTTCGCGGTAATACGAACATTGGCAACCTGAGCCTAGGGACAACTTACGCTGGTTTCGGAGAATATGATGCACTTAAACGAGGAGACGTGTTACCGAATGGTTTGAAGGCACAGTTTACCTTGCTCCACGTCTCCCCTGGTGGTGCCCACACGCTAGCCGGCGCAGCCATCGCCTCGCCTGGAGGGAATTATGTAGGCGCGGTGGAATTCAATGCAGGAGACCCCGAGGGGCCTGGTACAACGCCCAGACGCTACGTGCAGGGTACCTTTGATGTGAATGGCGATTCCTCTCGCATTCTCGAATTGATTCAACAGGTGATCGAGGAAATCCAGACCATTACATTTACCGGGCAGGCCCCGGCCATTTCAGTGAATGCATTTAACCAGTTACGCCATCGGAACGAATTGTATTTCTCAGTGTTTCAACCAACCACGTCTCCTAAGTGGAATGGTAACGTTAAAAAATACGTACTGAGTAATGACGGCGTTTTGGTGGATGCCAACGGCAATCCAGCAATCGACCCCAATAGTGGATCTATAAGCGAGACTGCTCAGAGTTTCTGGAGTTCAGAGGCTGATGGACCAATCGTCGAAAAGGGCGGTTTTCGTGAGCATCTTACCAACGCTAGAACGGTTTACACAGAGATTTCCGCGTTTGAAGGTGGTACAGGTAATTCGCTTGTAAGTATTCAATCCGACAGTGACATTAAATACTCAGCACTGGGGCTAGGCGATGAGACTGCCGGTGTCTGCCTGCCTGGGCCGGATGATGAAGTGAGCAATACACTGACGATTTCTGACGCGTTGACAACAGTTGAGGATCAATTGTTGGCTCGTGGTGGTACTAGTGTCGTTCTGGATTTCGATAGTTCTGGCGGCGTTTTCTATCGCTTGGAGTATGCGACAGATAGTGGTGGATCAGGTGTTGTGTGCGAAGCGACTGTAGCCGCGTCACCACCCAGTCGGACATGCAGCGGCACTTTGCCTGCCAACGCCACGAATATAAGCCTTAGCTTTCAATCGATGCCGGAAGACACCACCAGTTTAGTGGACTATACGTTACGCTACAATTTTACACCCAGTACTCCCAGCGCCGCTATTTGCGGTACCAATGATGACCAGCGAACAGACTTAATCAATTGGACACGCGGCGTCGATGTCTATAACGAAGATGGCGATTTAGTCTTTACCGACCCGCATAATTTCGCTGCAGACCCTTTGCATACTCGACCGTTTGTCATTACCTACAGCGGCTCCAGCGTTGAGAATGCTCAGGAAGTATTGTTTGAATCTGACAACCTCGGTGCGCTTCGCGCGCTGGACCCTGCAGACGGTACCGAGATATGGAGTTATATCCCCGAAGAGCATCTGGATAATATAAGACGGTTCGCGCTGAATAAGGCGGGTTCGCCTAAGCCCTATGGCCTGGACGGGCGCGTTTCGGTCGTTCAGCGAAAAGCTGAGAGCAGTACGCCTTCAAACGTGCTGCTTCGTGAAGTCACTCTGTACATGGGCGAACGTAGGGGTGGCCGCAATTACTACTCTGTCGATGTGTCGGATGCGTCGAAATCAGTCAACAATGCACCTTCCTTGAACTGGAAGATCAAAGGCAGCACTGATGCGCGTTTCTCAGACCTTGGTCAGACCTGGTCGGCTATGGTACCTGCAAAAATCAAGACCGGCTGCTCAGACAATGGCAGCGGCTGTGAAATTACCGAGGTATTGATTTTCAGTGGTGGTTACGACGAGGCCTACGATAATGAATCAAGCATGCCTGAAGGTACATTAGGTAATGCCTTGTTTATTGTTGACCTTGCCACTGGTGGCGATAATTTTTTCTGGTCTGTTGGCAATGACAATGACGCTCGAACAGCGCGTGACCATACCTTGAACCTTGAGATGGTTCATTCTTTCCCGACAACGCCAACGATTGTAGATTCTGATGGCGATGGTGCGGTAGATGCTCTATTTGCAATTGATATCAGCGGTGTTGTTTGGCGCATCGACTTTGATCGAACCAAATCTAAAACCTCCTCATCGTTAGCCACCGGTGGGAAAATAGCAACGCTGGCAAGCAGCGGAGAATTGCGTCGTTTCTTCTCTGAGTTGGATGTGTCGCGCAGTAATCCCAGGTCAGGCAGCGATCATTTTAATATTGTTGTGGGGTCTGGCTATCGGGCGCATCCAAACGATTTGACTGATGCAGCCAATCGAATTTATGTTTTGCGTGACCCCTTTACCAGTAAGCGACGAATGGGTGGTTTGTCTGAATCCAGTCGTTACAAGTATTTCGATGCAGGGTCTGGTTCGGCACGGGTGGTTACAGTGGCAGACTTGATCAACTACAACTCCCTGAGCGGTGTTGCGGAGTACGGCTTTTACCGTAACCTGACAGGCAGCGGTGAAAAGATCTTCCAGCAGTCGGTTACCTTTAACGAAACCATCATCGTATCGAGTTTTCTGCCCGCTACCGAAGGCGATGAAAGCTGTGGAGTTGGTCGCGGAAGAACGTATTTTCTTGATGTTCTCACGGGCGAGAGTATTTTCTCTGAAGAGTGGGTTGACCTCAAACGGCCAGGTTTACCGCCGCAGGCAACTATTCTTCATACGCCACACACCATTGTATGTCTGGATGAGTGTGTGAAGGCTGAAGAGCCTGAAGAAAGTTCAGATGACGAAGAAGACGAATGTGACAAGAGCAATTTTGACGCTGGTCTGCAAGCGGCGGTTAACTCAACTGCATGTGGCCTTGAAAAAGGCCGCGCATACCGAAGCCAATGGCGAGAGAACAGATGAAGGCAATTAAGCGAGAGTGGTTATGAATAATGTATTGAAAGGCTTTCATAAGAGGCAAGCGGGTGTCACCTTAATAGAGTTGATGATTGTTATTGTCATCATTAGTATTTTGGCAGCCGTTGCGGTACCAAGCTACGAAGAATCAGTTCGTAAATCTCGACGTGCCGAAGCGATGACCTCGCTAATGAGCGTGATGCAGCAACAAGAGCGTTTTTTCTTGAACAATCTCAGTTATTCAACCAGCTTTGCGGCGTTGGGTTACAGCGATGGTTCAGATGCTAATTTTGAAACCGAGAATGGTCATTACCTGATTACGGCTGCGGCCTGCGGCGCTGGAATAGCACAATGTGTACTTCTAACTGCGACTCCACAAGGAGGACATACGGGTGATGGTACGCTTGGTTTGAACAGTCAGGGGCAAAAGACAGCGACGGGTAAGGCTTTGTCAGCCAGCGCCTGGCAGCATGACTGAATGAATTGAATTAATGGAAGTCTCTGGACTTGCTGTTAAGCCCGGCCAGAGACTTGCTGTAATCCATCAGGTCACCAGCGACTACATGGATCACAGAGCCTTTGCTCTCCATCACGCCTTTCACCAGCATTATTTTTGATTGCATCAATGCCTGGCGGCATCGTTCCTGCAAGCTTTTCCAGATAACGATATTAATATTGCCAGTTTCATCCTCCAGAGTCAGGAATACAACGCCAGATGCTGTTCCAGGGCGTTGCTTCCCAGTAACTATCCCAGCCACCCTAACAATACGGCCATGGTTTAGGCGCTGTAAATCATTTGCCGTCTTGCAGCGTGAAAATGGTGCTTGCTGTCGTAACAAGGCCATTGGATGGCGTTTAATGCTTAAGCCGGTTGCTCGGTAGTCGGCTAACACGTCCTGCACCTCGTTGGGTGCGGACAGCTCTATGCCTTCGCGAAGATCACTGGGTGTGCCAGCTGTTAACGGTGCCACGGGTTCGATGGCTGATGTTTCCCAATGCGATTGATGCCGGTGACCGCTCAATGCTCTCAGCGCATCGGCACTGACCAAGGCTTCTATCTCCTGGCGGTTCAAGCCGGCCCTGCGCGCCAGTTCCTGAACATCGGTAAAGCCCTGATGCTGGCGTATTTGTTCTATACGAATCCCGGCTTCCCGATTAAACCCCTTAACCAGACGCAAGCCCAGGCGCAGAGCCGGTTGGGCATTCATAACACCCGCTGAATTACATTGCAGGTTCAAGGTGCTGTCCCAATGACTGTGCAAGACGTCAATTTCAAGTATCTTGATGTTATGTCGCCTGGCGTCCTGTATTAATTGCGATGGTGAATAAAAACCCATCGGCTGACTGTTTAATAAGGCGCAATAAAATGCGCTGGGGTAATGGCATTTGAGCCAGGCAGATACGTACACCAATAAGGCAAAGCTGGCCGCGTGTGATTCTGGAAAGCCGTACTCGCCAAAGCCCTTCATTTGATTAAATAGCCGCTGCGCAAAATCCATGTCGTGACCGCGGGCCAGCATGCCATCGATAACCTTGCGTTCGAAATGCATCAGGTTACCGTTTTTACCCCAGCTGGCCATGGCGCGCCGCAACTGATCGGCCTCACCACCGCTGAACCCGGCGGCAACCATGGCGAGTTTAATCACCTGCTCCTGGAAAATAGGCACGCCCAAGGTGCGCTCTAGTACGGCTTTGATCTCATCGTTAGGATAAGTAACGGCTTCCGACCCTTCACGGCGGCGCAGATAAGGATGCACCATGTCGCCCTGAATTGGCCCGGGCCGGACAATGGCAACTTGAATCACCAGGTCATAGAACTTATGCGGTTTAAGCCTTGGTAACATCGAAATTTGCGCGCGTGACTCCACCTGAAACACACCGATGCTGTCGGCCCGGCTGAGCATGTTGTAGGTAATCGGGTCTTCGCTGGGTAGTTTGTCCAGACTGAGAGGGATAGGCTGGTAGCTGTTGATCAGATCAAACGCCTTACGAATTGCCGTGAGCATGCCCAAGGCTAATACATCCACCTTCAGCAAACCCATGGCTTCAATATCTTCCTTGTCCCACTGAATAATGGTTCGCTCTGGCATGGCCGCATTCTCAACAGGCACCAGCGTGCTAATAGGATTGCGGGTGATAATAAATCCACCAACGTGTTGAGATAGATGGCGAGGAAAACCAAGAATGTCGTCAATGCGTTTCATAAACAGGGTGGCCATACGAGAGCCACCCTGAATATCCGCTTCATCAAAGCGCTTTTGCAAGTCACCTTTACGGTCCCACCAGGCCAGTGATTTGGCCAATTGCTCAACAAACAAGGCGTCTAAGCCCAGCGCTTTGCCAACATCACGAATGGCACTGCGGGGTCGGTAAGTAATAACCGTGGCTGTGAGAGCTGCATGTTCACGGGTGTATTTGCGATAAATATACTGAATGACCTCTTCACGGCGCTCATGCTCGAAGTCAACGTCGATATCGGGTGGCTCGTCGCGTTCTTTCGAAATGAAACGTTCGAATAGCACTGATATGCGATCAGGGTCTACTTCGGTAATGAACAAGCAATAGCAGACCACTGAATTGGCAGCAGAGCCCCGACCCTGGCAAAGAATTTTCTGGCTGCGAGCGAAGTAGACAATGTCGAAGACCGTCAGAAAATAGTACTCGTAGTTCAGCTCTTTTATCAGTGTCAGTTCCTTTTCAATTTGATCCTGTACTTTAGGAGGCACCCCGTTTGGCCAGCGCCGATCAGCTCCCTGGAATACCAGTTCGTGCAAATGCTGGTCTGGTGTGAGCCCGGGTGGTACAAGTTCTTTGGGATAGTCGTAACGCAGTTCATCCATGCTGAAATCGCAGCGCTCAGCGACGGATACGCTTTCTCTCAGCAGAGCAGCCGGATAGCGGTGTTGTAACTCGGGTAGTGCTCTAAGGTGTTGCTCGCTGTTAATTTGCAGTTCTGTACCCAGCTCTTGCACCGAAGTGTTATGCCGAATAGCGGTCAAAATATCTTGTAGCGGCTTGCGTGCCCGACAATGCATATGAACATTGCCGCAGGCCAGAAGAGGGCGTTGGCATTGCTCGGCCAGCCCTTTGTAGTAGCGATATTTCTTCGCAGCACTGTCGTTAAGTAAATTATTAAAACCTATCCATAACTTATTGTTAAATAACGATTTTAGATTTTCAATATATTGTTCGTTAAGAGGGTCTTTATAGCGCGGCAACCAGATGGCCAGTTGCTCGCCAGCGCCACGTTTAAGGTCTTTCAGGGCAACACTGTACTCGCCTTTCGGACTGCGTCTGCGGGCCACAGTAATCAGGGTGGAAAGCTGGGAATAGGCTTCTCGGTCCGGGGCCAGTAATACCAGTCTGAGGCCTTCCTCGAGTACAAACTCGCTGCCAACAATCAGCTTAATACCGCAGCCTCTGGCCGCTACATGAGCCTTCACAATTCCGGCTAGCGAGCACTCATCGGTGATGGCGATAGCGGAATAACCCAACTCAGCGGCCTGTAGCACCAACTCTCTGGGGTGTGAGGCGCCGCGCAGGAAGCTGAAGTTACTGATGCAATGCAGTTCGGCGTAAGCCACTGGTTCCGAATAGTCTGAGTAGGGGACTATTCAGAGTAATTCAGATTCAAAATACTGTCTATATATACAGTGGTATTTTTTGGATATTTGGTCGGTGTCTACTCGACTTGCTGGCCGCCCTTGATGACCACATCGATATCTTCCAATACGCTGATGTCTTTCAGCGGATTGCCCTTAACTGCTACCAGGTCGCCGTAGCGCCCAACCTCGATCGCGCCAACATCTTCTTCCCACGCTATATACCTGGCGGCTACAGAGGTAGCGGCTTTGATCGCGGCCATCGGCGTCATGCCTCGTTCAACCATAATGGAAAACTGTTGAGCATTGTCTCCATGCGGATACACACCGGCGTCAGTACCATAAATGATGGCTACTCCAGCTTTATGCGCCTTGCTGAATACCTGGCGTTGCGCCTCAGTTGTTTCATCATTTTTGCGCAAGAACTCTTCTGGCCAGTTTTGCTCTTTGCCAACGGTGGCAATATAACTGCCGTTATATACATCCATTGAAAATGCCACATCGTATTCCAACGCCAAGGCGATCGCCTCGTCATCAGCTAATGACGCGTGTTCAATAGTATCTGCGCCAGCACGAATTGCATCTTTGATCGATTGCGCGCCATGGGCATGCGCGGTGAGGGTGATGCCGGCGGCGTGGGCCACATCAGCAACGGCCTTAATTTCTTCAAAACTCATTTCAGGTGCACCGGGTACGCCACCATAAGCAAGCACCGCGCCAGACGCGATGGCTTTTAATACATCGGCACCGCCATCCACAGCGGCCTGCGCTTTTTCGGCAAATTCACTGGCGCCTTTCGCCACACCGAAGCGTGCGTGCGGCGGTATGTTCTCTTCAGGTTGCTCCGGAATCACCAGATCACCACCGCCAGCGGGTATTGTCAGATAAAACCCGGCGGCCTGAATTCTAGGGCCTGCAAACTCACCACGATTGATTCGATCTCGCAGTTCTCTGCCAGCCCACCCATAGTAGGCACCTACGTTACGTACCGTTGTAAATCCTGCGGCCAATGTTACGGCTGAGTTTGCCTTAGCGATGACCATCGTTTCTTCAAGATCACGCGTGAGATAGACTTCAAGATTCGCCGTATCAGGCGGTTCGGTGATATGCGTATGAGTATCGATCAGGCCGGGTAGGCAGGTGTGATCAGCAAGATCAATGTAGTCTTCTCGCGGAACACCTGTCGTAATCGATTGAATCCTGTCTCCTGCGATGTGTATTGTGCGATTGCTGAGCGTCTGGTCGCTAAGACCATCAATAAGTGTTCCGCAATACACCCGTGACATTACTTGTTGAGATGGCGTGACCTGGATGTCGGTCTGCGTGCAGGAAGCGAGCAAGAACAGGGTTGATATCAGCAATGCGACAGATCTTGTAAGCATGGAACGCCTCTTTTTGGAGTCTGCAGTGCGCGATTGGCTATAAGCCAAGCTACAGCGCAAAGGGATTAATATCGCCTGATTGTACAACGGCTGCCACAGCTCTGCGATCCGCCTGATGGGAACCTTGCTAATTTGGCAAGGATACTTGTTACCACAGGCCGAAGCCGTACAATGAGGTTGATTGCTTCACGAGGAAAAGCTATGAATTCAAATTGGCATTTGGCTCAGATGAATGTTGGTACCGTGCTGTTTCCGCCGGATGACCCACGACTCAGTGGATTTATGACCCGCCTGGATGAAATCAATGCGCTGGCCGAGCAAAGCCCGGGTTTCGTCTGGCGATTACAAAGCGACAGCGGTAACGCAACGGATATCGACGTCGGTGGCCCTGAGTTGTTTCTGGTCAATATGTCGGTTTGGCAGAGTGCTGAGCACCTCTTTGACTACGTTTATAAAACCATGCACCGTGAGATTATGGTGCAACGTCGGCAATGGTTTGAAAAACCCGTAGAGCAATATCAAGTGCTTTGGTGGGTAGAAGAAGGTCATCTTCCGACTGCGGATGAAGGCCTGGCAAGGTTAGAGTATTTGAAGCAACAAGGTGCGAGTGAACACGCGTTTACGTTTAAACAGCGGTTTCCAAGTCCTGGCAGTTCTGAGCTGCCAGACAGCTTGAAGCCGGAGTCGTTTTGTTCCGGTTGGGACTGAGCTAGTTTACGTTCATAACAGGCTCTTGACCTGAAACACTATTTCCGAACAGGAACACGCTAGAGGAGAATAAAGAAAATGTACCCGGGAAAATACGCAGAACAGAACCCTGACAGACCCGCCTTCATCATGGCAAATACGGGTGAATCAGTTTCGTACGCAGATTATGAGGCGCGGTGTAATCGTCTAGCCCACCTGTTTCGTGAATACGGTCTAGCCCGTCTTGATCATTATTCCGTGTTTATGGAGAATAATAACCGCTACCCAGAGTGCTGTGGTGCCGGTGAGCGCTCGGGTCTTTACTACACCTGCATCAACTCTTATTTGAAGGCTGACGAGCTGGCTTATATTGTAAATAACAGCGAGTCGAAGGTATTGATTACCTCAGCCTCCCGATTGGAAGTAGCTGCTGAAGCACTGAAGTCCTGTCCAAACGTTATCGTGTGCCTGGTGGTTGATGCGCAAGGTTCCCTGGAAGCGATCGATGAACGTCTGCATGACTACGCAACGTTGCTGGAATCTTACCCTTCTTCACCAATCAGTGATGAGTACCTGGGTTCGGCAATGCTGTATTCGTCGGGTACCACAGGTCGCCCAAAAGGCGTTATTCGCCCGCTGCCAGATAATCACCCTTCGCAGCCAATGGTATTGTTTGAGTTTCTAAGAGACCTTTGGGGCTACCGTGAAGACATGGTGTATTTGTCACCAGCGCCGCTTTATCATTCCGCGCCGCAGGCCGCTGTTGCGATGACATTCCGTCTGGGTGGCACAGCTATCATCATGGAGCACTTCGATCCTGAGCAGTACTTGATGCTGGTAGAAAAATACAAGGTCAGCCACAGTCAGCTCGTGCCCACGATGTTCAGTCGCATGCTAAAGCTGCCAGAGGAAGCTCGAAGCATAGCCGATTTATCATCACTTGAAGTGGCAGTGCACGCTGCTGCCCCGTGCCCTGTGCAAGTGAAGGAGGCGATGATTAATTGGTGGGGGCCTATAATTTACGAATACTATGGCGCAACTGAAGGTCTGGGTTTTTCATCCATCACCAGCGAAGAGTGGCTGCAGCATAAAGGCAGTGTCGGAAGAATAGTGCTTGGCGAAGTTCATATTCTGGATGAGGATGGCAAGCCGTCACCGCCTGAAGAGCCCGGTGAAATCTGGTTTGAAACCGCCAGCGAATTCAGCTATTTCAATAATGATGAAAAAACCAAAGAAGCAACGTCGGCCGATGGCGCAATGAGCACGGTTGGCGATGTTGGTTATCTAAAAGATGGCTACCTGTATTTGACTGATCGTTCAACGTTTATGATTATTTCTGGTGGCGTGAATATCTATCCGCAGGAAACCGAGAACCTGTTAATTACTCATCCTAAAGTAGCCGATGCTGCAGTGTTTGGCGTACCCAATCCGGATCTTGGCGAAGAAGTGAAGGCGCTGGTTCAAGTTATGGATGGCGTTACGGCAGATGATGAGTTGATTGCGGAGCTCATGAGCTTTTGCGTGGACAACTTGTCGCGCCAAAAATGCCCTCGTTCAATTGATTTTGAAGATGAACTTCCACGGCTGCCTACCGGCAAATTGTATAAGCGAGTGTTGAAAGAGCGCTATTGGGCGGATCATCAAAGCGGTATTCTGTAAGGAATGTGTTTTGATTGCTTTAACTGAACCTCCAGGTAACGATAGCCGCAGCTTTCTGAACTTTCCCTTACAACTTGATCTGGCTGGACTCAGTGCTGATTTCGCGGTACTTGGTGTTCCATTTGGCTTGCCTTACGGCAACGCCGAGTGGCCTAACGACCAGTCTTTGGCGCCGGATGTCTTGCGTGGTTTCCCAACAGATGAAGATATTGCCTATACCTTGAACCATTATGATTTTGATCTGGGTGGTTATCTTCTAGCCGACCAATCCGTATCGGTGGTAGACCTGGGCAACGTCACTCATCAGCACGATAAGCCACAACTACATTATGAACGCGCCGAGCAGGTAGCTCGCAAGGTCTTTGGTTCCGGAGCAGTACTCATCACTCTCGGCGGTGACCACGGAGTGCCTATACCCATATTGAGGGCGCTTGATGTTCTTGAGCAACAGATTACTCTGATACACATCGACGCGCATTTGGACTGGCGTGACAACATCAATGGCGTGACCGAGGGTTACTCAAGCCCGATACGTCGTGCATCAGAAATGCCATGGGTTGGCGACATCATTCAAATCGGCATGCGCGGCATAGGCAGTGCGCGTGGTGGTGAAGTTGATGATGCTCTAAGTCATGGTTGCAAGGTGATTTCAGCCTATGATGTACATGAGCAGGGTATGGCGGCGGTGCTGGAGTTAATCCCTGATGGACCTTACTACCTCACTATCGATGCAGACGGGATTGATCCGACGATCATGCCCGGTGTATTGGCACAAACCCCCGGCGGCTTGCTCTGGCCCCAGACCCGACAGTTATTGCATGGCTTGCTGAAAAAAGGGCGAGTTGTCGGCATGGACCTGGTAGAAATAGCACCCAGCTTCGACGTAGGCAACATCACAATGATTCATGCGGAACGATTGATCTGCAATTTTATTGGGGCTTCCATTCGTAACGGTCACAAGCGCTTTAAACAACGCGCATGACGCGCCACACCGCCAAGGTCAGACACTGGCTGGTAATGGCGGTACTGGGCTTGGCTGGCGGCGTAATATTTCTATTGCCGTTCTTCCAGGAGGTTTACTACAAACCTTTATCATCTGCCTTGTCTCTGAACAATACGGAAGTTGGCTCGCTGTTAAGTGCCTTTGGAGTAACAGCGATGTTGAGCTATTTCCCAGGTGGCTGGTTGGCTGATCAGGTGTCATCGCGAAAGCTCATTTCCAGTTCACTCTTAATCACCGGCGCGCTGGGCGTTTATTTCTCTAGCTTTCCGAGTTACCAAATCAGTTTGTTGATTCACGCGGCCTGGGGTGTGAGCATTTCCTTATTGTTTTGGGGCGCAATGATTCGCGCTACGCGACATTGGGCACCGTCGGGTGAGCAGGGCAAAGCGTTTGGTGTTCTTGAAACCGGTCGTGGGGTAAGTGAGGGTTTAGCTTCGGTTGCGTTATTGTCAATATTCGGATGGCTTGGAAGTACTGAGCAAGCCCTATCAATAGTAGTCTTGCAATGTTCGATCTTAATTCTACTGCTGGGAGTTGTGTCCTGGTTTGTGTTTGATGACGATAATGCAGTGGGTGAAGATACTGAAGAACACGCTAAGATCGACCTGAAAGATGTGCTTGAATTATTGCGCATGCCTGAAGTCTGGTTGATCAGTCTTATTGTGCTTACAGGGTATAGCGCCTATTGGGGAACATTTCGCTTAACGCCGTATGCCAGCGATGTTTTCCTGATGAGCGTTACCGCGGCGGGCGTGATGAGCGTATCAAAAATGTTTCTTAAACCATTGGCTGCATTAATCGCAGGACTTACGGCTGACAAGATTGGTGTGGCGAAAACAATTGGTATTATTTTCACCCTAATGATGGTGTCATTTGCTGTGTTCGCTTTCCTTCCGTCTTCGGCCAATCTTTTGCCACTTATGTTGCTTAATGTGGCGGTCATTTCGATTGGTGTGTTTGCAATGCGCGGTATTTACTTTGCGTTATTGGATGAAGGTGGAATTCCATTGAAGGTGACCGGAACAGCCGCTGGAATCGTGTCAGTGCTTGGCTTTACGCCGGACATTTTTATGCCTCTGCTGGGCGGTGTATTGATTGATCAGTTTCCTGGCCAGCAGGGTTATCAGTATTTTTTTATGACCACCGCAGCAATATGTCTTATCGGGCTGTTGGCAACTGTGTGCTTATATAAACGGTATATTGTTCCACGGTCACCACGGTAGCGTCGACAAATCCACATTGCCACCGCTGAGAATGATACCCACGTGCTTGCCAGCAAAGCGCGGCTTGTTTTTCAATACCGCCGCCAAGGCGATCGCCGATGACGGCTCAACGATCATCTTCATTCGTGTCCAGATAATCTTCATCGCATCGACAATATCGTCGTCTTCCAGCAGTATGATGTCGTCAACCAAATCGCTAATAATTTGAAAGTTCAGTTTGCCTGTTGACGAACGCAGTCCATCCGCGATCGTTTCTGGTGAAAGTTGTGGCTGCCAAACACCGGACTGAAAGGATTGAAATGCATCATCAGCCCCTTTAGGTTCAGCGCCACTGATGGTGATCGAAGGCTGTATGGCTCGTGCGGCTACGGCGCTGCCGCCAAGTAAACCGCCGCCACCAACCGGTGTAATTAGATGGTCTAATTGACTGTCTACCTGCTGCAGAAACTCCAGTGCGGCAGTGCCTTGACCCGCGATGATATGGGCAGAATCATAAGGTGGTATCAAGCTTGCGCCGCTGCTCTGGGCTATTTCCTGGACTGTTTTTTCTCGAGCGGCCATGTTTGGTTCACAAAACGTAATTTCTCCTCCATAGCTCTTAACCGCGGCAATTTTTGCAGCATTGGTGTTTTGTGGCATCACCACATACGCCTTGCAGTCTAGCCTTGATGCAGCAAGAGACAATGCTGCTGCGTGATTCCCTGAAGAGTGGGTGGCCACTCCTTTGCCGCGTTGTTCATCGCTCAGTTGTAAAACAGCGTTGTGCGCACCGCGAGCCTTGAAAGCACCACATTTCTGCAAGTTTTCACATTTGAAGTCGATTCGGCAACCTGCGAGTTCGTTGATTAGCGAGCTGTTAAGTACCGGTGTGGTATGAACGTAAGGAGCAATGCGCTCGGCCGCCTGGCGAATGTCATCAATCGATACACTAAGCACTCAATGCACCTCCTGATTGATCTACTACAACTCCTGCGGCACCTTTGAGCATGCTGGCACGCATCTCATCAGGCACCGGTGTTTTCTCAAGTTTGTCTGCAGTGACCAATACGTATACTACTTCAGCTCTTGCTACCGGGCGTTCACTGGGAAAGTCCGTGATAACAATATCAAATATGTATGAGGTGTTTCCTATGTGTCGCACTGATACATCTATAGCCAGCACATCGTCGAAGCGGGCGGCCGATTGCCATTCAATCACTAGTTTAACCACCTGGTTTTCCAGGTTCTGTTCCACCAGGGCACTGTAGCCACCAACAATATAGCGCTGAAACTCAGTGGCGGCATGATCTACATAGTCAGCATATCGTGCATTAAATACTACGTTCTGGGCGTCGCATTCACTGTAACGCACTCGAAGGATAAAGCGGAAATTATCTGACATAGGGCTCTCTCTATACACCAATAGTGAGGATACAATACAGGCTCTGTAAAGATAAGCTCTGCGTATGATTATTGAAGCTAAGGCCTATGCCCGTGCGGGTCTGATTGGTAACCCCTCAGATGGCTACTTCGGCAAGACCATCTCTGTGATTCTGCGAAATTTCTCGGCAACTGTTCGTTGTTTTGAATCGCCCCGGTTAAGCATAGAACCTTGCCAGCAAGATCAGATGGTGTTTCGTTCTCTGCAGGACCTGCAGGAGGACGTGAGGCAAAATGGTTACTACGGCGGTCTGCGCTTAATCAAGGCGGCCATTAAACGCTTTGCCGATCACTGTCGGGAACACAGCATCGAGCTCGATGGTCGCAACTTCACGATGGAATATCAGACTGATATACCGGTCAGAATCGGTTTGGCCGGGTCTTCCGGAATAGTGACTGCAACTTTGAAGGCACTTATGACTTTCTACGCCGTTGAGATTGCCGATCACGATCTTGCCCGCTTGGCATTGAGTGTGGAGTTGGACGAATTAGATATTGGTGCAGGATTACAAGACCGTGTTATTCAAGCCTATGAAGGTGTTGTGTTTATGGATTTCGATCAACAGTTGATGAACCGCCGTGGATACGGTGAATACGAAAGCATTCAACCAGCGAGCTTGCCACCCTTGTTTGTTGCTTATCACTCCGACTTGGCCGAAGGCACAGAGGTAAGCCACAATGATTTGCGTAGCCGATTCATGCGCAAAGACCCTGAAGTTATCGCAGCCATGAAAGAATTTGCGGCACTTGCTGCACAGGCGAAAGAGTATTTGCTGAATAACAATGGCGAGGCTATTGCTAAACTCATGAGTGATAATTTTAAATTAAGAACCGAGTTGCTTAATGTCAGTGAGGGAAACCGGCAATTGGTTAAAGTGGCGAATCGGCTTGGCTGCCATGCTAAGTTAGCGGGTTCTGGTGGTGCTGTAATCGGTGTTTATGACGGCGATGAGTCGTTGTTTGAGCATCTGCAGAAAGACTACGCCGAAATGGGTGCTACTCTCATAAAGCCGATTATTGAAAACAAAAGTGATTGATGTATGAGTAAGGCCAATAAAATTACCAAGGCGATTATTCCCGCTGCGGGTTTGGGTACGCGTTTTTTGCCCATGAGTAAAAGCAGTCCGAAAGAAATGCTGCCGATAGTTGATAAGCCGGTCATTCAGTTTGTTATTGAAGAAGCCGTTGCCAGTGGTATTGAAGATATTTTGATTGTGACAGGTCGCGGCAAGCGGGCAATTGAAAATCATTTTGACTCCGCGCCCGGTTTACAGCAGCACCTCGAGAAGCAAGGAAAAGTGGAACAAGCCGAAACGGTTCGGCAAATAGGTGATCACGCAAATATTTTTTTTGTACGGCAAAAAGAGCAGTTGGGGCTGGGCGATGCGGTCAGGCTTGGTCGAAGTTTTGTTGGCAGAGAGCCTTTTGCTTTAATGCTGGGCGACACCATTATTGAACCTGATGAAAAGACCGGCTTGCATGGTTTGCAAGAGCTAATGGCTGTTTACGAAGAATTTGCAGCGAACGTGGTGGCGGTACGTGAAGTCCCGAAAGAATTGCTTAGTCGTTATGGCATTGTTGATGGCGAACCGATTTCTGCTCAAGCGGGCGCTTTGTATTCTCTCAATAAACTAATTGAAAAGCCCGAGCCAGAAAACGCGCCCACTCAATTAGCCATTGCCGGGCGGTATTTATTCAATGCTGAGATCTTTGATTATATTGATCGAACTGGTGTTGGCAAAGGCAATGAAATTCAACTAACTGATGCGATGAACCTGATGGCCGCTGAGCGATCTGTTCAGGCTTTGCATTGGAAAGCCAAGCGCTATGATATTGGCAACAAGGCGGACTATGTTCGCTGTTTTATGGATTTTGCAGCAAAACATCCGGAGACTCGTAATGAAATGGCGAAGTTTCTTGCTGAACGATAGCGGCGGTTAGAGTGGCAGTACACGTTTCGCGTTGTTGCAGCGCTTAAGAAAACAAACCTTGCACGTACCATGCCTTGCTGGGTATGTCTTGATACACCCAGTACAAACAGCCTTCTTCGTGTTCGGCAATGTAATAATCGCGTTGCTGAGGCGCATTCCACCAAGCGGTTTCTATTCGCTCAGGCCCTTGCAGCAAATCAAGCTTTCCACGCCAGTACAAACAGTGTTCACGTTGCTGGATGCGCGCCGGTTCACGCAATAACCAGGCAGGGCGAGCAGGAAACGGAGTCGAGCACTCATTTAACGGCGGTTTAGACTTTGCTCCAGGTAATCGAACCGACGTGGCCTTGCTGGCTTGCTCGGGCAAGTGTTGAGGCTCGCAATCTATGCAATACACAGTGCCTTGGCCAAGTCGCGCCTGTAGTTTGTCTAGCAGCGTATCCAGTGGTTCGCTTTGATTGGCGTTGGCAAACAGGTCATGGCTGTTGGTGTTGGCGGGCACAAAATGATTAGCTCGCAATTCAACAGTATGCACACCCTGATTAAGGCATAGTTTTTCAAGCTGAATACGCGTCAGGTTCAGAAAATTATTTTTATTCACCTGTGCCTGCCCCAAGCGAATATCGAGCTGGCTTTGTTTTCCGCCCTGATGTAACACCCAGCTGAAATGATTGCACTGTAGTTGTCTGGCCAGTAAAAAGCGGCAAAACTCATCCAGTAAACGCTGCATTGGAAACAATAGCATTTGCGTGTTTTCTATGGGCTCTAAAAAAAACAGCTGACTGGCAAAGCATTCAATAGGCTTGATAGCGTGCTGCGGGTCGTCACTGTCACCACACAGTTTTTTCAGATACTTCTGAAAGTCACGACCGAAGCGCTTGCCTAAGGCGCTACTGGGCAAATCAAGTAACTGGCCAAATTCATTGAGGCCGAATTTCCCAAGTTTATCGAGTACTCGCGGATAGTTATGTAATACGCTAAGCGGCAACTGGCGTAACGCTTGCAAACTACTGTTGCGATCAGGCACAGATTCAAAAGGCGGCGGTTTGGACAGCAACTGACTGCCAAAAGCAAGCAAGGTAGCGGCCTTAGGAGTATGAGCCAGGCCCATAGTAAAGCTGAACTTCTGTGTGTTTAATTCATCGGAAATAATCTTAAGAATATTTTGCAAGTTTTTGAACAGCTTAAGACTTCCGATGATTTCAATAAGTAATAGGTGCTGCTCTTCCGCCTCTGACCCAAGACACACAGTGGGACTAAAACGGTATGCCCAGTGCGCGAGATTGTGTAGTTGCTGGCGTTCACTGGTCGGTGCGCGTTCAAAGGTTTTGAGTTGCGGGCTCAGAGCCAGAGCTGTACTGAGTGAGCTGTTGATCTGAACGCCTGCCTTCAAGGCTTGCCCGTTGGCGTAGCTGACGCGCTGACTTTGAATAACCACGCATGGCAATGGTTCGGTGCTGCTGCGAGTGAAGACCTCCAGCGGCAGTAAGGGTAAATGGATGGCTAACCACAACATGTTTATTTGAATCCCAATCATCTACGTGCAAGGTGTTTTGTATTAACCGTTCAGGGCGCGGCAGTAATATTTGCTGTCCGGCCCAACCACCTTGCTGTTTTAAAATATCCACCTTCAGTTGTTTCTTTGTAACCAGCAGTTGCAGGCGCAGCTTGGCTGGCGACGATTGCTGGCTGAAAGCGCTTGGCTGAAAACTAATTCCCCAGCTGTGCCCCTCCTGGGCAGCTAGTTGCAGTTTTCGTTTGTTTGCATAGCTGAACTTACGGTCGTCCAGCCAATTCAATACAGCAGCAAAATGACCACAGCGCAGCAGTTGTTCCGATGCCCATAGCTTGTCTGCTAGGCTATGAGCTTGCACAACCAGCAAGCGTTGCAGGTTAATATTCTGGCCCGCGAGCGCTGGAGCGTACGGAATGTGCGGTGGTGCAACCAGGGCAAGCCAGCGACTTGGCTCATTTTGCAGCTGTTGGCTCAAGGCTGGCATCAGCAGGCTCATTTCGCCTATACCTGAATGGTCGCAGAGTAATTCTGTATTACCTGTGCGGGGCCAACCGCCCATATGCAAGGCTTTATCAAGCGCTTCATAACCACTTGAAAGGACCGTATTGCCGTCATCTGAGCGCGCGCCTGATTGCCCAGCCTGCCAGAGGGCGGGGTGCTGTAGCAGGGCAGCCAAGGTTTGTTGCGAGGGAAGTGACGGCATTGTTACAGGTTATACCAAATCAATAGTGCTGTAAATATATACAGTACTATTGATTTGCACTAATTAAGAAAATTAGAGCAAAAACGTACTCACGTTATATGTGAGTGTTTTTTTGAACACTCGGTTTTACAGTATTTAGCAACGCGCATGCAACTCTTATGGTCTACTGAGCTCAACCCATGTACTGACAGGGCATTCAGTGAAATGCATTACTGCACTGAATACAAGTACCTGGGATTGGATTAGAACCAACCACTTTTTTAATGCTATGGGGTGAATAATGAACAAGTTTAGTATCAACATACTAGGGCTCGCGTGCGCTGTGGGTATTCTGCAAGGTTGCGCAAGTACTACGGCCAGTACTCAGACCACTGAGTCGGTAAGCAACGCGGACCTTGAAGTTTATAAAAGACAACTAGAGGAAAAGAACCAGGAAATCGCGCGCTTGCGAGACGCGAGTATCTCTGCAGATACCGGTACTTCTTCAAGCCCAGCGGGCATGAGCAGCGACCTTTTCCCACCGAATGCTGAACCTGGCCATTGTTACGCCCGCGTTCTGATTCCTGCCACGTTTCAAACAACCTCTGAAACAGTGTTAGAGCAGGAAGCTAGCTTTCGCTATGAAGTCATTCCAGCTACTTATGAAACCGTAAGCGACTCGGTTCTAGTGAAAGAAGCATCAACGCGCCTGGAAATTGTGCCGGCAACTTATAAGGAAGTAACCGAGCAAGTATTAGTACGTGCAGCTTCAACGCGAATTGAAGACGTGCCTGCCCAATACGAAACACAAACCGAAACAATACTTGATAAAGCGGCACACACCGTATGGAAGCGTGGTGCAGGTCCCGTCGATGGCGCTCTGCAAACCGCAGTCGATCAGGGTACTGGTGAAGTAATGTGCCTGGTTGAAGTACCGGCAACATATAAGACCATCAAGAAAACCGTATTGTTAACACCGGCAACAACGCGTGAAATTGAGATACCTGCAGAGTACCGTACAATTACCCGCACAGTTGTGGATACACCGGCAAGTACCGTGCCTATCGAGATTCCTGCCGTTTATAAAACGGTCAGCAGCGAGCAAGTGGCAACACCCGCTCAGAAGCGTAAGATCGATATACCTGCAAAGTACGCAACACTTGATAAGCGCACAAAAATCAACGACGAAAGTCTTGAGTGGCGCGAAGTGCTCTGCAAAGTCAACTTGACCAGTGGCGTTGTACAGACAATGCAATCTGCATTGAGTGACGCTGGTTACCTACGCGGCTCTGCCGACGGAGTATTAGGACCAAATACTTTGCGAGCAGCGAATGAGTATGCACGTGCGAACAAGTTGCCTTCAGGATCGAACTACATTGCCATAGAAACGGCAAAAAGCCTGGGCGTTAACCTTTAAACCCCAATACGTTCGATAAGTAAGAAAACCCGGGTTCATGTTAGTGGGCCCGGGTAATCTGTTTTAGGAGAGAGCCCATGAACTTTTGTAGAACCATCTCAGTTGTTTGTGTCTTGATATTTCTGAGCTTTTCGGTACAGACTCATGGAAAAGACTACACCATACAAATAGGTGTTTTCACGAAACCGTCAGCAACTTACTGGCGCGCTGCAGCCGAAGTAGATACTGTGTACCATTATTCGAAAAACGGTTTAACAAAGGTTCAGGTCGGATTTTTCGATAAGGCGCGGGATGCCCAGACAAGTTTGGAAAAGCTTCGTTCCGTCGGTTACCAGGACGCGTTTATTGTCGCTGCATCGAAGCCGGATTTGACACAAGTAGAACAACAAGACAATACGAGTGATGATCAAGCAATCGCCCGCACAGCTAGTCCGCACAACAACATAGCTTGGCAAAACCTAAGTGAAGATGAACGAACAAAAGCAGCTTACCTTGATGGTCAGTTGCGGATAAAAGTAGGTGACGTTTTCTATACAGTTTCCGAGTACCGCTCCTCAGTACACTAGCGAGCAATTTATAATCAAGCTTCTACGCACTTCTATTAAAGTAAGCGATGCTGTTGCTATAAAGCGGTGCGCAAGTTCTTTTACGCGACTACGCTTAAACAAGGAATAGCAACTTTGGCACGGAGCGTAAGTAGCGATGCAAAACAGGGTTATTGCACTGATTCTAGTGAGTGTTTTAAGCGCTTGCGTGTCTAATCGCCACGTTCAATGTGAACTACCCAGTGAGCACACCAAGGCTTCAGTCGTCAGGGTGATCGCAAACAACAAGGATTTTTCCAGTGGCGTTGTTGTGGCCAAGAACAGAGTTGTTACAGTAG
>JBGCDE010000256.1:0-15713 GCA_045105115.1 Pseudomonadales bacterium | reverse complement strand
AATCAAGAGCCAAGCGACGTAAACGATGTCGGCCGACGACGAAGAATGTATCTGCCCTGAACCGGAACCCGGGATTCCGGGCTGGATGCCCACTTTTGCGGATCTTATGTCGTTGCTGATGTGCTTCTTTGTACTGCTGCTTTCTTTTTCAGAAATGGATGCCTTGAAGTTCAAGCGACTTGCGGGCTCTATGCGTGAAGCGTTTGGCGTGCAGAACAAATTGAATGTTAAAGACATTCCAAAGGGTACCAGCATTATTGCTCAGGAATTCTCTCCAGGCAGGCCACAACCAACACCTATTAAGGAGATCTGGCAAAAAACAGATGACCAGCAAACAATGACCCTGGACGTTCAGTGCAAAGTTGGCGATGACGAAGCGCGTGAGTCTGGCCAGCCCGATTCCGATTCGGCTAAATCCGATTTGCTGGAGAAATTGCAAGGCATGATTAAGGAAACCGAGCAAGACGCGGTGGACTTAGCTAATGCAATGCGCGATGAAATTGCTCGCGGTGAAGTTGAAATCGAAACTCACGGGCGTGATATCACTGTACGTATCAAAGAAAAGGGCTCGTTTGCTTCAGGTTCTGCGACGCTGGCGCGCAAGTACGTAAAAGTACTGAAAAGCCTGCAAGGAGTTTTAGTCGACAAGCCCGGTGTTATTGCTGTTCAGGGACATACTGATAACGTTCCAATTCGAACGTCAAGATTTCGTTCAAATTGGGAGCTTTCATCGGCCAGAGCGGTATCAGTTGCACACGCATTGTTAAGCGGCGGCAAATTAAACCCCGGTCGCTTTGTTGTAACCGGTTATGCGGAAACACGGCCGCTGGCAGAGAACAAGTCCAACAAAACGCGCGCCAGAAACAGGCGTGTGGAAATAGTGCTTAAGCAAGGCTTTGATGCACAAACCCAGGCTCAGGTTAACCTCTTGAAAAACTCTGACCCCAATTTATACAAATCGCTTGAACTTACTGAAGCACCTGCTTTTGAGCTAAAACCGGATGAAATTTTCTAAACAAGCTCTAAAAAATACCCAATAGCTCTGCGCAATGTAAATTCTTGTAAGTGATTTCTCACGTCACATTCGGACACTGCTACTAGGCTACGTCTAAATCCTGCTTGATACTCTGTTTCGCTGCACAAGGAAGTGCACACACTTCTTGTGTCGGCCGCAAAAACCGATACCATAGCCCCAAGGATGGAGCCAATCATGATCTCAAACACAGAGCAATTTGCTGCGGATGCAGCAGCTGACAATGAGCGCCAGCTCGCTGAGCGTATTCATAGCTTTTGGTTTGGTAGCGACCTCTATGGCGCGTTTCCGGTGGAGAAAGTTCGCTTTTGGCACGTTGATCCTAGCGAAAGCAATGGTTTTAACGAACAAAGCGATCAACTGGCATACATCGAAGAGCATTTTCTTTTTTTGGTTAAAAGCGCCTGCAATGGCGGTCTTAACGAGTGGCAGGAAGAGCCACGCTCTTGCCTAACATTGATTCTTGTTCTCGATCAGTTCGCTAAACGTTTGTTGCACAGCAGAGATTATGAAAAGCAAAGTAAGGCAGCTGCTTTACAATATTGTCGCTACGGAATCACGCAAAATCTTGATAAGGAACTGACACCGATAGAGCGCAGCTTCTTTTATGGCCCACTACTGTACGCCGATAAAATTTCCTTGCGCACAGTTGGCTTGCAGATGCTGCAAAACTTGTTGGATGATGTGAACTTTAAAGACAACCCTTTTCATCACCACCGAAACCACTTAATGGTGAGTTTGTACCATGCTGTGGCCCACAAGACCAAGGCTGAAAAACGCTTTCTAAGCGCGACAGCTTGAGCTTAGAGATTCACAAGGTGGGGTTTTAGCAAGTCGCGCCACTTCGCGTAGCCTGCACCGTGCAGACGTGATCGTCGGTCGGCTAGCCCCTCCATAAAACGGCCATTGCCATCGAGCAAAGCACTGCTCAAATCAATAAACTCCAGTGCATGAGTTTGCGATAATTGGCGCAGTGAATGATTAAGTTCGTCTGTCGCCACCATGCTTTCAGTTGATGTCGGTAGTACGCCAACAATGATTAGCCGCGACGCCGGGCTGAATGACTGAAGCAGGTTTACGGCTTCGCGCATGTTGGCAATGATCTGCGCAGGCGGTTTTAGGGCTTCCAGGTCGCTAGCGCCGCTGTTTATTAACACTATTCGTGGCCTGGCTTGGGCTATATTGGGTAAGCGCAGTAACATTTCTTCTGTGGTCTGTCCGTTCATACCTCGATTGCGCACACTCAATTCCGGAAATAGCTCGCTCCAAAGTGCCTCAGCGGTTAAGTCGTCGCCTATAAAAACCACGTCATCTTCTGCAATGCCCAGCAGTTCATGCTGGCTGTGCAATCGCTGCCCGAGCAATCCTTCCTTGCTGCTTTCGAAGAACACGGTAGTGACAATGCTGGATACAACCAACAGCAGTATTGTCGCGATAATAAGTAATCGCCTTGAATTTGCCTGGAGAAGCATAGACACCTGAATTATTCGTCGGCGACTCTGAAGTCGCCCTTAACGATATTTAACGCGATTGGCAGGCAGCTTGTCGACCTTCACTTGGGGCGTTGGGGGCGATATGGTATAAAATCGCACCCGAAATTCGACACAAAAATCTTATGACCAGCATCGCATTTAATGATCAAGACGCACTGAATCAACTGGTCTCCGAGGAATTCGGAGCGTGGAGTAACAGCTTTTTGGTTGACCAGAAGCTAATCAATGATTTTGCGGACTTAAGTGGTGATCATCAATGGATTCATGTTGATGAAGAGCGCGCTAAGGCAGAAGGCCCCTTTGGCAGCACTATTGCGCACGGTTTTCTGGTGTTAGCGTGTATGTCCAGATTTGAACACGGTGAGAGTATTCTGGATAAGATTTCCGGATTCAAATTTATGACCAATTATGGGTCGAATAAATTGCGCTTTCTCGACCCAGTGCCGGTCAATAGCGAAGTGCACTCGCGTAACCGGGTTAAATCTGTTGAAGTGTCTGACCGCGGTACAAAAATCACGATGGAACAAAATGTTCATGTGGTTGGAAATGAGCGACCATCGCTCATTTATGAACTTATTCTGATGATGTTTTAGCACAGACGCTACTATCATTTCTTAACTCTGAGGAAATCTTATGCCAGAAGCTGTGATTGTTGAAGCAGTTCGAACACCTATCGCCCGCGGAAAAATGGGTGTGGGGGACTTGAGTGGTTTCCATGCCGTTGAATTGCTGGCCTTGAGTCAACAAGAAGTAATGCGACGTGCAGGCGTTGAAGCCGGAGATCTGGAGTATATCGCCGGCGGTTGTGTTACCCAGGCGGGTGAGCAGGCCGGTAACATTGCGCGAAATGCCTGGCTATCGGCCGGTACAGATTACACCGCGGGTGGCACTACTTTTGATAGCCAGTGCGGTTCCGCGCAAGCCGCAAATCATGCGGTGGCTGCAATGATTGATCACGGTTCTTTCGACGTCGGTATTGCCTGCGGTGTTGAGGCCATGAGTCATGTTGGTTTGGGTGCAAACGTTTATAACGGCCCAGGTTACTATATTCCGCCAGAGTGGCCATGGGACCAGGCACCTGATCAGTTCACTATGGTTGAGCGCATTGCCGATAACCGTGGATTGAGTCGTCAGGATCTGGAAAATTTTGCCTGCGAATCGCAGCGTCGCGCGCAAGCGGCTTGGGACGAAGGCCGATTTGACCGCGAGGTGATGAGTGTTGAGGCACCGATTCTGGATGAGCAAGGCAATAAAACAGGAGAAACCAAAACCATCACCCGCGATCAGGGTTTGCGTGAAACAACGCTTGAAGGTTTGTCTCAGCTTAGACCCGTGATTGAAAACGGGCGCCATACTGCAGGCACCAGTTCGCAAGTCTCGGATGGTTCAACCAGTGTTCTCTGGATGAGCGCTGAGGAAGCCAAACGACGTGGATTGAAGCCGCGAGCGCGCATCATTACAGATTGCGTAGTTGGCTGCGACCCATACTATTTGTTAGATGGCCCGGTTGACGCAACCGCTAGATTGTTGAAACGCTCCGGCATGAGCATGAGTGACATTGATCTTTTTGAAGTGAATGAAGCTTTTGCTGCGGTGGTCCTTAGCTGGGCCCAGGTATACGACGCGGACATGAGCAAGGTTAATGTAAATGGTGGTGCGATTGCGATTGGGCACCCGGTCGGGTCAACCGGTGCTAGATTGATCTGCACAGCATTGCACGAGCTCGAACGTGCCGACAAAAACACGGCCTTGATCACAATGTGCTGCGGCTCTGCGCTGGGTACTGGAACGATCATAGAACGAATTTAGGGGAATAATGAATGAGTACGTTAGACGGAAAAGTAGCGGTTATTACCGGCGCTGGAAATGGCCTCGGTAAAGAAGAGGCGCTATATCTAGCATCCGAAGGGGCGCGGGTAGTTGTTAACGAGATTAATCTTCCCAAGGCGGAAGAAGCCGCTCATGCAACAGTGGAGGAAATCAAAAACGCTGGCGGCGAAGCCATTGCCGTATTTGGCGATTGTGCTGACAGTGGTGATGCTGAAAATTTAATGAAGGTCACCCTCGATACTTTCGGCGACATGAACATAATGGTTAATAACGCTGGCTACTGCCGCGATAAGACAATATTCGGCATGTCAGATGAGGAATTCGATAGTGTTGTTCGCGTGCACCTGCGAGGTCACTTCATCAACATGCGCAATGCCACTGCGTACTGGCGGGAAAAAGCCAAAGCGGGAGATGGCGTCTATGGCCGATTGATCAGCACATCTTCAGAGGCGATGTTGTACGGTTCGGCTGGTCAGCCTAACTATGCGGCTGCCAAAGCAGGAATAACAGCCATGACCATGGGTGCTGCCCAGCTAATGATCAAATACGGCATCACTTGTAACGTGATCATGCCTAGGGCACTGACGGATATGACCAACTCCGGGCCAACAGCCGCTATGTTCCAACCACCAGAAGATGGAGGGTTTCACGCCTTTGATCCTGCCAATGTAGCGCCAGTGGTTGCTTACCTTGCCTCGGAGCACGCCGCGCATATTTCTGGTGAAGTCATGGTGGTGTGGGGCAATATGGTGCAAGTTGTGCAGCGCCCCAGTCTTGGTGACCCAATTTTAAATCCTGCCGGGAATGAGAAATGGGATGTGGCCGGATTGCATGAAGGCTTGGCGAGTTACTTCACTCCTGAGCACCGTGCGATACTTGATGGCTTTTCAATGCCACCATCTTGAGCTAGTCGGATTGTGTGCTGGCGCTGCGAAAACGATACAAGGTAACGACCACGCTCGAACCTAGTATTAACGCAGCGCCGAGCATCTTGCCGGTGGTCATTGTTTCATCAAGAAACCAGGCGCTGCTTAACATTGCAAGTGGAACATACAGATAGTAAACCAGGCTGGTGACAATCGCCGGTAATTCGGTGCTGGCCTTTACCCATAGCCCATGTGCGATCACCGTGCAGAGCACCCCAAGAACCAACAATTTAGAGTAGTCGGCTGTGCTGAGCTGCCAGTTGCTGAAGCTCACCAGTGGCAACATAAAACACAAGGCGAAAGTGAATTGCCCCCACGCTCTGGTAACGGTGTCTATTCCAGTCGCGCGTTGATGAAGCAAAGGCATGCAGGCATACAATGTGCCGCTCAGAATTCCGACCAGCATGCCTAGCGTGTTTGAGCTGCTAAATGTGAACTCGTCTACGGCGAACATACAGCCAAGCAAGCAGCAGGCAACTGCAAGCCACTCAAGCCTTCCTGTGCGCTCATTGTTGAATATTCGTGCCAGCAAAAGATATTGCACGCCAAACGTTGAAATGGCCATGGCGCCAATAGAAGCTGTAGAGAGTTTGATGCTCAAGAAATAGGTGAGCCAATGCAGCGCAAAAACGGCGCCTATTGCTGTCATTGACGTAAGTTGGGGTACGCTTAGTTTTTTTATTGAGCCGCGCACAAAAACCAGCGGTGTCATGAGCAGTGCAGCAATAGCCAGTCTCGCGATTCCAATGGTCACTTCATTTGCTGCGGTGGATTTAACCAGCACAGGAACAGCCGACATACTCACCACGGCGATCACGGATATAACTAGCAGGCGGGGAGTAATCACGGCGGCAATAGATGAAGACTTGAACGCGTATTCTAAAGTAATCTACTAGTCTGCGATCGCTTATCCTCAGCTCATTTGCCGGATGATCAGCGTATAATCTGCGCAACAACGAAGGAGAAATACGGATGCATGACATTCTGATAGAAAAAACGCTGAGTGCGCCAGCGAGTGCCGTATGGGCCTTGCTGGAAGACTTTGCGAATCTTGACTGGTATCCACCGGCCGATCGGGTTGAAGCGATTGGCGAAGGCACTGATCTGGTTCGCCGAATCTTTATGCACGGCATGGACTCACCGGTGGATGAAAAACTGGAAGCAATTGACTCTGAGCAAATGCAATTTTCGTACACGATTCCAGATATGCCGATGCAGAACTATCGCGTAGTAGTGAATCTTAACGCCAATGAAGCGGGCACCAATGTGCGCTGGCATGCCAGTTTTTCCGGGGTTAGCGAGGGTATTAATGCCGACGATATGGTGGCACTGATGACCGACACGTACGGCGGAATGTTGCTTGACTTGGAGAAAGCCGCCAGCGTTTGAGTGCTTGCCTATAAGAGGTTTCCGTTTCTATCGGTAGCATTCAGCTGGTTACCGTCCGGACCGACATCGGCATTGTCTGGAATCCAGGGCGATAAACACTCCCGGTCTTGTACACACGGGTCGGTGAGAGCACGCAGAAATGCTACCAGAGCATTACGTTCGTTGTTGTTCAGGTTAGTATTCTGGAAATCCGCTTCACCGGCTTGACGTAACTGATTCAAGCGTCGCAGCGCGGCTGCAGAATTTGCTCTGGAATCCGGGTATAGATTTTCGCAATCCGCAATTGTTGAAAATTGTACGGTGTCACACCATTCGGTGTCGTCGAAAAAATCATCTACGCTATTGCCTGCGTTATCGTAGTGGTTCAACACATCGTTAAGCGTTGCGTAAGCGCCAACATGGCCATAGGGTGCAGTCAGTTCGATATTCAAAAGACTCGGTGTTCGGAATCGGTAGCGGTCATCGTTATCACCTGTCTCGCGTTCACGACCGAAGTCATCATTGTTGCCATCGTCTTTGCCCGGTCCAAACTGTGGGAAAGCAACAACATGATGCTCACCGTCGCTGAACAGATCGCCGCTGTGACAGCTAGAGCAGCCACCACCACCTTCATCGGCAGCCGTGTAAAATAAAATTGCACCCTGTTTTTGTTGTTCTGTTATCGCTGCGTTGTCACCTTGCACATAGTCCCGCCAAGGGTTGTTAGTAAACACCATAGAGCGTTCATACTCACCCAGCGCGTGAGCAATACGGTCAAAATTGATGAGCTGCTCCGGGCTGTCTGTGCTGTCGAACGCTTCTTGAAAACGACTGAGCCAGGTATTTGGGCCCAGCTCGCCAGCACCTACGCCATAGTTACCAATGCGTGACGCAAGGTGAGCACGAATGTCTGAGTTTTCACTATCGGTTTCAAACGCTTCTGTTTTCATTTCTTCGACAGAAGTGACCGGGAATCGAGCTTGGGCGGCGGCCAGGTTTGCACCGGCATTACTGTCGGCGACGACTATGGGTGTGTCCGGAGTGCGGATGTCAGTGCCGGCACCGTTGCTTTCTGGTATTGGATCAAGACTTTCTACTCTTGAGTCCCAGAACAAGCCGGTATCCCAAAGACCTGCGTTGAAGACCGTTGGTGAATTGCGGGGTACTAGCGGCAAACCATCTATGTGCTCACGACCTGGCCCGAGCAAGTCCACATTCTCAGCGCCCACACCCACGGGCAAAAGCAGTTGGTCTGCGCCGCCCAGAGTAGGATGGTGGCAGCTAACGCATGCCGAGTCGAAATCGCCGCCAAGACTCTTGCTGAAAAACAAGTCGCGCCCCAAAACAGCGACTGGATCGGTAGCAGAAGGCAAGTCTCGGCCAATACTGGCGTCGCCGCTAAGACCTTCTTCCGCGATTAATGAGCGCAGTTCAATGTCTGTTTCGCTGTCGGGTACTGCCGGTTCAAGGGGCGTGAACGGTTCATCAACATCGGTTTGATTGGCGCCATCCGTGGCGATGTTCGTGGCATCAGTACCGCTGCCACCACCACCGCTGCACGCACTGAGTAAGGACAGCAACATAAACATAAACGTTGTCAGGATATGATTGCTAAACGATTGGGAACGGTTCATCACAAACTCCGAGTACAGCTGGTGTACTGTCAGGCTATGCAAACACTGCGCAAACAGTGTGCTCAAAATGTGCAAGAACCGTGCAAGATGTGCGTAATTCTGGCCTGTCACCCCGTTTGTCGTTACTCTCGATACATGCGCATACAAACCAAGCTTTTGCTTAGCTTCTTTCTGGCCAGCCTGCTTCTGGTGGGCGGCCTGTATCTGCTACTGCAATGGAGTGTTGACCGCGGGGTTCTGAATTACGTTAATCAACAACAGGCCAAGCAATTCACACCGGCTGTTGATGAGTTGGCGAGCTACTATGTTGAAACCGAAAGTTGGGAAGAGTTTTCTGATAATCCACGTGCGTTTCATGAGCTGCTGAGAGAGCTCAATCTACAAGGGGCGAATGGCAAGCGTCGACCAGCGCCACCAGCGCCACGAGCTGTTGGTCCACGCGAACGCCCGTCCCATCGAAGACCTCCACCACATCGAGATGGTCCGCCTCGGCCACCTGGTGGCGGAACGGATATTGGTCTGTTGGATGCGCTCAAAAATGTTGTGGTGATGTCTAACCCCGATGGCGCACAACTTTTGGCCATCAGCAATGAGGGAAACATTGTTGGCTGGCTGTCTCTGCCCAGCTTTAATCGCGTGGCAGATGATTATGAACTGAATTTCCTGGAGCAGAGTCAGGAAACCTTGCTGCTGATTTGCGGCGGCATTTTTGCGCTGTGCTTATTGATCGCGTATCCAATGGCAAGACATTTGACCCGCCCACTGATGGAGCTTGAAAAATCAACCTCAAGACTTGCCGCAGGTTCGTTTGATGAGCGGATTCAACTCGACCGAAAAGATGAATTAGGCAGCCTGGGTCGAAGCCTCAACGAACTTGCCAAAACCCTGGAAAGAAACGACGGTGTACGCAAGCGTTGGCTGGCCGATACCTCGCATGAGTTACGCACACCGCTATCAATAGTGCGGGCGCAACTGGGCGCGATGCTGGATGACATAAGACCGTTGAGTAAGGCGGAAGTGGAAGTGGCTTTGAAGCAGGTACAGCATCTGCAAAAGCTAATGGATGATTTGTATGAACTGAGTAACGCCGATATTGGTGCTTTGCGCTACACCAAGCAATCAATAGACCTGAGCGAGCTAATATCGGAAGTTGCCGAAGCGCATCGCTCAGAGTTTGAAGAGCGTGATATCACGTTCAAGGTGTACAGCCCTGAGAAACCGATAACTGTCTACGCTGATCCGTCGCGTCTGCACCAATTGATTGATAACATTCTGCGAAACAGTTGCAAGTATACCAACGATGGCGGCAAAGTTTCGCTCGACTGGACTGTCCATGAGCGCACCGGTCTTGCAGTGATTACCTTAGAGGACAGTCTGCCCGGTGTACCCGTTGGCACTCATGAACGATTGTTTGAACATCTTTACCGGGGTGAGAGTTCGCGTAACCGCGACAGTGGTGGCTCCGGGCTTGGTTTGGCCATCTGCAAGCGAATTGTAGAAGCGCACGATGGGTCGATACAGGCGAGCAAATCACAATATGATGGTCTGAAAATACAGGTAAGCATACCTACCTCGAAACTAGTAGGTGAAAGTCGATGAGCAATAAAGTTCAGGTGTTAGTTGTTGAAGACGAGGCGACACTGGCAGAATTGTTGGCGGATTACCTTCGTCAGGCAAGTTACCGTGTGCAGGTGATTGGTGATGGCGAACAGGTTATTGATTGGGTGAGAGAACACGAGCCTGCGTTGATCGTGCTGGATCTAATGTTGCCGGGCAAAGACGGCCTTAGCTTATGCCGTGAACTGCGTGCGTTCACTCAAGTACCCATTTTAATGGCTACGGCGCGCGTGGATGAAATTGATCGCTTGCTTGGCCTTGAACTGGGAGCCGATGATTATATTTGTAAACCGTACAGCCCCCGAGAAGTGGTAGCACGAGTGAAGGCGAACCTGCGTAGGGTGCAGTCTGAACAGTTAGCCGAAAGCGATTTGTCAGCAGGGGGAGAGCAGTCAGCGCAATGCGCAATTGTGCCCGGCTTACAGCTTGATGCTGATCGTTACCAACTCATTGATGGCGACGATTCAATTGAACTCACAGCGGTAGAGTTTGAGTTGTTTTCCATACTTTTCAATCACCCCGGCGTCATTTTCAAACGCAGTCAGCTGATGGATCGAATGTATCAGGATCATCGAATAGTGTCTGATCGAACCATTGACAGCCACATTCGGAAAATACGCAAGAAGCTCACAGACCTGTCTCTTTCGCCCGACAGCATTCATTCTGTGTACGGCGTTGGTTACCGCTTCGAGCTGTCTTAGTCGCAATGACTGAGCGCACTGAGTTCTTTTATACTGCGTGCAGACATTCATTTTCTACACACAGGTGACTATTCATGGCAATTAAAGACGACATGCTGGCGGCTCCGCAGACGTATTTAACCGCCTTTCAGGCGCAAGACCTGGAAGGTATTTTGGCGCTCTACGCAGATGACGCTATTGTTGAAGACCCGGTTGGTAGCGACAAGCACGTAGGTATCGACGCAATTCGAGCGTTTTATTCAGGAGCAATGGGTGCAAAAGTAGAGGCGGAGTTAACCGGCCCGGTGCGTCTTGCCGGTCAGGAAGCGGCGTTTCCTTTTACTATTACGGTCGTTGGGGCGAATCTCGCCATCGATATAATTGATGTATTTCGTTTCAATGCTGACGGCAAAGTAGTCGAGATGCGTGCTTTCTGGGGTGATACCAATCACCGCAGCACCTAGCGCTGGTTTCATCCAGAAACCAAAGTTGCATTGGCCAGGCTTGCCCGTATTAGCTGGCGAAACTAATGCCATAACAACACGATGATCGATGTAAGTGATTCCCTATTGCAGCGACTTGCAGGTGAGGCTGCATTTGCGCGTGGCTCAGTATATTATTCTGATCAGCGTGTTGGCGATTTACGTCAAGCGGGTAAAAAGATATTTGCCGAAGTAGCCGGTAATGAAAATTACTCGGTCAGCCTGGTACACACCGAGCGCGTATTCGAAGGCAGCTGTACGTGCCCGGCGTCTGACAACATCGATTTTTGTAAACACTGTGTTGCGGTTGCGCTTCAGTATCGTTCGCAACGCTCTCGGCTCGAACAGCAGTTAGGTGGCAGTGGAGCGGACCGCTTACAGGCGTATTTAGAAAGTCTTGATAAAAAGGAGCTGATAGCTCAACTAAACGAGTTCATCGTCGCTGACAAAGTCAGTTTTGAGGCATGGTCAATTCGCGCTGATCAGGCGTTGAATGTTGTGGATTTCAAGTCAATCCGTAAACGCATCACCACGTCTATCCCCTACAATCGACAGATCTATCGTTATGCACAAGTCAGTGCGTATTTCGCCCGTGTTGCAACTGTTGTTGAATTACTTGCTGATGTATCGAAATCACTTAGCGCTGAGCAACTGTTGCAACTTTGCGATTACTCTCTGCAAAGAATGGCACGAGCGTTGGAAACCGTGGATGACTCAGGTGGCTATCGTTTCGAATCGTTAGAACTGCTTGAGACATTACACAAGCAGGCGTTTTTGGCGATTGATTGGCCAGCTCAAGCTGGAGCAGAGTATCTGTTGGAATATTTTCTATCTGATCGTAATCAACTGCTTCCGGACTTATTCCCCGTATACCTCGGCGCGATACCGGAAGAAGGTCTGGCACAATTTGAGGCGAACATCGCCTCACAATGGCAGGAATTACCGCCGATGGATGCGGGTGCTGATAGTGATACTCAGCATCTTTACCGAACGTTACAAGCCTATCTGCTACAAGCTGCCGAGAAGCGAGGTGACATTGACGGCGCCATAAAAATTAAGACAAAAACGGCAGTAGAAACCTATGACTATCTCGCATTGTTTGACTATTGCCTCAACGCCGGAAGGTCAACTCAGGCTGAAGAATGGTTAATACGTGCCGAGCAAGGAGAGAAAAACCGGCAATACAATACGGATATTCTAAAACGACATCGCATTGATTTGCATGAAGCAAGAGGTGAACTTGAGGTTGCGGCCGATTTGCAATGGCAGCGTTTTAAGCAGCAGCCAAGACTAGAGTCTTATAACAAGTTGCTCGATTTGACTGAGTCGCGAGATCGTCGTGAGTATTGGCGTCTAACAGCGCAAAATACCCTGCAGCAACAATTAGAAACATCCAAACGCTATGGCCACAATCCAGCGGCGTCACTTCTGATTAGAATCTATCTGCAAGACGACGATATCAGTTCAGCTCTGCAGATTGCTGAACAGCACAATGCTGATGATGAGTGTTTGTTGAGCGTGGCAAGAAAGATTCCGAGTCAAGCAGGGCGCGCTTTAAAGCTGTATATGCGAGTTGCTGAGCAATGCGTGTCGCAAGGCAATAATGACTCCTATCAGAAAGCGGTTGATATTGTGCTGCGATCGCGTCAAATATTGGGTGAGGCGGTGGGCTTGCAATGGCAAGAACAGCTTGAACTCATTAGGGAAAAACACAAAGCAAAACGCAATTTCCTTAAGTTTCTAGATAAGGCATTGGCTGAATAATATGTAACGCGGAAGCGAGAGTCAGTTCCCTCATTAAACAAAGAATTAAGTACACTGCTAGCAACTAAGTTTCTGTGCCAGAACTATGCCGTTAAATCACCTTGCCGCTCCTCCTCCCGGACCCAAACCAATTTATTCTCTTTTTGAATTACCCCGCGTAGTCCATGAAATGAGTTTGTTATTGCCAGCTGATCGTTACCTGAAACGTCTTGGTGGCGGGCAAGGAGAACCGGTAATGGTGTTACCTGGCTTTGCAGCTGATGATAATTCGACAGCAATTTTGAGAAAATACTTGAATATCTGGGGCTATGAGGCCAGACCGTGGGGAATCGGACAAAACCTTAATCCGCGTGAAATGATGGATACGCAATCAACGGTAAGCCAAATTGAGAATAACCTTGAAGTATTGGCAGAGTTGCTGCAGCAGCTCAAAACAGAAACCGGAGAAAAAGTCTCACTGATTGGTTGGAGTCTCGGTGGAATTATTTCTCGCCAGCTTGCCTCTAGGTACCCGGAGTTAGTCAGTAAAGTCATTACGATGGGAACACCATTCGGCGATTTTCGCTCTACGGTCGTGTATCCCTTGTTGCAGCGCTGGCTAAAAAATGAGGTAAGCCATGACGATATGGAAACCTGGAACGCGCTAACCAGCGCACCGCTGGGTGATGTACCAATGACCGTTGTTTATAGTAATTCAGACGGCTTTGTTCCACCAGATAATGCGCGCGATGCGCAGGCAAACATTATCGAATTTGTAGAAGTTGTTTGCAGCCATGTAGGATTTGGCGTGCACCCCGTGGTGTTCAAACTATTGTCTGATCGCTTGCAGCAGAAAGCTGAAACTTGGCAGGCGTTTAAGCCTAGTAGTTTGGAGAGGTTGTTGTACCGAACCAGTTAAGTGAGGTCAGTTTGGCGGGGTCAGGTCGCACATTGCACACTCGTGTGCAATGTGCGACCTGACCCCGCCAAAGAAAAAGCGAAAACTTACGCCTTAGCAGGAGTGACAGTGTCGCGAACGCGATCAACGGCATCTTCCATTTGGTCGCGAGCGTCTTCAACTTGCTCTTTGATATCTTTACGCATTTCTTTGCGAGCTTTGTTCAATTCTTTCTGCGCTTTCTCGCCACGCTTTACCAGACCTTCAAAAGTCTTTGGTGCGTCTTTACGAGCGTCTTCAACGCGGTCTTGAACAGCGTCAAATACTTTGCCGTAGAAACCGAGAGTGGCAACAGCAACATTGCGCAGAGTGAATTCTGGCTTCTTGGCAGCTGCTTTCTTGGCAGTGGTTCGCTTTGCGCTCTTAGGAGCGGCTTTTTTGCTGGCTTTCTTGGCTGGCATTGGATAAATCCTCAAATATTCAGTAGAGACTGAAGAATATTCATAATTTCTAGAGTAAACATACTAAAAGTCGAAAAAACTGCCGGTTTCGAGCCGCTGTGGTATTTTTGCTGCTGGTGACTTTGAGCTATGTTTATGATTCATCCAACGCCTCCCACTGTGAAGGACGATCTACCGCACATCGGCGCCGGGCTGCGCTTCGCACACAATCCAACCCAGTATTTGCAGACACTAAGAACGCAGTATGGAGATGTGTTTCTGCTGGATGTGTTCGGTTATCAACTGTTCTGTGTGTTTTCTCCCGCTGCGCTGAAAAGCCTGTACAACGTTGCTGAAGAAGATGCGAGCTTTGGGATGGCAACGTTCGACATGATGGGCTTTAAAACGCCACTTGAAATATTCATGGACGCTGACATTGACCTGTTTTACGAACTGTTGGTAAAGGACCGGGTTCAAGGCTACTTGGGCAGTTTTAACAATGTATTAAACAGGGAGCTTGCTCGCTGGGGTGACGCAGGTGAGTTGGATGTGTTTGATGCTGTGCGCACTCTGGAGCAGAGAATCGGTTTTGACGTGTGGATGGGTGAAGAAGCCAGCAGTGATGAATATTGGCTGAAGTTCAAGGCCGCGTTTGATGTATTGTCTCAGGAAAACGCGTTTGTCAGCCCTCAAGCAACACTCAATACACTGATTAGCGACAAGTCTGCTGAGCGAGAAGCCCTCGCAAAACTGCATGACCTAATAAATGAAATTGTTGATCAACGACAAAGTAAGCAACATTGGCCAGATGACACACTGACGTTTCTGTACCAACGATTTCTCAGCGAAGATGAGCAAGTTACGCGGCGTAAACTCACTCACAACCTGGTTAATGCCAACCAAGGTTTCCTGTCTAATTTGTACGCCGCTATCGCGTGGGTGCTAATCAATGCGGCACGCTACCCAGAGCATGGTCAGCGCATGCTTAAAGAGATCACATCAACACGCGAACAATACGGCTTTGATTTTTGCAGTCAGCAAGAGGCTTTAGACAGCATGACATTTTGCGAACAAATGTTGATGGAGAGTACGCGTATAGCCCAGCGTTCCCTAACACTGCGAAAGGTGATGCGCGATGTGGAATTTGACTGTGGTGACGTGAGCTACGCACTGCCGCCGGGCGTATATATCGCGACTATGTTGTCGGTGACCAATACACAAACTGACGACTTGGCTGTATTCAATCCCGATCGTTATCAAGGTCGACGACTGAATCCGGAAAATACGCCCCAGGGTCGTGAGACTATTAGTACCTTTGGTCATGGCAAGCATGCTTGCCCGGCACAAAAATTCTCACATAATATGTGCAAGGTTGTGTTGAGTACGCTCTTACAGCGTTATACCTTCAGCGACCCCGGGGGTGATCTTGAACCTAGCGCGCAGCAAATGGGTGGTGTGTCGCGCACGGCGGATGCAGCACTGCTGCGTTATCAACTCAAGCCCTGAGCGATTGGTCGATCAGGATCACGAATCCATTCGCTCCACGAGCCAGGGTATAAAGCGGGTAGC
>JBGCDE010000255.1:0-11909 GCA_045105115.1 Pseudomonadales bacterium | reverse complement strand
TGCAGAGAAGGGCCAGGGTCAGGCGATTCGACTAATGCCCGAACTGGAAGCCCAGTTCAATAAAGAATACGCCTGAAAAAACTCTTTATTCCTGACCAGCAGCCTTAGCACTATTTCTATACCAAATAGGCGAAGACCAGGCCCGCTCCTGTAGGGTTTTGGCAAGATCAGATCTTGGCTCAACACCTGCCCGCAAGGCATCCCACGTTGACCAGCGACACGTCGGGTTTTCCAAAACCCGAACATAATAGAACGCTGTTTGCTCAGGATCGAAATTTGGGTCTTGCCACAAAGCTCGCAACTCGCCAGCTCCTTGCCCCTGACTGACTGAACAGTCGCTGAGATCAACACTGGCACCATTGTCCGGGCAACGGCCTGTTGCGGGGTCCACCTGCAAGCCATCAGAACAAGCAACATCATAAATTTGCTCTTGCGGCTTACCGTCTTTCAAATAGCCCTTAATGATCTGGGCACGCTGTAACAAAGCGCCATCAGGCGACGCCGTTGCCCACACCACAAAGCGTGGCCCGCCTTCTGGGGCTGAAGCTAGATCGCTACCCATTGGCACACCTCTCGCGTAGGCGACTTCTAACAATTTTTCATCCACCAACAACTCAGCGGAATAATCACCCGCAAAAAAACGAAGCTTGATTCTTGGCCCCGTGGTGGCGAAGGTTTCCTTGCGGCGAAAAGCGGCGTAAATCGAATCGCGGGTATTCTCTTCTGCCCATACGGCAGCAATACCCGATGCACTCCAACTCTCAAATCCGCCACCGCCGAAATAATTTCTTCCATCAACAGCTTGCATAAAATCAGGCGCCATCACTTTTGCGGCCATAGACTGCACAAATGACGCTGGCACAGAGCCACGCCCCTGCGGAGTACCATCCAGCACACCGGCTTTACTAAAGAAGGTCTCTTCGTCGTCGGTGGTTGCTGCAACATGGGTGTCACTGGCGGCTACCATTCCAAAGCGGTAAGGGTTAACGCCGCCCTGCTCTTCAATACTCAGCCCATTCAACAAGGCCTCGCGTACATAACCACCTTTAGGTTCACTGGGTAGTGTTGTACCGACGCGATAGGGATAAATCTCAAAATCTGCCCATTCATCCGCTGGTGATAACTGTGGGTGCGTATCTGACGTGCCCTTAATTTGAGTAATTTCAACGAGAGGTTCATTGCGTATTCGTTGCTCGGCGTAATCGTCCGTCAGCGGATTGCCAGCCCAGTCTTCAAGCTTGAACATCTGGCCATTTGAACCATTGGAATTGTGAGGTATCGCCAGACTTTCAACGCCCTGATCTCGTAGATTATCCATCCAATCCCAAAGCCCCTCAGGGTTTTGCGAATTGAATCGTGAGAATGGTACCGCGGGTAACTTATCTGTGCCTTTGAAAATAACATTGCGATGCAGATTGCCGCGATCATTTGATGATGTGGTGTATTCATAGGCCGCAAACGTTGTGAAGCGACCCGGATCATTAAACTGATCGGCCGCGTTAATAGTGTCCAGCCACGCTTGCTTGCTGATATCCAGCGTGAGCTCTGGGTCAATACTGCCGTCTTGCAGCCCCGCCAGCGCACCGGGAATAAACTGCGCAAAGTTGCCAAGTCGCTGGGCCATACTGCCATCACCCAGATTGTCAGGGGCATTAATATTGTGAACCAGCTCAGACACCGGATACTTAGAAAACTCGCTGCTGGTGTCAGCTGCCTCTTTCACTACGCCTAGAAACATAGCGTGATCTGTAACGGCATAGAAATCCAGTGGGTGTTTAAGCTGAATTTTGTACCCGCGCGGATGAGTTAATGCAGCGCCTTTTGCGTAACGGTAAGCATCATAGGGCGTGGCCGTAGTGCCAAAAGAATACGCATCAAATGAATATTCTGTGTGCACATGCAGGTCACCGTAATAAGCATTGCGCGTTGGATTTGCCGCTGGCGCGCTGCGTTCCACAATGTCATGGTTCACTTCAATCTGGGTATTGGGCGTACTCTCATCCGAACGGCCGGCGAAATCATTCACTTGCTCGGACAGATTATCTCCGCCGCAGGCAAGCAACATGCACATCGCCACAGTTACGAAGGCTCTCGAAACATTCTTAGGATTAATCATACTCGATCTCTCATTGGGTTACCGAACCGGGAAGTTCGATTTTTGATTAAACCCGGGTCGGTTTACGAATACTCGTTAGCTAGCTTTGGCTTTCGCTTTCTTGTTGGCCGCTTTCTTAGTACTGGCTTTTCTGGAACTGGCTTTTTTTCGCGTTTTTGTTTTGGGCTTTGCAACGGCTTGGTGCAAGTCATCAAAACTCGCCTGCAGACAATCGCGGTAAAAGTCAGGATCAGGCATCATGTCTCGGCACGACGTAGCCGATACAACAAACTGTCCGCAGTAACTGCTGATTACATGGAACAAACCCAATCCATCAAGTACCGGTCCAGTACCGTAGTTGGCGATCATTTTCGCACCAGAGTTATAGAGTGGCACGGGTGGGCCAGGCACGTTGGTTACCACACAATTAAACGTAGGTTTCATGCGACTGATAAGCCCCCATCGACTGGCCAGTTTTGCGGCTTGCGCGGTCAACACCGAAGGAATGAACTGCGTGTAGTCAGTCATTGTCTTGGCGCCGATCGCATTGGCAAGTTCTTTCGCATCTTTGGTCCCTTCATGCACTGCGGCAAGCCGGTCCAGTGGCTTCTCCACGTCGGTTCTTAGCACCACCGTCATGGAAGATACTACATTGCCTCCGCTGGTATCAGCATCAGACCGAACGTTCACCGGTGCCATCGCAGCAAGAGAATTGTTAGGTAACTCGCCATGGTGCTGCAGATACTTTCTCAAACCACCACCAACAATGGCTAAAGCAACATCGTTGACAGTCACTCCGGGCATCGAGTTCTTAATGGCTTTAACATCGTCAAGCTCTACTGTGATGGCTTGAAACACCCTATGCGGCCCCACATCGCCGTTAAAGCGCGTACGCGGCAAATCATCAACAGTCTTCAATTCGCCTTTACGCGTAGAGTTATAGACTTTTGCAAAGCCAGGCACAGTGTTTCGAGCAACGCTTAGAAAGTTAAACGGCTTGCGTACATTATTGAACTGGGCACGCAACATTAACTCTACCTTGCTAGGTTCCGCGTCCACTTCCACCACGGTGGTTTTGCGACCGGATTTGTAGTCAGGGGAAAGATCATGAATCGCGGCGGTCATTTCCATGCCGGACGTACCGTCTATGGCGGCGTGATGGGTTTTGGAAAATACGGCAAAGCTTCCTTTGGGCACGCCCTCCACATTATCGAGACCTTCAATGACGTAGGCTTCCCAGAGAGGTCGGCTTCGGTCAAGCGATCGTGCATGCAGTCTGGAAACCAAAATACATAACTGCCGCCAGTCGCCGGGCTTGGGTAATGCAATATGGCGAATATGAAACTCGGCATCAAAATTACCGTCGGATACCCAGTAAGGATGATCTAGCTGGAATGGCACTTGCACCAAGCGTCGAGTCATTGGTGCAAGACCGCGTACCCGATGCTTGTAATTCTCGATAATGTCTTTAAAACGAACTTTACCGCCCTCAGCGGTAGACTGGTCGTATATGGCAAGCCCTGAAATATGCATAGGTGCATTGGGCGTTTCCAGATACAGGAAAGATGCATCCATTCCCGTCAATTGTTGCATACCAACTCCTTAGCCACTGATGCGTAGAACAGAAATATGGCAGTGATTATGCCATTTCTGGCACAGCAAATGAAGCAAAAGCCCTGTTTACCCTGCCGTGTCCAGCAAATGAGCGAAGCGTTTTTTGGCGGCGTCGCGCCGGGTCGGAATATGCTCGCTGGGCCAACCTTCTTTCGGCTGATAACGCTTTAATTGATCACGCGCAATGCTAATTTTATGCACCTCATTGGCACCATCTACCAAGGGTGCCATACGCGCTGAACGGTACATCATTTCAAGCGGCATATCACCGCTGTAACCCAGTGAGCCATGAACCTGCAATGCGCGATCAACAACGTCATAAAGCACCGTCGCATTTTGCACTTTAACCATCGCAATATCGGCCCGCGCCGCCTGCGCTCCAAGTTGATCCATTTTCCATGCCGCACGAAGTGTCAGCAGCTTGGCACTCTCCAGAGCAATGCGGGAGTCTGCAATGTACTCCTGAATCATTCCGTGCTTGGTATAACTCTTGCCGAAAGAACTTCGAGACTGGGTTCGCTCACAGAGCATATCAAACGCTCGCTCTGCCTCACCCAACCATCGTGCAGCGTGATGAATCCGCCCAGGGCCCAAGCGCACCTGTGACAAAACAAAACCACCTCCGCGTTTACCTATCAAGTTCTCTTTTGGCACGCGGACATTATCCAGAATAATCTCTGCATGATTGCCGTTTTCGCCAAAGTCACAATGTGGATGGTGCATGGTGGGAATATCCCGAAACACATCCATACCCGGCGCACCTTTTTCTACCACAATCATTGAGCAGCGTTTGTGCGGCACTTCATCGGGCTCAGTAACCAGCATAAAAATAATGAAATCAGCGCGAGACGCATTCGTAATCATCCACTTGCGCCCATTGATTACCCACTCGTCACCGTCCAGTACGGCGGTCGATTCAATCTGGGTTGGATCAGTACACGCAACCCAAGGCTCAGTGATCGCGAAAGCACTGCGAATGTCGCCACGCAAATTCGGCCATAGCCATTTCTCTTTTTGCGCGTCGGTGCCACCTTCCGCCAACAATTCAGAATTGCCCGCATCGGGCGCCATGTTGCCAAATGTTTCTTGAGCATAGAAACAACGCCCTGTCACAAAATTCATCTGAGCCAGTGGCAGTTGCCCAAAGCCCTGGCCGCCCAGCGCTTGCTCCAAATGACACGCCCACAGGCCTTGTTCTTTTACCTTCTGCTTTAGCGGTTTCTGAATCGCCTGCCATTGGCTTTCAGAGGATTCTGCAATTAATGGCTCTAGCGGAATCAGTTGATCGGCAACAAAACCCTCTACCCACTCCAGCTTTTGCTGAAATTCAGGCTCAGTTTGAAAATCCCACGCCATTTCACTCTCTCCTGATCTCGCTTGATGAATGCACTAAAGTAACAGAAAAGTGTTTATTATGGCGTCTGATTGCAAACGGGACACAACTGCCATGAGTCTATTTCGCCTGCTGTTGATTGCGCTGCTATTTCTGAATGGATGCGCGAGTACAATGGCAAACAACGCCATAACCGTTGCCGTAATTGGTACTGGAGATATGGGTGATTCCCTGGGTCCTCAGCTCTCACGAAATGGTTATCAGGTGATATATGGAAGTCGCGATCCGCATCGCGACAGTGTTCAGAAACTGGTGAAAGCCAGCGTTGGTGCGCGTGCTACATCGCCGTTAGAAGCAGCCCAGCAAGCGGAAATAGTACTCTTAGTAGTGCCTTGGCCTGCGATGGAAACAGTGGCGCAGAAGCTTGGCAAATTAGAAAATAAAATCGTCATAGATGCATCCATCCCCTATAGGATGGCCGAAGATGGCTACCTGGAAAGCAGTGTCAGCACTTCCAGTTCTGAGCTAATACAGCAATGGAACACTCAAGCTCATGTCGTGAAAGTAGGCTTTCCCGGATCGTTTCTTATCGACCAACCAGAGCTTATGGGCGAAGCACCATCGGCTTTGATTGCGGGCGATAACAAGCTCGCAAAAGAACGCGTTGCGCGACTGATTGACGATATCGGCATGACGCCACTGGATGCAGGACCGCTGCGCCACGCTCGCCACATTGAGTCGATGGGCCTGCTGTACATGGTTCCGTTGTTGCAAGGACGCGATCAAGGCTGGGAATTTTTTATCCGGGAAAATTCGTATTGGCCGTGTACTTTGGCTGGAGGGCAACTGTATGGCGCAAATGCGAACAGCCCGGACAAAGCCGTCTTACCAAACGTGGTAAAACCCGAAACTGATTGCAGGCCTGCACAGAAGCCTTAGACAGCGCGTTTTAACTCGGCATAAGCGTCAACGATCGGCGCAAATTCATCCGGCGTTGAGCCATGAATAACCACACCAGTCGCGCCGTTGTTAATTTGCTGCTGCCAGGCGCTGGCACACTCGGCCGCCGTTCCAACGGCTGCCGGCAACCATTCCGCCGGGATCAACTCACTCATTTCTTCAAGTTGTTCCAGATTGGCAACACTGTCTATGCCACCAAGCATTCCAGCCACTGTTTCATTCGCGCGAAAAGCAACAAGAACCTCTGGGTCCCAGTCATTGAGCTCAATGAGTAGTTCGGCATAGCCTGGCGCCTGCATATAGGTGGCCATGCGAGCCACAAATTTTCGCAAATGATCTTCACGCGTGGGCTCAACGGCCGTAGCAAACACCGAATGAATCTGGACATTGTCCGGATTACGACCAGCAGTTTCGGCTCCTTCTTGAATAAGTGCCTTCGCTTTGCGCAATCCCGTGTCGCTGATGAAGGTATGCAGGTGTACGCCGTCGAAATGCGCGCCAGCAAAACGCAAACTTGCAGGTCCGAAGCCAACAAAGTGCAAAGGAATATCGGCGTTCATCCAGTCACCCATACTCAAATAAGGTAACTCACCTAGCTCACCCTTGTGGCCCATTATCTTGCCGCCTTTCCACAGAGTGCGAAGCACTTCCAGGGCCTCTACCATCTTAGCGTTACTGACGCTTTCCAGACCCATTAACTGATTACGGATAGCCACGCCGCGCGCAAGACCTAACTCGAAGCGACCACCCGAAAGATAGTGCAAAGAAGAGGCCATAGTCGCCAACACCATTGGGTGGCGGGTATGAACATTGGTCGCGGCCGTTGCCACGTGAATGTTTTCCGTCACAGACAGAGCAGCCGCGCAGATCACGCCAGCATCTTTCACATCGAAACGCTCAGACAACCAAACTTTCCCCAAACCCATTGCCTCGGCGGCGCGGGCCTCGACAATCGCGTCGGCGGGACTAGTGGTATGACCAGGCAGTAGATAGCAGCTCAATTCCGGGTGTAAGGCGTTTTGCATAGATTGGATTTCTCTGGTTACTAGAAGTGCGCCACAGTGGCTTAGTGGCTCTGTATAAGGAGTGTAAAAAGCTGAGCTAAGAGAGTCAAAGTAAGCCGCATTAAGAATTGTTGGTGATCAGTAAAATGTCCTGGAAAACGCCGCTTCGGATTATCGAAAACTGGCTATTTTTCAGACAAACGCAACATCAGAACCGCTCAGTTTTAATACAACACGCTAAGCTTACTGTGTATATTTTGAACAACCTTGGCATTGTGTGTTTATAGACAGCAGAACACTACTGATTCGATTTATGGCGCTCTGGGCAGTCGTTCTGTTCTGTATTGTTGTGCCGACCCCTCTTGCTCTTGCTGTGATGGTCGTTTTAGGCCATGCCTATTTTGTTTCAGCGCTTGGCGATACGCTGCGCACCAGTACGGTCAACGGTCACTTCTGCTTAAGGCTATTGACGTTGTGCGTTCTTATTATTGGCTCAAACGCACTTTGGGGTTGGGCTCTCTGGCTGAACGAACGCATACCGCATGAGTTTATGGCCTTGGCGTTTCTCAGCTATTGCAGTTATCGTTGTCTGGTCCGCAAGCAGCGCGCATCACCGCAAACCATTGGCTCTCATACCACGCTTACCGAATTGTTTACGTTAATGATACTGTTTGCTGTTTGTCTGGCGGCTTATATTTTGCTCGACCACCCTGTGAGCAATCTGGCTCATTATCTATTTGAGCCTGCGTATTTCTACCTATGGTTCGCAATACACTGTGTTAGCACCAGCGGTTTGCAAAACCGCTTTAACAATCAACATAAAGATCAAGAAACCACTTACGGTTCACTCCCTATGTGATTGAATTACAAACCAGTTTCTATATGACTGGTGATCAGCTCCACAAACTTCGGCAGCAACTCTTTGGGCAGATCGTGGCCCATGCCTTCTATTAATTCAAGCCTCGCACCGCTGATTAATTTAGCCGTATCTATGCCACCTGCTACTGGCACCAACGGATCTTGCTTGCCGTGTATTACCAGAGTAGGCGCTATCACCTTGGCGAGATCGGCCACCCGATCCCCACCCGCCATGATCGCTGCCATATGCCGGGTGTAGCCAGCGGGATAATAGCTGCGCTCATAGCCAGCACGTATTTTTTCGCGCAGCTCTTCATCGCTGGGCTGATAATCTGGACTGCCAATCAGGCGCCAGGTTCGCATGGAATATTCCAGCAGTGCTTCCGGACTGGCATTTCGTGGTCGACGTGCCATGTGCCGAAATACCTTCGATTGGGCCTGTGGCAGTGACCGCCTCCCGGTTGTGGACATTATCGACGTCAAAGATCTCACCCGATATGGGAAATGCGCCGCCATTAGTTGCGCGATCATCCCTCCCATAGAGGCACCAACAATATGTGCAGCCTCAATGTCTAGCTCATCCATCAGTGCAACCGCGTCTTGCGTCATAGTATGCAAGGTATACGGCACCTGAATCTTTCGATGAAGACGCGAGAACAAGGCGAGCTTTAGAATATTTGGAACCGGCGCCGAGTCCATTTTGCTCGACAGACCAACATCACGATTGTCAAAACGAATCACTCGAAGCCCGTGCTCAGCCAGGGCCAGACAGAAAGGCTCAGGCCACGCAATCATTTGCGTGCCCAAGCCCATTATCAGCAGTACAGCTGGTTGCCCAACCTCGCCAAACTCCTCATAGGCAAGCTCAATACCATTGGCTTGCAAGGTTTTATGGCTCATTCAGACCGCTGCGCAGTTGCTAATCCTTTGAAACTGCTGTTACGCAACTTCAAACAGTCCAGCAGCGCCCATACCGCCGCCGACACACATAGTAACCACTACGTATTTAACACCGCGTCGCTTGCCCTCAATAAGCGCGTGACCAATCATGCGCGATCCACTCATACCGTAGGGGTGGCCTACAGAAATAGCGCCACCGCTCACATTGAGCTTGTCATTATCTATACCCAACTGATCGCGGCAGTAGATGACCTGAACAGCAAACGCCTCATTGAGCTCCCAAAGGCCAATGTCGTCTACGCTGAGTCCGGCTTGCTTCAATAGTTTTGGCACTGCGAAGACTGGTCCGATGCCCATTTCATCAGGGTCACAGCCCGCAACGGTCATGCCACGGTATATACCCAGTGGCTCAAGACCTCTTTGTTCAGCAAGTTTTGAGCTCATTACTACCTGAGCGGATGAACCATCAGACAGCTGCGATGCATTGCCCGCCGTGATCGTTCCGCCTTCAATGACTGTTTTTAGACCTGCAAGTGCTTCAGGTGTTGTTGCTCGAAGACCCTCATCGGCCGATACAGTCACTTCGGCTTCTGAAGCCTCGCCAGTTTCTTTGCTCCACACGGTTCGAGTGCAGGTAACATCAACTAACTCGGCGGCGTAACGGCCTTCCGCATAAGCAGCCGCTGTTCGCTCTTGCGATTGCAAGCCATACTCGTCCATGGCTTCGCGAGAAACCTTGTATCGATCCGCTACAACCTCTGCGGTTTGCAACATTGGCATATGAATATTTGGATGCATCGCCATCAGCTCTTCATCCACCATACGATGCAAGTTCATATGCTCATTCTGAACCAGGGAAATAGATTCCAGACCACCACCAACAACGCAATTCATACCATCTTCAGTGATTTGCTTTGCGGCTGTGGCAACAGCCATCAAACCCGATGAGCATTGGCGATCTATTGTCATGCCCGACACTGTAGTAGGAAGGCCGGCACGCAGTGCTATTTGACGCGCAACATTAGAACCGGTTGCACCCTGCTGTAGTGCGGAACCCATGATGACATCTTCCACTTCAGCGGGATCAATCCCTGCTCTTCGGACAGCCTCTGCTACGGAAGCAGCTCCGAGACTGGCACCTCCAAGATTATTGAAACTGCCGCGATAAGCTTTGCCAATCGGCGTACGGGCGGTTGATACGATCACTGCATCTGTCATGGTGAATCCTCGTTCTATGCTGGATTAAGGGGTTGATAAAGAATAACAAATATATTGGCATAAAGTCTGCCATAACAACGCGCATAAATCAATCCGCCGCTCCCGGAGGCACCGCGTTTCGGTTACACTTCGAAGCATCAAGCAACTATTGTGGAGAACACTCAGCATGCCTATCAAAACTTTCTACTCCAGCGACTTTCCACCCAACGCCCTGCGCGTTAATTACATGCTCAAGCTAAAAGGTGTTGATCTGGACTTTGTAGAGGTCAACATGATGAAAGGCGAGCAGTTCGCAGAAGAATATAAAGCGATTAACCCAGATCAAACTATTCCAACCATGGTGTTAGATGACGGCACCGTGCTGAATCAAGTGATCAGCATGCTGTATTACGTGGAATCGGAATACCCTGAACCCGCTTTGATGGGGCGTGACGCCGTTGAACAGGCCCTGGTACTAGGCTGGATACACCGCATTTTCACCAGCGGTCTGATGAGCATTGCCGAGGTACTGCGCAACGGCTATGCACCAGGTTTTGAAGACAGAGCTTTGCCGGGGCCACTGAATATCGCGCAAATACCCGATTTGATTGAGCGCGGTCGCGCCAAACTTGCCTTCTTTTATGATTCAGTGAACAGTGAATTGGAAGGTAAAGACTTTCTGGTCGGGAATGCCGTAACACAAGCGGATGTGGATTGTTTTATAGCTTGCAAATTTGCAGCGATCATCAAACAAAAACTGGACGGCGAGCAACACCCGGCCTTAGCCGCTCATAAGGAGCGTATTGGTAATTTACTTGGCTAGACATGAAAGTCGAAAAGATGTCCATTTGCTTAGTGCAGGATACCTGGCCCGATTGCTGTGATAGCCTAGGGCAACAATAACTTACAAACCCTGCCCCGAGCACGAGATTCAAGATATGTTTTTTGGTTGGTATATTGTTGCTGGAAGTTTCTTCGCTCAGCTATTGGTGATTGGCTTTTTTACCTACTCAGTGAGCCTGTTAGTATCACCCATACAATTGGAGTTTGGCGTTGGACTGGAAGAAGTCATGTACAGCCTCACTTTGGGTACACTGTTTGGTTTGGTCGCCATGCCTGCAGGCGGGATTCTGATTGACCGGGTTTCAACGCGCTGGGTGATGTCCGCTGGCGCGGTCATATTTGCGCTGGCCATGTTTGGAATTTCTCGCGCCGAGAACATAACCCAATACTGCGTGATGTTTGGTCTGTCCATGTCTTTGGCGAATGCCATGTGCGGTTCACAATCCGCCAGCACCACTATCGCCCGTTGGTTCAGCGCCAGTCGAGGTAGAGCGCTGGGCATATCAGCTTTGGGCACCTCGGTCGGTGGAGTAGCAATACCCTTGCTATTGGCCAGTTGGATTGAGAGCTACGGTTGGCGCACAGCGCTTGAGTACTTTTCCTATGTGATCGCGATACTGCTAATTCCGGTTCTGATACTCACAATTCGCGGTACGCCCGCTGAAGCCGGCTTGTTAATGGAAGGTGCTGAATCAGAAGATGCCTCCGGCCTGAGTCCGCCTGTTGGCTTGACGACCAAACAAATTGTCAGCAAGCCGGCCTACTGGCTTATCGGCATTCCTCTTGGACTGTTATTCTCAACCTACGTCAGCATATTGTCGAATATCACGCCATATGCTACCGGGCTCAACGCTACTGTAGAACAGGCCGGGCAGTTAATTACTGCGATCGCCGTATGCGGATTTATTGGAAAACTCATCTTTGGTTTCGCCGCAGACAAGATCAGTTTGAAGTTGGGCTTATGGTTAGCGCTTGCGCTAGTGTTTATCGGCTTTATGATTCTGTCGTTGCAACCTTCTTATCCTGGAATGCTACTTGCTGCGTGCTCCTTGGGGCTGGCTGCTGGTGGACAACTTCCAGTTTGGGGCGCGATGATGGCCAAGGC